>JBAQKU010000248.1:0-5707 GCA_049301315.1 Telluria sp.
GACGAAAAAAAACGCCCCGGGCACGCTGGCCGCGGGGCGTTGTTTTTTGGCCGCCGCAGCGGCGGCGCGGTCAGCCTGCCGAACGCAGGGCGCCGTCCACGACCTTGACGCGATCGCCGTTGTGCCACGCCGGCTGCTGTTGCTGGTGGAAGGTGCGCGCGCCGCCGTCGTCCATGCGCACGGTGATTTCATAGCTGGTCGTCGCCTTCATGTTGCCTTCGACCTGGTTGCCGACCACGGCGCCGCCGACTGCGCCGGCCACCGTGGCCAGCTTGCGGCCATTGCCGCCGCCGACCTGGTTGCCCAGCAAGCCACCGAGCACGGCGCCGCCGGCCGCACCCAGGCCGCTGCCCTCGGCACGGGTGGTGATGGTGCGTACCGATTCGACGTTGCCGCAGTGGCCACACCAGTTTCTGGCGGGCTCGGCCGCTGCGAGCCGGGTCGGTGCCGGCGCATGTTTTTTGTGGACCTCGGCCTTCGGCGCCGGCTTGGGCGGCGTTTGCAGTTGGGCCGACAGGGCGTTCCGGTCGGCCTCGCTCAGATCGCCGTTGCCGCTATTTCCGCCGATCGATGAGGGGATCCAGCCCATGATGGCGGCGGTGCCGGCCAGGCAGAACAGCACCACTGCGACAGCAGCGACGATGATCATCGGATGAGGGTTGACAGACCTCGGAGTCGGGGACGGAGTTTGCATGATTGTTTCCTTTTGGTTGTTTGTTGTTTTGCGTGGGCAACGAGCGTGGGCCGCGCCGTCGAGCAGCTCCGGTACCGGATCTGCCTGGTGCGCCCATTGTCCATAGGAACACTCGGTGCTTCCGTGCGTCACCGTACATACTTCGACTTTTATTGCCGTTAGGCTGACTCACATTGTTTGCACATGTATCGATGCCGTCTCTTTAACAGTCAGTCACCGCCCCCAATGTTCGCTATGCGCCCTGAATCATGTTCCAACTTACACCCGCACGGGAGGCGCCGATGAACCTCGCCGCCCTGCCCGAGCAGGTCGTGCAGCAAGACGGCAACCGGCTGCTGGCAGCCTTGCCCGCCGACGACCTGGAGCGCCTGGCGCCCATGTTCGACACGGTCAGGCTCGAGGTCGGTGCGGTGCTGTGCGAGCCCGGCGACCCCCTTCGTTATATTTACTTTCCGCACGATAGCCTGATCTCGCTGCTGGCGGTAGCCGAAGGGCGCATGACGCTCGAAGTGGGGCTGGTGGGGCGCGAAGGCATACTCGGGGCCACCGTCGCGCTTGGGCACGACATGGCGCAGGTGAGGGCGGTGGTGCAGCGCGCCGGCAGTGCCAGCCGCATCGACAGCGCGCAATTTCGCAGCGAGTTCACGCGCAACCCCGCCTTGCAGCGGGTGTTGTACCGCTACACCGATACCCTGCTGGCGCAGGCGATCCAGATCGCCGTGTGCAGCCGTTTCCACGTGCTCGAAGCACGGCTGGCGCGCTCGCTGCTCATTACGCGCGACCGCCTGCAGTCCGACAAATTCCATCTCACCCATGAATTCCTCGCGCACGCGCTCGGGGTGCGCCGGGTCGGGGTGACCAAGGCGGCCAGTGCCTTGCAGCAGCAGGGGCTGATCATTTACAGCCGCGGCAATATCGAGATTCTCGATGTGCAGGGACTGGCGGCGGCAAGTTGCAAATGCTATGAGATCGTCAAGGATGCCGGGGCGGGGGCGGAGGCCAGCGCGTTCGTTTGAATCCGCATGGTCGGCGCGACCAGGGCGAAACCGGGGCACAGTCATTTTCGCGATAGCCACGGCGAAAAAAATTCCGCCCCGGTTTCGCTGCGCCTGCCTGGTGCTGGCAATAAAAAAAATGCCGCTCAGTCTTGAACTGAACGGCATGCGCGCCGAGGCGCGCGGCTCACGCCTGGCGCGGCTTAGCGCTTCGGGGTGACCTGGTTGCCGATCACGCCGCCGACGGCTGCTCCGCCCACGGTGCCAATGGCACTGCCGCCGGTCAGCACGCCGCCAACGACCGCGCCCGCTCCGGCGCCGATCGCGGTGTTCTTGTCCTGCTGCGACATGCCTGCGCAACCACCGAGCGCCAGGGCCAGCGTTGCGAGCGCCGCACTGGCGGCGAATTGTTTAATCGATTTCATGGTGTCACCTCGTGGAGTGGATGAATTATTTCAGGCGAATGTCGTTCTTGACCGACTTCACACCCTTGACGCCGCGCGCCAAGGACGATGCGGCCGCGATGTTTTCCGGTTTGCTGACAAAGCCGGACAACTGCACCACGCCCTTGAAGGTTTCGACGTTGATTTCGGTGGCCTTGAGCATCGGGTCGTTCACCAGGGCAGCCTTGACGCTGGTGGTGATGACGGTGTCGTCGATGTATTCGCCGACACTTTCGTGCTTGGCGGTGGAGGCGCAGCCGACTACCGTGGTCAGCATCAGTGCGGCCAGCAGGGTCGTTAAGGCTTTCATGTTTTTCATTTTTTGGGCTCCTAAATGGTGGTGTCTGTTTTTACTTGCATGCGATGGGGCGCGGCGCGCTTCACCGATGAGGCTAGAGTAGAGCCTGCTTGAAGACGAGTCTGTTCGGCAACGCACACAGCTGTTGCGAATTGTGCAATCGAGAATCAGCGCGGTTTTGCGCTCTTGCCCGGAGGCGGGGCCTGCGGCTTGACGCGCGCCAGCGCCAGCAGCTTGCCGCAGTCGCTGTCCTGGCCGGGGCCGGTGTTGACTAACGGCAGCAACGCGGCGGCCGGAGCGGCCAGCGCGGCAAGCGCCAGCGCGCCGCCGGCCTTGAGCGCAAGCACGCCCTTGTCGACGCTCACCTTGGGGTGCTTGAAGCTGCCGCGCAGGTAGAGCGGGGCGCGCAGCGAGAAGATGCGCAGCGATTTGGTCTGGGGCCGCAGGGTGAGGTCGAGCCATTCCCTGGACAGGTCGACGCTGCCGTCGGCGCTGATGATCGCCTCGTCGGTATCGATGACGAAGGTGCGCGTTCGCATCAGGCCGTTGGTGACGCCGAAATCGGTGGCCATGCAGTTGAGCCTGACCTGGCGGTCGCCGAACAGCTTGGTCAGCAGCACATTGCCGATGTTAAGCCCCATTTCCTCGAGCAGCAACTTGCTCACCGTGCCCTGGTTGATCAGGGTCTTGATCTCGCCGTTCGCGCCGGCCAGCAGGGTGGCCACCGAGTTGCCGGTGGCCGACAACTGGGCGTCGCCATTGACCTGGCCCACGCTCGCCTGCAGCGCTTCGATGGCAGGAAACAGCTGCTTGAGGTGGATGTGGCGCGCCGTCATCTTGGCGGTGGCCTTGATCGCGGCCTTGCCCTGGCGAGCGCTGCCGTCGAGCCTGATGGTCGAGTTCAGGGTGCCGCCGGCCATGTCGAATTGCAGCGGCGCCAGGGTCAGCACCCCGTCCTTGAGGATCAGGTGGGTCGACAGCTTGTTGATCGGCAACTGGCGCTCGCGCCTGACATGGTCGGCCGCGAACCTGACGTCGGCGTCGACGCTGGTCCAGCGTTCGGTGCGGAAGGTCTCGACCGGCAGCACCTTGCCCTCGGGCTGTACCGGCGCCACCCCGCGCGCGGCCTTGCTCGCGTTCGAGTCGGCCCCGATCAGCGGGGCCAGGTCGCCGAAGTGGAGCAGGTGCGAGACCACCGAACCGCTCAGGAGGCCGCGCGGCTTGCCGCTTTGGAACTCAAGCTTGCCGCCGATGTCGCTCGAGCCCACCTTGCCCGTGAATTTGTCGTACGTCCAGTGACTGCCGTTCTGGCCAAGCTGGCCGGTCAAGCGTCCCCCGGTGCGGTAGGCGGGCGTCTCGGGCAGCAGCACGCCGGTCAGGTTGTACAGGCGCGCCATGCTCGGCCCGCTCAGTTTCAGTTGCAGGTCGAGCGCGGCCAGGTCGGTCGGCTTGGTCAGGGTGCCTTCGAGCACGATGCGGGTCGCCCCCATGCGCAGGTCGGCCTGCAGCGGGTAGGGCGTGTCCTGCCGCTTGAGCGAGAGCACCGCGCCGGCCTTGCCGCCGCCGCTCACGGGCGCGCCGTTGAAGGTGCCGCGCAGCTTCCATCCGACCCCGTAGGCCGGGTCGGCGTTGATGGTGTCGACGTCGGCCGTGAGGTCGGCCTTCTCGAGCGCGTCTTTCAGGTGCACCACCCCCTTGGTGAAGACCACCCGTTCCAGGTCGAGCTTCCAGGGCGACTGCCGGTCTTCCTGCTTGAAGCTCCAGTTGTGGGCGCCGTCGGCGCGCCGCTCCAGCCGCACCGCGGGCGAGTCGAAGCGCAGCACGGGAATGGCGATGCGTTTCTCGAGCAGGGCGAGCGGGTTGAGCGAGAACGAGAACTGGCGCGCGCTGGCCATGTCGCCCGCTCCCATCGCGGCCGGATTGCCGATGTGGATGTCGTTGGCCACCAGGTGCGGCCAGGGAATGAAGTCGCGCCAGGTACGGTCGCGCCCGGGCATGGCCGCGGCCGGCCGTTCCCAGGTCAGCGCCAGCGCGCCGGCGATCGCGAACGGGCGTCCGATCGCTTCGCTGGTGCGCGCATTGAGCCAGGGGCGCGCACGGTTCCAGTCGTACGTCAGCAGCAGCGCGAGCGCAATGAGCGGCACGCCCAGCAGCAGCGCGGCCAGGCTGAGGATGATCGTGCGACGGCCAGCCGGCGGCTTCAAGCCGCCGGCTGGCGCGCGGGCTTCACTCATGGCGATCCTTCCTGATGGGGGTGTGACGCCGAGTCTATAGTAAAGCGCGGCGGCCATTCGTGCGCTGACGCACGCTGTGCAACACTGCCCGGAGCAAAACATTTGCAATGTGCGTCAGCGAACCGATCTTGCCAAAGAATCAGCATATAACGTAACTGCAATATCACTCACGACTAATAACGCGAACGGAGAACAAGATGAGTATGGAATCGAGCAAGCAGTTGATCAAGGTGTTGTGCGGCACGGCAGTGCTCGCGCTTGCCGCTTGCGCCAGCCCGCAAAAAGCCCCTGCCACGGCCGATGTCGCCGTCTCCAGGAATGCGGTCGAGAACGCGGTGAGCGCGGGCGCGGCCGAGCTGGCGCCGCAGGAACTGACGGTGGCACGCACCAAGATGATGCGCGCCAACCAGGCGCTGGCAGCCAAGGACTACAAGCTGGCGCGCGAGCTTGCCGTCCAGGCCCAGGCGGACGCCAAGCTGGCCCAGAGCAAGGCGACCTCGGCCAAGGCGAATGCCGCCGCCGATGCGCTCCAGGAAGACATCCGCGTGCTGCGCGAAGAAGTCGAGCGCGCCCGCCAGCCATAAGCGTGCGCCGTTCACTCTTGCCGAAGTGCGAATCCGACCAGTGGCGCGCATGCGCCTATAAAAAAAGGAATAAACCATGAAACTCAGCCTCCTCAAATCGGCCGCGCTCGCCAGCGCGATCTTGCTCGGTGCCTGCAGCACGCTGCCGACCACCACGCCGGCACTCGACCAGGCGCGCGGCGATTTCGTCGCCGCCAACAACAATCCGCAAGTGTCGACCTACGCGCCGCTCGAATTCAAGCAGGCCAGCGAGGCGCTCGACCAGGCCAACGCCGCGGCGGCGCGCAAGGACAGCCTCGACAAGATCGACAAACTGGCCTACCTGGCCAAGCAACGCATCGCCATCGCGCGCGAGGTCGCCGCGCGCAAGGCGGCCGAAGCCGATATCGCCAATTCCGCGCGCCAACGCGACCAGGTGCGGCTCGAAGCGCGCACGGCTGAAGCGGAGCGCGCCCGCAC
>JBAQKU010000249.1:0-5156 GCA_049301315.1 Telluria sp.
GCTCGGCGCTGCTCGAGTACCTGCGCGGCAGCAGCGCCAACGAGGGCAGCGGGCCAGGCAAATACCGGGCGCGCGCCCATGGTTTGGGCGACATCATTCATTCCACCCCGGTGTACTGGGACGATGGCGTCAACCGCACCGTCTTTGTCGGCGCCAACGACGGCATGATGCACGCGCTAAACGCTGCCGACGGCAGCGAACGCTTTGCCTATGTGCCGGCGGTCTTGCTGCCCAAGCTGGCCGCGCTCGCAAGCCCGTCCTATACCCATCAGTATTATGTCGACGGGCGCCTCGACGTCAAGCAATTCGGCGCCCAGGCCATCCTGGTGGGCACCCTGGGAGGGGGCGGCAAAGCGATCTTCGCCCTGGACGTGACGAATGCGGCGGCCAGCTCGGAATTGAACGCGGCCGCGAAGGTGCTGTGGGAAATTAGCAATGCAAGCAGTAACTTCGCCGACCTGGGCGATACGTATGGCGCGCCCACCCTGTTGACGATGCCGGACGGACGCGCGGCACTGGCCATCGGCAACGGCTACAACAACACCGGCAACGGGCACGCCATCCTGTACCTGATCGATGCGAAGAACGGGACGCTGATCGCGGCTATCGATACCGGCGCCGGCAGCAGCGTCAGCCCGAACGGGCTGTCCTCGCCGGCACTGTGGGACGCCGACGGCGATGGCAGGAAAGACACCGCCTATGCCGGCGATATCGACGGCAACCTGTGGAAATTCAAGCTCGGCCCGCCGTACTCGGGCGCATCCGTGCAAGCGCTGTACACGAACACGGCCGGCCCGGCGCAAGCGATCACCATGGCACCCGGCCTGCTCGCCCATCCGCTGGGCGGCGTCCTGGTCGAGTTCGTGAGCGGGCGCATGCTGAACACGGCCGATGCCGGCGACAGCGCCGAGCACTATGCGCTCGGCATCTGGGACGGCGCGCCCGCGGCCAACGATACCTTGCTCGAGCAGACCCTGAGCGAAGTCAATTACACGGCCGGGCCGGAAACGATCCGGGTCCGGACCGCGACCAGGAATGTGCCGAACTGGACGCCGGGAGCGGGCCACCACAAGGGCTGGAAGACCAGGCTGCCGATCGGTGGCGAGCGCGTGGTCGGCGATGGCGCTTTCGTGACCGGCAACGTGTTCCAGTTCTTCAGCACCAATCCGACCATCAACCCGCTGGCCAGGCCGCCGGGCGAGAACTGGTGGATGCAACTGAACGCCCTGAGCGGGGGCGACTCGGGCACCACGCTGTTCGACCTGAACGGCGACCGGGAATTTACCTCGGACGACAAGGTCGGTACGGCCGACCCGGTGGGGCGCCACATGGGCGGCGGGGTGCGCTCGCAGTTGATCGCCCTGTCCGCCGACGGGGTCGACGTGTTCCAGTCGAACTACGACAAGAATACCGCGCCGAGCGCGGCGAGCACCACCACCAGCTCATCGGTTGTGGGCGATCGCGGCGTCTCCGGCGGCCACTTCGACACCGATTTCTTCTGCTACCGTAATTGCGGAGAGGCGACATCGCTCTACCGAACCGTCTTCGCATCGGCCGGCATCTATTCGGTCGGGCGCGAGTACGGCGGCGCCACGGATGGCCTGAACTATGTGCACGTTCACGAGTACGACGATATTTATGACCGGGTCGGCATCAATATGCTGCACCCGAGCCAGGACCTGCAACGCCTCGCCCTGGCCAAGGTGAGCAAGCGCAGCAGTTCCATGCCCGACACGCCGGCGCTGGCCGCCGCCAACCGCATGCCCGACACCGGCGTGACGCTGGTGTAGACCACGATCGAGACCGGAAAGACGGCCAGAAGCGTGCCGCGCGCCAGCTACAATTACGCCGATGGACCGGCCAGCGCGGTGCCCGGTTATCCGACTACGGTCACCGACGCGGCGGGCACGGTCATCACCGCCAAGACCCGTCACACGACCACCCTGACCATCGGCGAAGCGGTCAATGTCGGCGCGCGGCGCAACGATCGCTACCCCTACGATTGGAAACGATCGGTCAGGATATGGGACACCGTGGTCACGCCGGTGGAGACGATCCCGAATGTGCGCTTCAAGGTATTGATGGCCAATCAGGCCTACTCCCCGGCGGTCAACTTGCGTATCGCCGGCGCGCAAGATGGCACGCTGGTCAATGCGGCCTACAACGACGCGGTATACAAATTCCAGGCCGCGTACGGGCTGAGCGCCGCCGGCTTGCCGACCTATCTGCTTGCCGACGTCAGCCAGCTGGTGTTTTCGATGCCGCTCGACGCCTTCAACATCAAGGATTGGGGCACCGGCACCACGCGCACCGGCCTGCATCCGATTCGTCCCCAGTGCGCCGGCGTGGCCGTCGCCGCGCCGACCCCGGGTCCGCTCGGCGAGTGGCGCAACGGCGCGCTCACGATCCAGATCGTCGATGCCTCGGTGGCGGACAGCGATATCGAGCTCAACGTCAGCGGCCGTCCCGATCTGGGCTACCGCCTGCGCGCCACCAGCCTGAAGAGCAAGCTGCTTGCCGAATACCTGATCTACTGGCATCACCCGAACAATAAATGCATGGGCGACACCGGGTGGACCAAGTCGCCACCGCAGGACACGAGCGTCTCCGATGCACGGAACGGCGTGTGGGCGCCAGGCGAAAACGACCCGAAAGGCGTGTTCGCGGCCGGCAGCGGCGCGAGCACGGAGGTGCCGCGCCCGCCCGATCCGGTCACGGTCGTCAACGCCGACGGCAGCACGACCACGACCACGGTCACCCATAGCGCCAATGCGAGCGGCGGCTACACCGTCACGACCACCGTCAGGACGGTACCGGCAGCCGCATCCGGCACCGAGGCCGGGATCGTCACCGGCGGGGCGGTGGGCAGCAACGGCAAGATCGATACGGGCGGCATCGACAAGAACGCGGCCAACCTGGGGCGCATCAACTGGCGCGAGTTGCAGCAATGAGCATCAAGGCAGGCGCAGGCGGCGCGCGCGCAGCAGGCTTTTCACTGCTGGAACTGCTGGTCGTGCTCGCCATTGTCGGCATCCTCGGCGCGCTGGCGATCCCTTCCTACAGGGCATATATTCTCGGGACGCACCGGACCAATGCCAAAGCGATCCTGGGGGAGAGCGCCCAGTACATGGAGCGCTATTTCACGGCCAACAACAGCTATGAAGGTGCAACGCTGATGTCGGCGGTGGCGCCCAAGAACGCCAGCGGGCGCGACGTCAGGTACAACATCAGTTTTTCGGTCGAGCCGGACGCCGGGAAATACACGCTGCAGGCGGTCCCTGCCGGTGCCCAGGCCGACGATGCGTGTGCAACGCTGACCTTGTCGAGCACGGGCGCGCAAACACCGGACAGCGCCGGCTGCTGGTGAGGCCGCCCGTTTCTCAACGGTGCCGCCCGGCGCCCTTCATGCCATTGTTGCGCCCCATTTCCATTCAGTTCACCTGACTTGGGCCGGATTCTGTAAAATTGAGGATTTTCTTACGAGGGCCAACACCTGATGGGCTCCACTATGGCCAACGATTCTGTACCGACCACCCCGGATGCCTCCGGAACGCCCGCCATCAAGCCGGCTGCCGCGATCGCGCGCGAAGTGGCGCGCCGCCGCACCTTCGGCATCATTTCGCACCCGGACGCGGGCAAGACCACGCTCACCGAGAAGCTGCTGCTGTTCTCTGGCGCGATCCAGCTGGCCGGCACCGTCAAGGCCAGGAAGAGCGGACGCCACGCCACCTCCGACTGGATGGAGATCGAAAAGCAGCGCGGCATCTCGGTGGCCAGCTCGGTCATGCAGTTCGAGTACCGCGACCATGTGATCAACCTGCTCGACACGCCCGGCCACCAGGACTTTTCGGAAGACACCTACCGGGTGCTCACCGCGGTCGACTCGGCGCTCATGGTGATCGACGCGGCCAAGGGCGTGGAAGCGCAGACCATCAAGCTGCTGGCCGTGTGCCGCATGCGCGATACGCCCATCGTCACCTTCATGAACAAGATGGACCGCGAGACGCGCGATCCGCTCGAGCTGCTCGACGAGCTCGAATCGGTGCTCAAGATCGAATGCGCGCCCGTCACCTGGCCTATCGGCATGGGCAAGAACTTCCGCGGCGTGTACCACCTCCTGCGCGACGAGATCATGCTGTTCAAGGCCGGCGAGGAGAAGGCCGACGGCGCCTTCGAAGTGATCAAGGGCATCGACAACCCGCGCCTGAAGGAAATGTTCCCGCTCGAGATAGAGCAGCTCAAGATGGAAGTCGAACTGGTGCACGGCGCTTCCCACCCGTTCGACCTGCAGCGCTTCCTGGCCGGGGTGCAGACCCCGGTGTTCTTCGGCTCGGCCATCAACAACTTCGGCGTGCGCGAGATCCTCTCGGCGCTGGTCGACTGGGCTCCGGCGCCGCGCGCGCGCGACGCCACGCTGCGCGTGGTGGAGCCGGGCGAGCAGCCGTTTTCCGGCTTCGTGTTCAAGATCCAGGCGAACATGGACCCGGCCCACCGCGACCGCATCGCGTTCCTGCGGGTGTGCTCGGGGCACTTCGAGCGCGGCATGAAGATCAAGCACCTGCGCCTCGGGCGCGAGATCAAGGTGTCGTCCGTGGTGACCTTCATGGCGTCCTCGCGCGAGCAGGTCGAAGAGGCCTACGCGGGCGACATCATCGGCTTGCCGAACCACGGCAACATGCAGATCGGCGACAGCTTCTCGGAAGGCGAGATGCTGCGGTTTACCGGGATCCCGTATTTTGCCCCGGACTTCTTCCGCTCGGTGCGCATCCGCAATCCGCTCAAGATCAAGCAGTTGCACAAGGGGCTGCAGCAGCTCGGCGAGGAGGGCGCGGTGCAGGTGTTCAAGCCGGTGCAGGGCAGCGAACTCATTCTCGGCGCGGTGGGGGTGCTGCAGTTCGAAGTGGTGGCCAGCCGCCTGCTCAACGAATACGGCGTCGACGCGGTGTTCGAAGGCACCAGCATCAGCAGCGCGCGCTGGGTCAGCGGCGACGACAAGCGCGTGCTGGCCGACTTCGAGGCGGCGCTGGGCCACAACGTGGCCTATGACGCGGCTGGCAACCTTGCCTATCTCGCAACGTCGAACGTGAACCTGCGCCTGACCGAAGAGCGCTGGCCCAAGCTCAAGTTCCACGCCACGCGCGAACACGCCGCCAAGC
>JBAQKU010000250.1:0-7586 GCA_049301315.1 Telluria sp.
GTTTTGGTCTGGATGGCTTACTTGCGGCCGGCCTTGATCAGGTAGTCCTGCATGGTTGCCTCGGACACCGAGGCCCACATGTTCTGGTCCTGGCGGAAGCGCTTCCACGGCTCGTAGATCTTCTTGAACTTGGCGTTCTTGGCCGCTTCTTCGTCCATCACCTGCTGGGCTGCCTTGTAGCAGGCGTCCATGATCGGCTTGGAGAAGGTGCGCAGTTTCACACCGTTCTTGATCAGGCGCGCCAGCGCGGCCGGGTTCCTCGAGTCGTATTCGGCTTGCATCACGACGTGCGCTTCGTAAGAAGCCGCTTCGATCGCTGCCTGGTATTGCTTGGGCAGCTTGTCCCATTCCTTCTGGTTGACGTAGAACGTGAAGCTCGCGCCCGCTTCCCACCAGCCCGGCGCGTAGTAGTACGGCGCCACCTTGTAGAAGCCGAGCTTTTCGTCGTCGTAGGGGCCAACCCATTCGGCCGCGTCGATCGTGCCTTTTTCCAGCGCCGGATAGATGTCGCCGCCGGCCAGCTGCTGCGGCACCAGGCCGAGGCGCTCGAGCACTTTGCCGGCGAAGCCGCCAACCCGCATCTTGGTGCCCTTCAGGTCGGCCACCGACTTGATCTCCTTGCGGAACCAGCCGCCCATCTGGGTACCGGAATTGCCGCCGAGGAAGTTGACGATGCCGTAGCCCTTGAAGAACTCGCGGGTCAGCTCGCGCCCGCCGCCCTGGTCGAACCAGGCGGTGTGCTGGCGCGAGGTCAGGCCGAATGGCACCGCGCAGTCGAAGGCGAAGGTGGCATCCTTGCCGAAGTAGTAGTAGGAAGCGCTATGGCCGATTTCCACCGTGCCGGCCTGGACCGCATCGAGCACCTGCAGGCCCGGGACGATCTCGCCGGCAGCGAACGAACGGATCGTAAACTTGCCGCCGGTCAGTTCGGAGACGCGCCGGGTGAAGGTGTCGGCGGCGCCGAAAATGGTGTCGAGCGATTTCGGGAAACTGCTGGCCAGGCGCCAGCTGACGGTGGGCAGCGTCTGTGCCAGGGCCGGTGCGGCGACTGCGCCCACCGATGCGCCAACGGCGGCTTTTTTTAGAAAGGAACGACGTTCCATAGAGCTTTTTCTCCTCAGATTGACATTACGGGAAGACGACTGCGCCTCGCTGCCGAGACCGCCGTTCGGTGCAGGGAAACTTGCAGCCGAGCTATCTTACGCCTGAATGTCGTGAGATGTAAAAATCAATTTCCGGCCACGACCATCTTCTCGATCAGAATCGAGCCGGTCTGCTTGTTGCCGCGGGTGAGCACGTCATTGCCCACTGCCACGATCTGCTGGAACATGTCGCGCATGTTGCCGGCGATCGTGATTTCCTCGACCGGGTACTGGATCACGCCGTTCTCGACCCAGTAGCCGGAGGCGCCGCGCGAGTAGTCGCCGGTCAGGTAGTTGGTGCCCTGCCCCATCAGTTCGGTGACCAGCAGGCCGGTGCCCATTTTCTTGAGCATGCCGGCGAAGTCGTCGCCGCGCCGCGTCTTGCCGGAGGTGAGCGACAGGTTGTGCGAGCCGCCCGCGTTGCCGGTCGTTTGCATGCCGAGCTTGCGCGCGGAGTAGGTCGACAGGAAGTAGCCTTGCACCACGCCATCCTTGACCACGTCGCGCCGCAGCGTGCGCACGCCCTCCTCGTCGAACGGGGCCGAGCCGACGCCGCCGATCAGGTGCGGGTCCTCGACGATCTGCACGTGCGACGGGAACACCGCCTTGCCCAGCGAATCGAGCAGGAAGCTCGACTTGCGGTACAGCGCACCGCCCGAGGTCGCTTGCACGAAGGCGCCCAGCAGGCCGGCCGCGAGCGGCGCTTCGAACAGCACCGGGCAGCTGCGGGTATCGAGCTTGCGCGCGTTCAGGCGCGCCAGGGCGCGCTCGGCCGCATAACGCCCGATCGCCTCCGGCTTGGCCATCTGGTTCGGGTCGCGCACCGAGCTGTACCAGTCGTCGCGCTGCATCCTGGCGCCCTTGCCCGCGATCGGCGCGACCGACAGGGTGTGGCGCGAGAACGGGTAGCCGCCCACGAAGCCGCGCGAATTGGCGGTCACGAAGTGCGACTGCTGCACGTGGACATTGGCCCCTTCGCTGTTGGTCACGCGCGGGTCGACCTCGAACGCGGCGTTTTCGGCGCGCTGGGCCAGTTCGACCGCTTCCTCGGTGGAAATCATCCACGGATAGCACAGGCGCAGGTCGCGCGGGTTCATTTCGAGCATGTCGGCGTCGGCCAGGCCGGCGCACTCGTCTTCGGCGGTGAAGCGCGCGATGTTGTAGGCCGCATCGACCGTGGCGCGCAGCGCTTGCGGGGAAAAGTCCGAGGTGCTGGCGCTGCCGCGCTTCTGGCCGACATAGACCGTCACGCCCATGCCCTTGTCCTTGTTCTGTTCGATCGTCTCGATCTTGCCGCGCCGCACCGACACCGACAGCCCGCTGCCCTCGCTGATTTCGACCGCGGCATCGGTGCCGCCCTGTTCGCGCGCAAAGGCCAACACGTCGCGCGCGAGCGTCTTGAGCTGGTCCTGGGTATGGATAAAGACGGAGTCATTCATGTCGTGTTTTCTTCGGCTGGCCACTAAAACAGTTATCATAGCAGTCGTTTACAGTTTCCACTGATCGGCCATGCGCCTATCGGATCCATATCATGCCAAATCCAAACCGCGGGGCCTGCGGGTTCCAGTCTTCCGAGTTCGAGGAAGAATACGACCGCCCTTCCAAGTCCGAGCTCAAGCGCCAGATGACGGTGCTGCAAAAGCTTGGCGAAGACCTCGTGGCCGAGCCGCGCGACCGCGTCAAGCGGGTGCCGATGCCGGAAGACGTGCGCGACGCCATCCTCGAATGCCAGCTCATCACCAACCACGAGGGGCGCCGGCGCCAGTTGCAGTTCGTGGGCAAGAAGATGCGCACCCTCGACGAAGAGGAAGTGGCCGCGATCCAGCGCACCATCGACAGCTGGAAAGGCATGTCCAAGGCCGACACCGCCGCCATGCACGCGCTCGAGCGGCGCCGCGAAAAGCTGCTGGCCGACGACAAGGCGCTCACCGTCCTGCTGGGCGAGCATCCCGAACTCGACGCACAGCATCTGCGCACCCTGATCCGCAATGCGCGCCGCGAGCAGGCCGAGAACAAGCCGCCCAAGGCTTACCGTGAAATTTTCCAGATCCTCAAGCAAGTGGCCGGCAAGGGCAAGGCGGCGCAGGCCGACGACGAGGGCGCCGAAGACGAGGCCGACGATGAATAACGAGACCGATCTGGTCATCGGGCTGGTCTCGATTTCCGACCGCGCCAGCGGCGGCGTGTATGAAGACAAGGGCATCCCGGCGCTGGCCGACTGGCTCGCCGGCGCGCTCGCCAGCGGCTACCGGCTCGAGACGCGCCTGATCGCCGACGAGCGCGCGCAGATCGAACAGACCCTGGCCGAACTGGCCGACCTGCCCGGCTGCCACCTGGTGCTGACCACCGGCGGCACCGGCCCGGCCCGGCGCGATGTGACGCCCGAGGCCACGCTGGCCGTGGGAACCAAGGAAATGCCGGGCTTCGGCGAGCAAATGCGCCAGGTCAGCCTGCGGTTCGTGCCGACCGCGATCCTGTCGCGCCAGGTCGCGGTGATCCGCGAGAGCGCGCAGCAGTCTTGCCTCATCATGAACCTGCCGGGCCAGCCGAAAGCCATCAAGGAGACGCTGGAAGGGCTCAAGGATGCGGACGGCAAGCAGCTGGTGGACGGCATCTTCGCGGCCGTGCCCTACTGCATCGACCTGATCGGCGGCCCTTACATCGAAACCAATCCGGCCGTGTGCAAGGCGTTCCGCCCCAAGTCGGCACTGCGCCCGAGCGCTTGAGAAAGAACGTTCATGAGCGAGCTGTTAGAGACCATTGAGATCGACACCGCGCCCAATCCGGGCGTTTCCATCATCTGGATGCACGGCCTTGGCGCCGACGGCAACGACTTCGTGCCGCTGGTCGGCGAGCTGGACCTGAGCGGCCTGCCCGGGATCCGCTTCGTGTTCCCGCATGCGAACACGATGCCGGTGACGATCAACGGCGGCTACGTGATGCGCGCCTGGTACGACATCATGGGCAACGACCTGGTGCGGCACGAGGACGAAGCCGGCCTGCGCTCCTCGCAGGCGCAGGTCGAGGCCCTGATCGCACGCGAGAAAGCGCGCGGCGTTCCGGCTGGCCGCATCATCCTGGCCGGCTTTTCGCAAGGCTGCGCGATGGCCCTGCAGACCGGGCTGCGGCATCCGGAAACGCTGGCCGGCCTGATGTGCCTGTCCGGCTACGTGCCGCTGGCGAACAAGCTGTCCAACGAGCGTTCCGAGGCCAGCCTCGCGACCCCGGTCTTCATGGTGCATGGCCGCAGCGATGGCGTGATCCCGATCGCGCGCGCCGAACAGTCGCGCGACCTGCTCAAGGCGCTGTCGTACCAGGTCGAGTGGCACGAATACATGATGCAGCACTCGCTGTGCCAGGAAGAAATCGACGACATCGGCGCCTGGCTGAAAAAGGTATTGATGTAAGGGGTTGTGCGCATGACCTTAAACTCAGATTCGTCGTTCCCGCGCAGGCGGGAATCCCATTTCGCACCACACCAATGCAGCCGGCATCAATGGCATGCACACAAAATGGGGTTCCCGCCTTCGCGGGAAGTCGGTTTCGCCAATGGCGGAAACGACGGGTTGAAGTCTCGTGAACAGCACCATGAAGCTCTATTCCTACTTCCGCAGTTCCGCCTCTTACCGGGTCCGCATCGCCCTCAACCTGAAGGGTGTGAGCGCCGACGTGACCCAGGTCCACCTGACCCGCCACGGCGGCGAACAGCACACGCCCGAATACCGCGCGATCAACCCGGACGGCCTGGTGCCGGTGCTGGTCGACGACGGCCAGGCCATCACCCAGTCGCTGGCGATCATCGAATACCTCGACGAAACCCACCCCGCTCCCGCGCTGTTGCCGCGCGATGCACGCGAGCGCGCCTACGTGCGCGCCATCGCGCTGGCGATCGCCTGCGACATCCACCCGCTCGACAACCTGCGCGTGCTGCGCTACCTCAAGCGCGAACTGCAGGTGGGCGACCAAGCCAGGAATGCATGGTACCGCCACTGGTGCGAGCAGGGCCTGGCGGCGCTCGAGCAAAGCATCGTGCGCGCCGGGCGCGCCGGCCGGTTCTGCCTGGGCGACAGCCCCACCCTGGCCGATTGCTGCCTGGTCCCGCAAATCTACAACGCCCTGAGCATGCAAAGCGACCTGACGGCAATGCCGACCCTGATGCGCATCAACGCCAACTGCCTCGCCCTGCCCGCCTTCGCCAACGCCGCGCCCGAGCTGCAGCCCGGGGCCGAATAGGCAAACAAAACCCGTGCCGCGCGCCCCAGCGCGTAGAATGTCGCCTTTGAATCAGCCCAGGAGCACGACATGAAAAAAACCGGAATGGCAAAGAGCGACGCGAAAAAACTGATGGGCATGATGGTCGCGCCCGGCGCAACCGGTTTTGGCAGCAGCGAGGCTGCGCCAGTGGACCGGCGCGAGCAGCGCAAGCGCGACCAGGCGCTCGGCCTGGTGCCGTTCGCCGTCAAACTCAATGGCGATCTGGTCAGGCAGTTGCAGGCGCTGGCCAAGGAACGCGGCGCGGACCTCAATGAGGTGGTGGCCGAGGTGCTGGCCAAAGGCCTGTCGGCCTGAGGCGCGCCGACGAACTTGAAAGGCAACACCATGGCAAAGAAAGAACAGCTGGACGAAGAGACGATGGCACTGATTAACTGGTGCATCGAGGTCGAGAAATTCCTGGTCGCGGGCGGCGCCACGCAAGCGCAGGCGCAGGAGCACATCGAGGAACAGGTCGAGTGGTTCACCGACCAGTTCTACGACGGCCTGACGCCCGAGGAAGCGGCCAGGGAAGCGCTGGCTTGAGGGCTAGACGGACAACGCGGCGGCGCTCGACGGCGGCGCCGGCGTTTGCGCGGCGTTCATCACCATCGACAGAAACGTGTAGTAACCGTTGATGCCGGCCAGGTCAACCACCCCGTGCTCGCCGAACAGCGCCAGCGCGCGTTCATAGGTCGCGTCCGACACCCGCTTGTGCCGCTGCAGTTCGATGCAGAAGTCGTACACCGCCGTTTCGTCGTCCGCCATCGCGTCCGGCCTGCGGCGCGCGGCAATGGCATCGATCAGGGCGGCCTTGAGGCCGCTGTGCGCCGCAATCGGCGCATGAATCGCCCATTCCACCTGCTGGTCCCACTGGCGCGCCGTGACCAGGATCGCGAGCTCGGACAGGCGCGCGCCAAGCGCGCTGCGGTAGCGCAGGTACTCGCCCATGCGCTGTGCGCAGGCCAGCAGTTCGGGGCTGCGCAGCAGCGGCACGAAGGGCCCGTACAGGGCGCCGCGCGGGCCGTCGATCACCGCCTGGGCGGCGGCGCGCTGTGCTTCGGTCAGCAGTTCCGGGGCGATCGGGCCGAGGCGCTCGTTCATCTTGATACCGTCTTTTCGAATGAGTGGCAAGCAGGCGCCTCGCGTGCGGCGCCCAAACGTGGTCCGGGTGCGACGGACGCGAAAATATTCGCACAGGTTCCGGGAAAAATCAAAAGAATTGACTGCGTTCAAGCTTATTGTCAAACGTCAATCTTCTGAAACGGGGGGCCGGCATGAGCAAGATCATCCACCGCAATCTGCGTTCCACCCCGCCGCTGGCAGTCGGCGCGCATGGCATCGTGCTGCGCGACAGCCGCGGCAACACCTACATCGACGCCAGCGGCGGCGCGGCGGTGTCTTCGCTGGGGCACGCCCATCCGGACGTGCTGAGCGCGATGCACCGCCAGATCGACCGCATCGCCTACGCGCACACCTCCTTTTTCACCACCGAAGTGGCCGAGGAGCTGGCCGAGCGGCTGGTGGCCGGCGCGCCCGAGGGCCTGGACCAGGTGTATTTCGTCTCGGGCGGCTCGGAGGCGATGGAGACGGCCTTGAAACTGGCGCGCCAGTACTTCGTCGAGACCGGCGAGCCGCAGCGCTGCCTGTTCATCGCGCGCCGCCAGAGCTACCACGGCAATACCCTGGGCGCGCTCGCGGTCGGCGGCAACGAATGGCGGCGCCGCCAGTTCGCCCCGCTGCTGATGGAAGTGCCGCGGGTGGCGCCCTGCTACGAATACCGCGACCGCGCGCCCGGGCAAAGCGTCGACCAGTACACCGCGGCCCTGCTGCAGGAACTGGAAGCGAAGATCGTCGAGACCGGCCCGCAGCGGGTGATCGGCTTTTGCGCCGAGCCGGTGGTGGGCGCCACCGGCGGCGCGATCCCGCCCACGCCCGGCTACTTTCGCGCCGTGCGCGCGCTTTGCGACAAGTACGGCATCCTGTTCATCGCCGATGAAGTCATGTGCGGCATGGGCCGCACCGGCACCATGTACGCGCTCGAGCAGGATGGCGTCGCGCCCGACATCGTGGCCATCGCAAAAGGCCTGGCGGGCGGCTACCAGCCGATCGGCGCGGTGCTCGCGCGCGGCTCGCTGGTCGAGCAGCTGCGCAACGGCAGCGGCGCCTTCCAGCACGGGCATACCTATGTGG
>JBAQKU010000251.1:0-1771 GCA_049301315.1 Telluria sp.
CGCCTGGCTGGCTGCGCCCGGCACGCCGGTGCCGGCATAAGGCGTTCCGGCCCGGCGGGCGCGGCCCGCCCGCGGTGGCGACATCTGCCCGCCGCTCTTCAAACAACGGAACAATGCGTGGCTTTCCAGCGAGGGGGAGCGCCTGCGACGGTTTGCGCATCTATTAACTAATATAATTCCATAAAACGATACCGGAAGTTTCTTTATTTATAAATTAATTCTTGACTTGGATCACGATTTACAAGACGATTATAAAAAAATGGATCGCCAGGTGTCGTTTTCAATAAATGGAGGGTTTCGCGGACGGGAGTGACGCCCCTGAGCTGTCCTGCATGACCTCGCGCGATCAGACCAACGACACTTATTAAAAATGAGGGTGAGACATGAAGCGAGTCATGAAGGTCAGGTATGTGATGTTGGGCCTCATGTGCCTGATGTATTTCATCGCGTATATCGACCGCGTCAATATTTCGATCGTCGGGCCCATGCTCAAGCAGGAGATGGGACTGACGCCCATCGAGCTGGGACTGGTTTTCTCCGCATTCGCCTATCCCTACGCAGCCATGCAGATCCTCGGCGGGTGGCTGGCCGACAAGTTCGGCCCGCGCCTGGTGCTCGGCGTGCTGAGCACCATCTGGGCGGTGGCCACCATCCTGTGCGGCTTGTCATGGGGCTTGTGGTCGCTGATCATGTTCCGGGTCATGCTTGGGATCGGCGAGGGCGGCGCATTCCCGGCCGCCACGCGGGCCTTCACCTACTGGATGCCGAGCACCGAACGCGGCTTTGCCCAAGGGATCACGCACAGTTTCGCCCGACTCGGCGGCGCCGTCACGCCGCCGATCGTGCTGCTCATCGTCGCCGCATACGGCTGGCGCGAGTCGTTCATGATCCTCGGCGCGGTCAGTCTGGTCTGGACCTGTTTTTTCGTCTGGATGTTCCGCGATACGCCGATCGAGCACAAATGGGTCAAGCCTGCCGAACTGAAAGAGATCGGCATCGATTCGGCCGAAATGAAGAAGGCGGCCGGCGGAAAAACCCCGTGGGCGCAGATGATCAAACGCATGTGGCTGGTCACCTTCGTCGATTTCTGCTACGGCTGGTCGCTCTGGGTGTTCCTCACCTGGCTGCCTTCCTACCTCAAGGATGCGCGCGGTTTCGACATGAAACAGCTGGCCTTGTTCACCGCGCTGCCCTTGATGGCCGGCGTCGTGGGCGACACCCTGGGCGGCGTGATTTCCGACTTCATCTACAGGAAAACCGGCAGCCTGAAACTGGCACGGCGCTCCCTGCTGGTGGTCGGACTGGGCGGTGCGCTGGCCTTTATCGTGCCTGCAATCTATACCGAGACGGCGGTGACCGCAGTGATCTTGCTGGCCGCATCGTTTTTCTTCCTCGAACTGACCAATGCGGTGCTGTGGAGCCTGCCTCTCGATATCGCCGGCAAGTATGCCGGTACCGCAGGCGGCATGATGAATACCGGGTTCGGGGTGGCGGGCATGATTTCGCCGCTCGCCTTCGGTTACCTGATCGAGCGTACCGGCAGCTACGAAGTCCCGTTCCTGATTTCCGCCGCTTTGCTGGCGATCGCCGTGGTCTGTGCGTTCTGGATCGACCCGACCAACAAAATCAAGGAAGAGCCGGCCGAGGAGGGCGCGCCCGGCGCCGCCATGAAGCCGGCCCCGCTCTAGCAGCCTGTCGGACTTGAAGGAAATCGGCTGCAAATCCGCCTGACCGGTCCATATTTCGCCGCTTTTTTGGTCAATAGAATGAC
>JBAQKU010000252.1:0-13160 GCA_049301315.1 Telluria sp.
CTGTTTGCTGTTCACGCGAAAAAAAACCGCCCCGAACCGCGGGCGGCTGGTATGCCGTGCCGGTCAAGCGGCTTTTTTCTCGTCGCGCAGGACGCGCCGCAAGATCTTGCCGACGTTCGTCTTGGGCAGCTCGTCGCGAAATTCGATGTACTTCGGTTTCTTGTAGCCGGTGAACTGCTGCTTGCAGTAGTCCATCAGCTGTTCGCTTGTCAGATCCGGGTCCTTGCGCACCACGAACACCTTGACCGCTTCGCCGGAATGCTCGTCGGCGACACCGATCACGGCGCATTCGAGCACGCCCGGATGCAGCGCGATGACGCCTTCGAGTTCGTTCGGATAGACGTTAAAGCCGGACACCAGGATCATGTCCTTCTTGCGGTCGACGATCTTGACGTAGCCGTTCGCGTCCATCACGCCCACGTCGCCCGACTTGAAGAAGCCGTCTGGCGTCATCACCTTGGCCGTCTCGTCCGGACGATTCCAGTAGCCGGCCATCACTTGGGGGCCGCGGATCCCGATTTCGCCGGTCTCGCCCAGCGCCACCGCAACCCCATCGTCGTCCAGGATGGCGATGTCGGTGGACGGCACCGGCAGGCCGATGTTGCCGGAAAATTCGGTCAGGTCGGCGCGGTTGCAGGTGGCCACCGGCGAGGTTTCGGACAGGCCGTAGCCTTCGATGATGCAGGTCCCGGTCGCCTTCTTCCACTTGTCGTTGACGGCCTGCTGCACCGCCATTCCGCCGCCGTTGGAAATCTTCAGGCCGGTGACGTCGATCTTGCCGAAATCGGGGTGGTTGAGCAGCGCGTTATAGAGCGTATTCACGGCCGGAAGCATGTTGATCTTGTACTTGCACAACTCCTTGATGAAGCCGCCGATGTCGCGCGGATTCGGGATCAGGATATTGAGCGCGCCGACCCGCATGCCCCACATCGCGCAGGCGGTCAGCGCGAAGATGTGGTACAGCGGCAGTGCGCACACGATGGTGAGCTGCTCGACCACCGGCGCCTTGACCAGTGCCGGCTGCGACCACGCCTCGCTTTGCAGCACATTGGCGATGATGTTGCGATGGGTCAGCGTCGCACCTTTCGATACGCCCGTGGTGCCGCCCGTGTACTGCAGGAAGGCGACATCGGACTGGCCTGTCTGGACCGGGGTAAACGTCATCTTCTGGCCCTGCGCCAGCGCATCCTTGAAATCGACGGCGTTCGGCAGCGAGAACGCGGGCACCATCTTCTTCACGTTGCGCACCACGAAATTGACCAGCATGCCTTTTGCGCCGCCCAGCATGTCGCCCATGCTGGCCACCACGATGTGCTTGACCTGGGTCTTGCCGAGCACCTGTTCGAGCACGCTGGCGAAATTTTCCAGCACGATGATCGCTTCGCTGCCCGAATCATTGAGCTGGTGCTCCAGTTCGCGCGGCGTGTACAGGGGATTGACGTTGACCACGGTGAAGCCGGCGCGCAGGACGGCGGCGAGTGCAATCGGATACTGCAGCACATTGGGCATCATCAGCGCCACCCGCGCCCCCTTTTTCAGGCCGCGGCTTTGCAGCCAGGCCGCCATCCGCCTCGAATAGCTGTCAATCTCGGCGTAGGTGAGGAACTTGTCCATGCAGACGTAGGCGTTGCGGTCCGCATATTTTTGGAACGATTCTTCCAGCAGCTGGACCAGAGATCCATATTGGTCCGGGTCGATCTCCGCTGGGACGTTGCTGGGGTACGATTGTAGCCAAATCTTGTCCATCGTCTGCCTCTGTCTCGAACATTTACATTATCGGATCCGGCGCGCCGCGCCAGGCCAGGCCAGCTGTGTAGTTGCTTCTGCCTGTGATGCTATCGGGCGGGGGCGGTGTATGCAAGCGATTTTGCTGTTATTCGAGCAAGTCCTCTACCCGCATGGCAATGCTGCGAAGCAATAATACGCGTGGACCGGGCTAGGCGGGGCCGAGCAGCTTGAGGCGGCGGTGGCGTTCCTCCCGCTCGAGCTTGGCCAGGCTGCGTACGCTGGCATACAGGCGCGGAAAGCTCTTCTCGCGCTGGAGCAGCGCGCGGAAGGCGGGGACGAAGTCGTTATAGGTCGCAATCGAGGCGAGATGGGCGTTCGAGAGCGGCTCGGCGAAAAAGCGGTCGTAGCCTTTGTAGCCGCCCCAGCTTTCCTTGAGCACCTGGTATTCGTCCTTGAGCTGCTGGAACAGGCGTGCCTTGAGCGCGCGCTTTTCCGCGTCGGCCTCGGCGGAGGCGTAGTTTTGTTCGAGCGCGCCGCGGTACTTGAGCAGCAGGTTCAGGAAATCCTTCTTGCGCGCCGCGAACCGGGCGTAGTTCACGCGCGTGGCCTCGGTACCGAAAGCGGCCAGCCAGCGTTCCACGCCGGCTTCCTCGACCGCGCTGGCGAACGATTCGTTGAACTGCGAGTCGCCGGCCACATACACAACCTGGTGCGACAGTTCGTGGAAGATCAGGCGCGCCAGTTCGGCATCGGGGAAGTTGATGAAGGTCGAGATCAGCGGATCGTTGAACCAGCCAAGCGTGGAGTAAGCCCGCACGCCGTCGACCTGCACGTCGTTCCCCTCGGCGCGCAGGGTGCGCGCATATTCCTGCGCGTCCGACTTGCCGTAGTAGCCGCGGTAGTTGACGCAGCCGGCCACGGGAAAACACCACTCGATCGGCTTGAGCGACAGTTCCGGCGTGGCCACCACGTTCCACAGCACGTAGGGGCGCTTGAGGGCGGCGTAGTTGCGGTAGCTGCCGTTGTCGGGCAGGCCGAGTTCGCTGACCGCGAAGCGGCGGATCTGGCGTGCCATGGACAGGCGCAGCTTGAGCCTGGCGTCGGTGCCGGTATCGGCCAGCCAGTCGTCGATCGGACGCGCGTCCGACAGCAGCGAAAGCTGGCCCTGGGCGGCCTGCGCGTAATAATTGAGGCCGGAGCAGCTGGCCAGCAAGGCGCCGGCGGCGCCGGCGAGGAGGACCGCGCGTGCGGCTTTTCCGAATTTGAATCTGTTCATTGCAAGCTAGGCAGGGGCTTTTTCAACCTGCACGAGGACGTCATAGAAGGTGGGCGCCCGGCCCATGTCGGTCAGGCGCTGGCTGGTGACCTCGTTCGCGTTCTTGCCGTCGCTGGTGAGTTTTTTCCACCATACCGACAAGCCGACCACCAGGCCCGGGCGCGCTTTCGGCGTCACGCGGGCACGGGCCACGAAGCAGCCGCGGTCATTGAAGATGCGTACCATTTCGCCGTCGACGATGCCGCGCGCGGCGCTGTCGTCCGGATGCATGTCGAGGTGCGGTTCGCCTTCGGCGGCGCGCAGGCTCTTCACGTTCACGAAGGTCGAATTAAGAAAGTTGCGTGCCGGCGGCGAGATCATCGCGAGCGGATATTTCAGCGCCAGCGCGGGATTGGTCGCGACCGATTCGTACGGTCCGATGTAGGTCGGCACCGGATCGAGGCCGTCGGCCAGCATGCGTTCGCAGTAGAACTCGCACTTGCCGGAAGGCGTGGGGAAGCCGCCGTTGGCGAAGGGCGCGTCCGGCATGTCGAGCTTCTGCCAGCCCTTGCGCTTGAGCGACTCCCAGTCGAAATGCACGGCGCGCGCGTCGCCGGCGTCAAACGCCTGGGCGGCGAGCTGCTCGTCGCTCTCGCGAAAACACGGGTCGTCGAACCCCATGCGCGCGGCCAGCAGCCGGAAGATTTCGGTGTTGGCCTTCGCTTCGCCGAGCGGCGTGATCGCCGCGTTATTGGCCATCATGTACAGGTGGCCGTAGGCGCTGTGCGCATCGACGTGTTCGAGCTGAGTGGTGGCCGGCAGCACGATGTCGGCGTAGTCCGCGGTATCGGTCTGGAAGTGTTCGAGCACCACTGTAAACAGGTCTTCGCGTTCGAAGCCGCGCTTCACCTTGTCCGATTCGGGCGCCACCGCGACCGGATTGGAGTTGTAGACGATGATGGCCTCGATCCGCGGCCCGAATTCGGGCGAACCTGGCCTTAGCAGGTCGTCGCCGATGGTGACCATGTTGATGGTGCGCGGCGTTTCCTTGAGCAGGTCCGGGCGCTGCAGCGCGCTGCGGTTGGCCGGGAACGAGCCGGACGAGGAAAGCTGGATGCCGCCGGCCGCATGGCGCCACGCCCCCACCAGCGCAGGCAGGCAGGCGATGGTGCGCACCGACATGCCGCCGCCGCGAATGCGCTGCACGCCGTAGTTGGCGCGGATCGCAACCGGCTCGCCGCGCCTGGCGAGCTGGCCGTAGTCGCGCGCCAGGCCGAGCACTTCATCGACGCCGATGCCGCAGGTCCGGGCCGTGCGTTCAGGCGTCCATTCGGCCGCGCGTGCCTTGAGCTGGTCGAAGCCGAGAGTGTGCTGCGCGATGTAGTCGACGTCGAGCAGCTCTTCACGGATCAGCACGTGCATCATGCCCAGCGCGAGCGCGGCGTCGGTGCCCGGCAGCAGGGCGATATGCTGGTGGCACTTCTCGGCCGTGAGCGAACGGTAGGGGTCGATCGCGATCAGCTTCGCGCCGCGCCGCTTCGCTTCCTGCGCGCGCATCCAGAAATGCAGGTTGGAGGCGATCGGATTGCCGCCCCAGATGATGATCAGCTTCGCGTTCTGGAACTGTTCGAGGTCGGTGCCGATGGTGGCGCCCATCGTGTACTTGTAGCCGGTGGTGCCGGCGGTGGCGCAGATGGTACGGTCGAGCAGCGAGGCGCCCAGCTGGTGGAAAAACCGGTGCGACATCGAATCGCCCTGCACCAGCCCCATCGTGCCGCAATAGCTGTACGGCAGGATCGCCTGGGGCGCGCGCGCCGCGATTTCCTTGAGCCGTGCGGCGATGGTCGACAGCGCCTCGTCCCAGCTGATGCGTTCGAACTTGCCCTCGCCTTTTTTTCCGACCCGGCGCAGCGGGTGCAGCAGGCGATCCGCGTGATAGGTGCGCTCGGTATAGCGCGCCACCTTGGTGCACAAGACGCCGGCGGTGGGCGGGTGGTCCGGATCGCCCTTCACCTCGGTCGCGACCCCGTCCTCGACCGTGATCAGGAGCGCACAGGTGTCGGGGCAGTCGTGCGGGCAGGCGGCCCGGACTTGGGTGGTAGTCATGGGATGTTCCAGGGTAACTGCGTCGAAGCCCCTACTTTATACGATTCTCGGCGACATAATGCGACGCGCAGCGAATTATGGCTGAGTGACCGCGACGCGCCCCATGCGTCAAGCGTGCTGCGCTGGATCGGAGCAGGTGATACGGGCTACAATAGTTCAAATAATGCATTGGCATCCATGCATCAACGGAGATTGAAAATGAACCTGGTCGAACCGATAACTGCCTTTCAGCCGGAGCTCGAGCAGATCCGGCGCGACCTGCATGCGCACCCCGAGCTGTGCTACGAAGAGCAGCGCACCTCCGACGTGGTGGCGGCCCGCCTCACCGAGTGGGGCATTCCGGTGGTACGCGGACTGGGCCTGACTGGCGTGGTTGGCATCATCAAGAACGGCAGTTCCACCCGCGCGATCGGGCTGCGCGCCGACATGGACGCGCTGCCGATGCAGGAAGTAAATACCTTCCCGCACGCTTCGCGCCATCCCGGCAAGATGCACGCCTGCGGCCACGACGGCCACACCGCGATGCTGCTGGGCGCAGCCCATTACCTGGCCACGCACCGCAATTTCGACGGTACCGTTTATGTCATCTTCCAGCCGGCCGAAGAAGGCGGCGGCGGCGCCCAGCGCATGATCGACGACGGCCTGTTCGAGCAGTTCCCGATGGAGGCGGTGTACGGCATGCACAACTGGCCCGGCATCGACGTGGGCAGCTTCGGCGTGACCGCGGGGCCGATGATGGCTTCAAGTAATGAATTCGACGTGATCGTGCGCGGCAAGGGCGCTCACGCGGCGCAACCGCACAAGGGCGTCGATCCGGTGATGGTGGCGGTGCAGATCGCGCAAAGCTGGCAGACCATCATCTCGCGCGAGAAGAACCCGCTCGACACGGCGGTGCTGTCGATCACCCAGATCCACGCCGGCAGCGCGACCAATGTGATCCCGGACGAGGCGGTGCTGATCGGTACCGTGCGCACCTTTACCACCGGGGTACTGGACCTGATCGAGCGGCGCATGCAGGAGATCGCCAACCATACGGCGGCCGGCTTTAACGCCGAGGTGGACTTCACCTTCAAGCGCAATTACCCGCCGCTGATCAATCACGCGGCGCAGACCGCGTTCGCGGTCGAGGCGATGAAGGCAGTCGTCGGCGCCGACAAGGTCGACATCAATGTGGAGCCGACCATGGGCGCGGAAGACTTCGCGTTCATGTTGCAGGCAAAGCCGGGGTGCTATGTTTTTATCGGCAACGGCGAAGGCGCGCACCGCGCCGGCGGCCACGGGCTCGGCCCGTGCCAGCTGCATAACGCGAGCTACGACTTCAACGACACCTTGCTGCCGATCGGCGCGAGCTTCTGGGTCAAGCTGGCCGAGATGAGCCTGCCCGCCAGCTAGTCGGCCTCGGGCAACTGGTCCGGGCCGTGGCCGAGCCGCTGGCCGGGGTTGATCTTCTCGAGCGCCAGCAGCGCGGCGGAATGGTCGGCGCGGGGATGCTCGGCCTCGATGGTGCGATAGTGTTCCGTCACCAGCGCGGTAAGCGGCAGCACGACGCCGGCGTCTGCCGCGGCCACCAGGACGTTCTGCAAATCCTTGAGCTGGCTCTTGACCTGGCCACCCGGGATGAAATTCCGCTCCAACATGCGCTGTCCGTGCATTTCCAGGATACGGCTCTCGGCGAAGCCGCCGCGGATGGCTGCGCGCACTGCCGCCGCGTCGGCCCCTGCCGCCTGTGCCAGCAGCAGCGCTTCGGCGACGATGTTGATGGTGCCGCCAACGATGAGCTGGTTGCATAGTTTTGCGACCTGGCCGCAGCCGGCCGGACCGACCAGGGCGGCACGCCCGAGGATAGCGAACACCGGCTCGGCGCGCGCAAAATCCTCCGGCGCGCCACCCGCCATGATGGCCAGCGTTCCCGCTTCGGCCCCGGCCACGCCGCCCGACACCGGCGCATCGATGAAGCGCAGGCCGCGCGCGGCGAGCCTGGCGTGAAATTCGAGCGCCTCTCCGTGCTGGGTCGAGCTCATGTCGATCCAGGTGGCGC
Organism: Telluria sp.; assembly: GCA_049301315.1. Classification (GTDB taxonomy): domain Bacteria; phylum Pseudomonadota; class Gammaproteobacteria; order Burkholderiales; family Burkholderiaceae_D; genus JBAQKU01. The sequence continues at coordinate 7,128 of JBAQKU010000252.1, forward strand.
CCTCCCGCAGCACCGGCAGCGCGGCATCGAGCACTTGCCCGACCACGGCACCTGAGGCCAGCATCGAGATGATGATGTCGGCGCCGCTGACGGCCTCTTCAATGCTGGCATGCAGGTCGGCGCCGCTCGCGCGCAGTGCGTCGGCCTTGGCGAACGTACGATTCCATGCGCGCACCGGAAAACCGGCCTGCGCAAGTCGGGTCGCCATCGGCTTGCCCATCAAACCGATGCCGAGAAAAGCGAGGGTCGGCAGTGTCATGTTGGCTCCTTTGTTGAGGTCGGATGCTCGCGCATCGCGCTCTTCTGTGAAAATGGAACGGGGCGCGCAGCGGGCGTCGCCATTTTGGCAACGCCGGTACAATACTGCTTGCTGCACCAAGCGCACTACCATTCAATGAAAGTAATTATGTTCGTAACACGGGAACTTTGGAAGCCTCTTGGCGCACTCCTGGCACTGCTGGCCGCGCAAGCGAGCTTTGCCTCGCCCTCGGTCGACTCCGCATCGCTCGAAGCGGGCTCGGGGCCGAAGGTGCGCATGCTGCGTTTTGCCGTTCAATCGGACTGGAGCCGGCGTTGGTTCCAGTCCAACGGCAGGCACTTGTCAGGCTACTGGGACACATCGCTGGCGCAGTGGCGTGGCGATTCCTACCAGAACAGGGACGGACGTCACCAGAATCTCGTGAACTTCGGCTTCACGCCCGTGTTCCGCTATCAGGCGGACGACGGCAAAGGCTGGTACGCCGAAGGCGCAATCGGCGTGAACCTGCTCTCCGAGAATTACGACAACGACGGAAACAAGCTGTCGACCCGCTTCCAGTTCGGCGACCACGTCGGCGCCGGCTACGTGTTCGACAACCTGTGGGAGATCGGCATCAAGTTTCAGCATTTCTCGAACGGCGGCTACAAGAAGCCAAACAGCGGTGCCAACTTCCTGCTCATCAAGGCAAGCCATCACTTCTGACCGCCCGGCTCGCATGCGTCAGCCAACAAGGACCGATGACTAGCTCCGCCATTAAAAACTACTTGCCCTGGCTCGTTGCCAGCGCGCTGTTCATGGAGCAGCTCGACGCCACCATTCTCAATACGGCAGTTCCCAGCATCGCCGCCAGCCTGCAGGTCGCACCGCTCAGCCTGAAGGCCGTTGTCACCAGTTATATCCTGAGCCTGGCCGTGGGCATCCCGGTGAGCGGATGGATCGCGGACCGGTTTGGCACGCGCCGCGTATTTGCGGTAGCAATCGGCATCTTCACCTTTGCCTCGATCCTGTGCGGACTGTCCCAGAATTTGCCGATGCTGGTTGCGGCGCGCCTGCTGCAAGGTATCGGTGGCGCCATGATGATACCGGTTGGACGCCTCGCCATCATTCGCACCTTTCCGAAATCCGAATTGCTGAAGGCGATGAATTTCGTGATCATCCCTGCGCTGATCGGCCCGCTGCTGGGACCGACGATCGGCGGGCTGATCGTCCACCTGACTTCATGGCGCGTGATTTTTTTCGTCAACGTGCCGGTCGGGTTGGCTGCCCTGTTCCTGGTGCGGCGCTACATGCCCGATTATCGTGCCGCCGAACCGCGCCCGCTCGACGTTGTCGGACTGGTCCTGTTCAGCTCCGGCACCGCCATCCTGTCCTGGCTGCTTGAAGTGTTTGGCGAGCACACGCTCGATTCGGGCACGTCCGCATTCCTCCTTGTCTTGTCGATCAGCCTGCTGGCGGCGTATGCCTGGCATGCGCACGGGCGCGAATTTCCCCTGCTGCGGCTGACCCTGTTCCGGATTCGCACCTTCCGCATCTCGGTCATTGGCGGGTTCCTCACCCGCCTGGGCGTCGGAGGCCTGCCGTTCCTGCTGCCGCTGCTGTACCAGCTTGGCCTGGGCCTGCCGGCGTGGCAGTCGGGTTTGCTGATGATGCCAACCGCAATCGCGGCAATGGGAATGAAACTGGTATCGCCTCGCCTGCTGGCGCGCTTCGGCTACCGGCAGGTACTGATCGTCAACACGGTATTGATCGGCGTGACCATCGGCATGTTTGCGCTGGTCGGGCCCGGCACGCCGCTCAGCGTGATCGTGCTGATCGCACTGCTGCAGGGCTTCTTCAACTCGCTGCAATTTTCCAGCATGAACTCGCTCGCCTTTGCCGACATCGAACACCACGATTCGAGCATGGCGAGCACGATCTCGAGCTCGTTTCAGCAACTGTCGATGAGCTTCGGCCTTGCGGCCGGCTCGCTCGTCACCGGCTGGTATCTTGGCCACGTTCCCCAAACCGATCAGGTGATGGTCACGAACGCCCTGCATCACGCATTCCTGACCTTGTCGGTCCTGACGATCGTCGCGTCGGCAACCTTCTGGCGCCTGGGGCGCCATGACGGCGAGAGCATCAGCAAAGGGGTATCGGTCGGGCAGGAGCCGGTTGCAGTGGATCAATGAAGAGCGTTGCGCAACTCATTGATACTGGTCAATATCTTACGTTGAACGAAAGCCACAGATTGCCCTGAACGTCCCTTCCTCCATGCTAATATTTTTTAGCATTTCCAAGAGGAGGTCCAGATGCGTGGCTTCGCCGTGCTGGCTGCTTGCCTGTTTGCCGCTCCAGCCCATGCTGCACAGGGCGACGCGGGAAAAGGCTGGATCACGCTGGGCGATGCCGCGTATCTCCAACTGCGAAAGAGCGCGCCCCAGCTGCTTGCCAAGGACAGCCGGGTAATGAAGACCGACGACGCAGGCGCCACCGAAAAAGTGCACCTGCTTGAAATTGGCGAGGGCGACATGCTCGAGCTCAGCGCGACGGTCCACGACGAGCTCAAGCACTGTGGGGGCTTCATGGTCCACGCCAGCGAAGCCGAGGCCAGGATGGCACTGCAGGAGCCTGTGCCGTGGACGCCGGGCCGGCCCGCCTACGTCGTCGCCAACCAGGCGCTGGTGTCGCCCATCCTGTCGCAAATGCAGGAAAGTAATATCGCTCAAACAATTGCGGACCTCGCCCTGTTCACCAATCGCTACTACACCTCGGCAAGTGGCAGCGAGGCATCCAATTGGCTCCCGCAACGATGGGCGAGCATGGGTGCGGGACGCAGCGACGTCGTCGTCACCCAGCTAGCGCACACGGGCTACCAGCAGCAATCGGCGATCCTGACAATCAATGGCACGGATAAGGCATCGGAGGTGGTGGTGCTGGGCGCCCACCTTGACTCGATCAACGGCGCGCGCACCGGCGAGACCGGCAGGGCGCCTGGCGCCGATGACGATGCGTCCGGCATTGCCGGCATCACGGAAGCGTTCAGGGTAATGGTTGCAAACGGTTACCGGCCGCGCCGCACCATCAAGATGATTGCCTATGCCGCGGAGGAAGTCGGGCTGCGCGGTTCGCAGGCGATCGCGAAGGACTTCAAGGCGCGGGAGGTCAACGTGGTCGGCGTGCTGCAGCTCGACATGACGAACTACAAAGGCTCGGCCAGCGACATCTACATCTACACCGACTATACGGACAGCCTGCAGAACGAGTTTGTCGTCAGGCTGATCAAGACCTACCTGCCAACGCTGACGATTGGCTACGACAAGTGTGGCTACGGTTGTTCGGATCATGCGGCGTGGCGGGCGCAAGGGTATTCCACCTCGATGCCGTTCGAGAGCGCGTTCAGGCAAGACAATCCGCATATCCACACAGCCAATGACACGTACGCGAACAGCGGCAACCAGGCGCTTCATGCATTGAAGTTCGCGCGCATCGCCGCTGCATACGCGATTGAACTTGGATCCGACGGGGCGCATGTCGCCCTTGCCGCAATTGGTCAATGACGCAGATCGATCGCGCGCCAGCCCGAATGGGAAAAATGCTTGCCGTAGGTATTCAAGGCCCCCGCAAGCGCGACCACGCCGGACGCCCTTTCCTTGCCAGGCTGCTTGCCCTCGACCGTTTCCAGCGCGCTCATGATGTCACCGATTACGACATGCAACTGCGCATCCGCCTTCGGATCGAGCTTACAGTTCTGCACGATGTAGGAAACCTGTGCCGCGACTTCGATCGCCATCTTGTCATACGAGGCTTCTGTGGCCTTGCCGCCGTGCACCGTTTCCATCGTGCTGGTCACGGACGACCGGATCGCCGACATCGCCTGACGCAATGGCGCATCAGTTACCCACTTCTTTCCGGCATTGAGTTCGACCTTTTTCGGCACTGCGGCATGGTGGGAATGGTCGACGGCCAGCGTCGTCAGGGGGAATGTAAGCGACGCAACAATCGGCAAAAGCATCAATAATTTCATGGTGTACTCCAGGCGGGTTCAAAGGGAAAAGGTCAACAGCGTGTGACTGTCCCTCCCTTAAACGAGCGGCATGAAAAAATGTTCCATATTCTCATTCATGCCGGTGCAGCAGTTCTTCCTCCGTCGCTTCCTGTGCGTAGCGGCCAAGCAGCAAAGTCATCAGTTTTTCACGTTGGCGCACGTCCAGCAGGTCGCGTTCGGCCAGCAGCTGGTCGATCACGCGGCGCTGCTGTGCATCCTGGAGGGCTGCAATTTCCGCCTGCTCCGCGTCAATCGCCGCCCGCTCCGGGGTGGCGGAAAAAATATGGCGCACCAGCAATTCGCGATGCGTGCGAATCTTGCTCCAGTTCAGTCCGATATCCTGCAGAAATGCCGGCTCTAGCTGATTCCAGCGCAGACGCTGCGCGTTATTGAGTTGCAGGTAATCGGGCAGGTTCAGATTGCGTGGCTGTGCGCCGGTCAGTTGCGCCAATACGCCGGTTTTGTTCACAAGCACGGAAGCAACCGTGCCGACATTGAGCGCGAGCGACATGGCCAGCAGCCATTTCCATTTGGTCCGGTTCATCGGGTTCCTTTCGAAAAGCGGCACAATTCAGGGGCCGCGCAAAGTCCGCCGGGTGGCACTGGGTCGAAGGCGCGCACCACCGGAACTGGCAATGCAGCAACGCTGGCGCCACCAGCGAGCAAACCGCCGAGCCAGACGCCGGAGACCAGTGCGGCCACGGTCAGCCCAGCCTGCGGCCACAGCGTCCAGGCCCCGCGGAGCGGATGCTTGCGCGGCGTGGCAGGATGCATGTTCATGAACCGCTCGGCCAGGTCGACGCCCAGCGTCGGCGACGGCAGTGCGCGAAGAGCGGCGCGCGCTGCCATCAACTGGTCGAGCCGGTCTTGGCAACGGGAACAGCTCAGGAAATGTCCGGCAAGGCGTTTGCGCTCGCCGGACTCCAGCGCATCGTCCGCAAATGCGGAGAGGTCGTCGAAAACGGGGCAAGTCATTACATTTCCTCCAGTGAACGCGGCATTTTGTCGAGCAGCGCAGCACGTGCCCGTGCGATGCGCGACTTGACCGTACCGAGAGTGAGATCGAGGACGGCCGCGATCTCGTCATATGACATTTCCTCGATCTCCCTCAGCAGAAGGATCTCGCGGTGGTCGACCGGCAAGCGTGCCAGCGCGGCTTCCAGCATGCGGTAGCGCTGTGCGGTTTCAAGCGCTCTATCGGGTCCGGAGCCGGGGTCGACGATATGGGCATCGTCCTCGAGCGCCACGAATTCAGCGTGCCGGTCGCGCCGCAACAAATCGATGGCGAGATTGCGCCCAATGCGAAACAACCATGTGGAAAACGATGCGTCGGGGCGCCAGCGCGGCAGCCCTTGATACGCGCGCAGGAAGGTCTCTTGAGTCAGATCGCGGGCATCGTCTTGCGAGCGCATGAGCCGGAACAGGAAACGGTAGATGCGGTCCTGATGGCGGGCGACCAGCTCCGAAAACGCTGCGTGATTGCCGCGTTGCGCGCGCAAAACGCATTCGTGCTCATCGAGCTGGCGGAAAATTCGCATCATTCCAGTCTAAACGAATGGCGATGAAAAAAGTTCCAACATTGTGGGCGGCCCTGATGCCCCGCCCCCAAGCTGTTCGACAAATCCCGGGACGAAAAAAAACCCCAGCAGACGAATCTGCCGGGGTTTTTTCATATAACTAGCCTGACGATAACCTACTTTCACACTGGTTGCAGCACTATCATCGGCGCAAAGTCGTTTCACGGTCCTGT
>JBAQKU010000253.1:0-3889 GCA_049301315.1 Telluria sp.
GGCATATATATACTCGCGCAGAACGCCAGGGGACTGGTGCTGGTCGACATGCACGCCGCGCACGAACGCATCCTGTACGAACAGTTGAAGAACGCGCTCGACGCGCAGGTCAACGGCCAGGACATGCAGGTGCAGGCGCTGCTCATTCCCGTCACCTTCTTTGCCGACGCGGTCGAAGTCGGCACCGTGCAGGAAAACCAGGAAACGCTCAAGGCGCTCGGTTTCGACATCGCCGCGCTCTCACCGACCACGCTGGCGGTGCGCTCGGTGCCGACCCTGCTCAAGAACGCCGATGCGCAGACCCTGGCGCGCGACGTACTGCGCGACGTGCGCGAATTCGGCGGCTCGCGCGTGCTCATCGAGCGCCGCAACGAACTGCTCGGCACCCTCGCCTGCCACACCGCGGTGCGCGCCAACCGTATCTTGACCATGCCTGAAATGAACGCCCTGCTGCGCCAGATGGAGAGCACGGAGCGCGCCGACCAGTGCAATCACGGCCGACCGACCTGGGTACAGCTCGACATCTCGGCGCTCGACAAGCTTTTCCTTCGCGGTCAATAATGTCCCATCAAAAAATAATCCAGCCCCTTCCCCAATACGCCCACGCGCCGATCCTGCTGCTGATGATCGGCCTGCTGATGCTGCAGCCGTTTTCGACGGACCTGTACCTGGCCTCCCTGCCGAGCCTTGCCACCGTCTTCAGCGTGCCCGCATCGACCGTGCAGCTGACGCTCTCGCTGTTCGTGATCGGTTTCGGCGGCGCGCAACTGATCGTCGGCCCGCTGTCGGACCGCTTCGGGCGCCGCCCGGTGCTGCTGTGGGGACTGGCGCTGTACGTGTCGGCCAGCGTGCTGTGCGCCGTCGCGCCCAGCATCGAACTGCTGATCTTCGCGCGCTTCCTGCAATCGCTCGGCTGCTGCTCGGCCACCATCATCGCACGCGCCATCGTGCGCGACGCCTACGAACCGGTCGACAGCATGCGCGTCATCGCGCGCGCCAGCACCTGGCTCGCGCTCGCCCCGCTGGGCGGGCCCATCCTCGGCTCCTACCTGCAAGTCGCGTTCGGCTGGCGCGCCGCGTTTGTCGCGCTCTCGCTCCTATCGAGCTCGCTGCTGCTGCTGGTGATCCTGCGCATGCCCGAGACGAACGCGCACAAGAACCCGCGCGCCACCGAGTTCGCAGGCCTGATGGCGAACTACCGCCTGGTGCTCGGCTCGCGCGAATTCTGGGCCTATGCGTTGCCGGGAGCGATCTCCTACGGCTCGATCTTCGCGTTCATTTCCGGCTCGTCGCTGGTGCTGATCCGCGTGCTGCACGTCCCGGTTGAATGGTTCGGCTACTGCTTCGCGTTCGCCGTTTCCGGCTACCTGGGCGGCACCATCGTATGCCGCCGCCTGCTGCCCCGGTTCGGCGCCGACGGCACCCTCGGCATCGGCAGCGCGCTCTCGTTCGCATCCGGCGCCATCTTCCTGACCGGGGCCTTGCTCGGATTCGCACACTGGTCGCTGCTGCTTGGCGCCATGTTCCTCACGATGGGCGCGCACGGCATCAACTACCCGGTTTCGCAATCGGGTTCGGTAACGCCGTTTCCGCAGCAGGCCGGCACCGCCGCCGGCCTGATGGGCGCGCTGTACATGCTGGCCGCGCTGGCGGTCGGCACCGTGGTCGGCGCCACGTTCAACGGCACGCTGCTGCCGCTGGCGCTGACCGCCTGCGCGCTCGGCGCCGGCATCTTCGCCTCGGTGCGCCTGGTGCGCACCCGCAGCAGGGAAGTGGCGCGATGAAACCGCTGGCAGTTGCCATCATGGGGCCAACAGCGTCCGGCAAGACCGCCGCTGCACTGGCGATCGCACGCGAGCGCCCTGCCGAAATCATCTCGGTCGATTCGGCGCTGGTATATCGCGGCATGGACATCGGCACCGCCAAGCCAAACGCGCAGGAACTGGCCAGCGTGCCGCACCATCTGATCGACATCATCGACCCGACCGAAGCGTATTCAGTGGCCCAATTCCGCGACGACACGCTGCGCCTGGTGGCCGAGATCAGCGCGCGCGGCAAGCTCGCGCTGCTCGTCGGCGGCACCATGATGTACTTCAAGGGATTGACCGACGGCCTCGACGAACTGCCCACCGCCGACCCGGCGCTGAGGGCCGGACTCGAAGCCGAAGCCGCGCGCATCGGCTGGCCCGCCATGCACGACAAGCTGCGCGGGCTCGACCCCGACACCGCAGCGCGGTTGGCGCCCAACGACGCCCAGCGCATCAACCGCGCGCTCGAGATCATTGAACTGAGCGGCAAACCGATGTCCGAACTTCTGGCCAGGCGCGCAAAGACGGAGCTGCCGTTCGAGCTGCTCTCGTTCGCGCTCGAGCCGTCCGAGCGCAGCGTGCTGCACGCGCGCATCGCCACGCGCTTCGACCAGATGCTGGGCCCGAGCGACGCGACCGGCATCGTGGCCGAGGTGGCAGGCCTGCGCAAGCGCGGCGACCTGCACCCGGGCCTGCCCTCGATGCGCTGCGTCGGCTACCGGCAGGCGTGGGATTACCTTGAAGGCAAGATCGACCGCGCCAGTTTGCGCGAAACCGGCATCATCGCCACCCGCCAGCTGGCCAAGCGACAGCTGACCTGGCTGCGCTCGATGCCGGCCCGGGTCGTCATCGATTGCCTCGGCAGCGACCCCGCCGCCACCATGTTGCGGCAGCTGGAGACCTTGAAAAAATAGGCTGGGGACCCATATTGCCAGGAAAGCAGCGGAAAATTTTCATGTGGCCCGCGTACCCGGTCTTGACAGGGAAATTCAAAACCGGGATAATGCTCGGCTGTTGGGTGATATAGCTCAGTTGGTTAGAGCACAGCATTCATAATGCTGGGGTCGGTGGTTCAAGTCCACCTATCACCACCAAAGATTCAAGCACTAATGGCTTAGCTCGTTTTCGGGCTAGGCCATTTTTGTTTTTGCTTCAGGCTTCGGGCGAGCGCCCTGTCCCCAATTTCCTCCCCCTCTTCTTTCCCACGGCTTTCCCCGGCGCCGCATATCACGCTCGACGCGCAATCCATGAGCGTTCCCGAGATGAAATTTTCCCGATTTATGCATCCTTCATAAGGACATCCTCTTAAGGTCAGGAAATGTTTAGAAAGAGACATTTATTTCCGTTGAATTTGATCCGTGGCAAAAGAATTGCCGATTCCTAGCATCACAATTGCTCCCGATTTAATTCGGCTGTGGCTTGACCGGGATCACTTCAGTTGATCTGGGTACTGGCGTATTGACACGCAATCACTCACTGGGAGGAAACTAAATTGGCAACAATCAAAGGTACCAAGGCCGCGGACACACTCTACGGTACGTCCAGGGACGACCGCATGGCCAGCTACGAAGGCAATGACATCCTTGACGCCGGCGCCGGAAACGACGCGCTCGACGGTGGTCGCGGCAACGATATGTTGTTCGGTGGCGTGGGCAGCGACACATACCTTTTCACGGCCGGCGACGGCCATGACGTCGTGCGGGAAGACGTCGCCATGTACGGCGACGTCGATACCGTGAAGCTGGCCGCCGGCATCGACCCGAGCCAGGTAAGCCTGGTAAACGCGAACGGCGATCTGCTGATCCGCCTTAACGCAACCGGCGACGAGGTGCGGGTCGCAGGCCAATTCAGCTCCGGCGGCGGAATCGAACAGATCCAGTTCACCGATGGCCCGACCTGGGGTAGCGCGGAAATCAATAACGCCGCGTGGCAAGTGACCGGCACGGCGATGGGAGAGGTTCTGTTCGGCCATCCGGGCGTCGACATCATTCAGGGTCTTGGCGGGGACGACCAGTTGATCGGCATGGAAGGCAGCGACACCTACCTGTTCGCGCCCGGCGACGGTCATGACGTGGTGCGGG
>JBAQKU010000254.1:0-21423 GCA_049301315.1 Telluria sp.
ATACTCGCGCTTGCTTTTATCATCAGGGGTATATCTTGTTCAAATCCATTGCCTTACCCATCGCCTTGCTGGGCGCCTTCGCTACCGCGAGCGCCGACGAAGGCCAGTGGCAGCCACACCAACTGCCGCAACTCAAGTCCGAACTCAAACGCATCGGCATGACCATCCCAGCCGAGAAACTGGCCGACCTGTCGAAGCATCCGATGAGCGCGATCGTCTCGCTCGGTGGCTGCTCGGCCTCGTTCGTATCGGACCAGGGCCTGATCGTGACCAACCATCACTGCGCGTACGCGGCGATCCAGCGCAACTCGACACCGGAGCACAATTACATCGTCAACGGCTTCCTGGCCGCGACGCGCGCGCAGGAACTGCCGGCGGGACCGAACTCACGGGTGTACGTGACCGACAAGGTCGAGAACGTGACCGAACGCGTGCTCAAGGGCTTGGCCGCGGGCATGTCCGGGCGCGAGCGCCACGAAGAGGTGGAGAGCCGCATCAAGGCCCTGATCGCCGAATGCGAAACCGACAAGATGTACCGCTGCTCGGTGCCGGCCTTCCACCGCGGGCTGGAGTACTACCGTATTCGCCAGATGATGATCCGCGACGTGCGCCTGGTGTACGCGCCGTCCGACATGATCGGCAACTTCGGCGGCGACGTCGACAACTTCGAATGGCCGCGCCAGACCGGCGATTTCTCGTTCCTGCGCGCCTACGTCGGCAAGGACGGGCGTCCGGCCGATCCGTCGCCCGACAATGTGCCGTACAAGTCGAAGGACTTCCTGGTGGTCTCGGCCGAGGGCCTGAGAAACGGCGATCCGATCCTGCTGGCCGGTTATCCGGGCCGCACCAGCCGCTACAAGCTGCCGGCTGAAATCCGCTTCGCACGCGACGCCAACTTTCCGCGGCGCGTGGCCGACATGCAGGCCGACCTGGCAGTGATCGCCGCGGCCACCAAGGGCAATGCCGCTTCCGACGTACGCTACGCGAGCGTGGTCAAGAGCATCAACAACGTGCTCAAGAAAACCCAGGGCCTGCTCGACGGTTTCGCGCGCAAGGACATTGCCGCCATCAAGGACGTGCAGGACGCAGGGTTCCGTGCCTGGTTCAACCAGCCGGCCAACCACGCCAGCGCCTCGAAAACGCTGCTGGCCGACCTGGACGCGGTGATTGCCGCCGACATGGCGCTCTCGCAAGAGGAATTCGGATGGTCGGTCGCCACCCACGGCGACCTGCTCAAGAGCGCGGTCACGCTGTACCGCCTCGCGATCGAGCGCAACAAACCGGACGCCAAGCGCGAAAGCGGCTACCAGGAGCGCGACATCTCGTTCATCAAGGCGCGCATGAGCCGCCTCGAGCAGTCCTTCGTCGCCAGCGTCGACCAGGCGCGCCTTGCCGCGTCGCTGCAGCGCTACCGGGCGCTGGCTGCCGGCATGCATCCGCAAGGGCTCGATGCATTACTGCCTGCGGCGGACGGCATCGGTGCGCTGTACGCGAACTCCGAACTGGGCGACACCGCCAAGCGCCTGGCGTGGATGACGAAAGATGCGGCCGCCTTCGCCAGCTCCGACGACGCCTTCATCAAGCTCGCCGTCAAGCTGCACGATGCCGCAATGGCGCTGGAGAACCGGCGCAAGGAAATCGACGGCAACCTCGAACGCGTGATCCCGCAGTTCATGTCGGCCGTGATCGCGTGGAAGAAATCGCAGGGCAAGCCGGTCTACCCGGATGCGAACTCCACGCTGCGCGTGACCTTCGGCACCGTCTCGCCTTATTCGCCGCGCGACGGCCTGGTGAAAGGACCGTTCACGACGGTCGAGGGCATCGTTGAAAAGCATACCGGTGTCGATCCGTTCATCGCGCCCAAGGGACTGCTCGAGGCGATCCGGGCCAAGCGCTACGGCGTCTTCAAGGACCCGGTGCTGGGCACGGTGCCGGTCAACTTCCTGTCGAGTGCGGATACGACGGGCGGCAACTCCGGTTCCGCGATCATGAACAAGCGCGGCGAGCTGGTGGGCCTGAACTTCGACTCGACCTACGAGTCCGTCACCAAGGACTGGTATTTCGACAGCGCGATCACGCGTGCGATCCACGTCGACATCCGCTACATGCTGTGGGTGATGAAGGAAATCGACCATGCCGACAACCTGCTCAAGGAAATGCGCATCAAGTATCCGCGCAAGTGAACGATAGCCCGGCTGCTGACCACCCAGGCGCGCGTGGCGGAAATCAAGCCCTGCCCGCGCGCGGGCCTGCAGCCCCGCGTTTCCATCGCTGTGAGTTGACAAGGCGCCGCGCCTTCCTGCTTGCGCCCGACCCTGATAGCGCCACCCGATGAACGATTCGCTCGCCTTGCTTGGATTTGCCACCACCCCGCTGGAACTGATTTCGTTCATCCTGGCGGCGATCACCGTGCTGCTCAATATTCGCCAGACCCACTGGGCCTGGCTGTTCGCGATCATCTCCTCGGCCACCTACGGCATCGTGTTTTTCGACGCGCGCCTGTATGGCGACGCCGGCTTGCAGGCCGTGTTCATCGCGGTGTCGGTATGGGGCTGGTACCAGTGGCTGTATGGCGGCTCGGGCCACGAGGCCCTGCGCGTGGGACGCCTGTCGGGGGCCGGGTGGCGCGCCTCGATCGCTGGCTGGCTGCTTGGATTTGCCTTGCTGGCCGCCTTCCTGTCGAACTGGACCAATACCGATGTCCCCTACGCGGACGGCTTCCTGACCGCCGGCAGCCTGCTCGGCCAGCTGCTCCTGTCGCGCAAGAAGCTCGAGAACTGGCATGTCTGGATTGCGGTCGACGTGCTCTATGTCGGCCTGTACGTGTACAAGGGACTGATCCTGACGGCGATCCTGTACGCGGTGTTCGTGGTGCTCGCCATTATCGGGCTGCGCACCTGGAGCCGCGCTGCGGCGGGGGCGCCGTGAAACAGCTGCTGCGCGTCGCACTGCTGGGCGCGGAATCGTCCGGCAAGTCGACGCTCGCCGCCGCCCTCGCCGGCGAGTACGACACCTTGTGGGTGCCTGAGTATCTGCGCGAATTCGTCGAGACCGAGGGCCGCGTGCCATACGAGAGCGACCAGTGCCGGATTGCGCGCGTCCAGCAGGAGCGTGAGAACGCGGCCGCCGCGCATGCCACGCGCTTCCTGTTTTGCGACACCACCCCGCTGATGACGGCGCTCTACAGCCGTTTTTACTGGGGGCGGGTGGATGAACAGTTAGCGAAGCTGGAGAAGACGCACGATTACGCATTGACGCTGGTGACCGCACCCGACAGTCCATGGACGGCGGACGGCCTGCAGCGCGAATCGGAGCAGGTGCGCCAGAGCGTCCACGAACAGGTGCTGCAGACGCTGGCCGAGCGCGGCATCGGCTTTACGCTGGTAAGCGGCACGGTGCGGCAGCGCATGCGGCAGGTCGGCTGCCTGCTCGCCGGCCTGCGATAGGCAAAAAAAAGAGAGCCTTTCGCGGCTCTCCCTTTTTTACTCCTTGTGCCTGCGTCAGAAGTCGAACTGCGCCGACAGGTTGAAGGTGCGCGATGCGCCCGGCAGCAGGTATCCGCCCAGCGCCGGCGTCACGTCACGCCAGTAGAACTTGTCGAACGCGTTTTGAACGCCGGCCCGCAACGTGGTTGCCGTGCCGGCCACCTTGGTCGCGTATGCGGCGCCGAAGTCGAACACGTGGTAACCGGGCACCATGGTCTTGTTCTCGACGTCGAACGCCTTCTTGCCCGCGTATTGCCACACGCCGTTCAGCTTCAGGCCGGCCACCGCCGGCACTGCGTATTCGATCCAGGCAGTCGACTTGAACGAAGGCACATTGGTGGCGCGCTTGCCATCGAGCGCCGCCACTCCGGTGCCTTCCTGGCGTGTATTTAACGCCATCAGCGAGACGCTGTATTTCAGGTCGGCGCTGGCCCTGCCTTGCGCTGCCAGTTCGAGGCCGCGATGGGTTTGGTCGCCGCTGCGCACGAAGACATTGTTCGCGTTGGTGTACTCAAGGCCTTTGCGAATCTGGAACAGCGCCGCCGATACGCTCAGGTCGTTGTTGACGATGCCCTTCACGCCGACTTCGACCTGCCTGGAGCGGCTCGGCGCCAGCGGCCGGTGCTCGTTGGAGGTTCCGAACGGCGCGATGCCGCCCAACTCCATGCCGTGCGCCAGCGAGCCGTACAAACTCCAGTCCTGCGCGGGGTTGTATACCAGTGCCACGCTCGGCAGCGTGAAGGTGTGCTCGGACTGCTCGTATGCACCGAGGGCCGCAATGAACTCGCTGCGCTTGACCTGCACGTGGCGCAGGCCGGTATGCAGCGTGAGGGTGTCCGACAAGCTGGCGATGTCCTGCGCGAACAGGGCGCGCTCGTTGTCGCGGCGGCGTTCGAACACCGGACCGGTGCTCGGATTGTCCGGCGCCGGCGGCACGATCCGGTTCTGGTAGATGTTGCTCGAGCCGGCGTAGTTGTACACGTAGTCGCCGAATTTGTCGCGCCGCTTGAGCAGCGACGCGCCAACGGTGAGCGCATGCCTGACGGCGCCGGTCGCGAACTTGCCCTGCAACAGCGCCTGCGCGCCGAACGGCGACTTCGACTCGCCCGCGCTCTGGTAGTCGTAGACGTCGTAGTCGCCATTCGAGCAGTAGCCCGGATAGAAACCGTCGCCTTCGTTACTGCAGCCGTAAGGGAAGGCGGTGTAGTCGTCGCGCTTGAACGAGTGCTGGTTCATCGCGACGCTGGCGCGCCAGTCGGCCCCGATCAGGTACTCGAAACGCAGGCCGACGTTGCTGCTGCGGGTGTCGACCGGCTTGGTCCAGGGCTGCGCGTTGAGCAGCGTCTTGGGCGACACCCCGGTCGGCAGGTCGGTGTTGCGGATCAGCTGGTAGCCGGGCGCGGTGATCTGCGACTTGTGCTGGTAGTCGAGGTCGAGCTGCAGCAGCGCCTGCGGCGTGATCTGCCAGTCGAACGCGCCCGAGACGAACTGGCGCTCGCCGTCGGCGCCCTTGACGTAGGAGCGGATGCGCTCGCCGGCCGCGTTGATCCGGTAGCCGAAGCGCTTGTCGTCGAAACGCCCGCCCAGGTCGACCGAGCCGTACAGCGTGCCGCGTTCCGACGCTTCTACCGTCACCGAGCGCAGTGCGGCGGCGGTAGGGCGCTTGGTGGCGTAGTTGACGATGCCGCCGGGAGCGGCAACGCCCGCCTGCAAACCTGCCAGTCCCTTGAGCACCTCGATGCGCTCCTTGTTCTCGAGCGCGATCTGGGTGTCGCCCGGGATGGCGATGCCGTCCTTGCGGTAGCTCGACGAATTATCGAGCGCGAAGCCGCGAATCGAGAACTGCTCGGCGTAACCGACCGCGTTGTAGGCGTCGCTCACGCTGGCGTCGAATTTCATTGCATCGGTGCTCTGGCGAATGCCGAGCTCCTGCATCTGCTGGCGGCCGATGGAGGTGATCGACGCCGGCGTTTGCAGCAGCGGCATGTCGGAAAACCCGCCCACGCTGGCGCGCTCGATGGCGATCCATCTTGGGGCGCTGACCACGACTTCGGGCATGCTTGGCTGGGCGTTTTGTGCGCTTGCCGAGACGGCGAATGCCTGCGCGACGGCGAAGGCGAGGACGGAATGCTTCAGGTTTGGTGTTGACATAGTTTGCTCGTGTTACGCGCCGGCGATGCCGGGACGGTGCTTAAGAAGCTGGAGTCAACGCGGGAGCAAACAAAGGAGGGAGACTTTGCGCTTTCCTTCGCTGGCATTATCCAGATCAGGTACGGAGGGTATCTCTCACCCGGAACGTTTGGTTCCAGGACCCCTAGCGAAATGCGATTTTATCACGAACGCAGCGGTCTTTCCTTTGGGTATGTTGCATTTGCGCCGCAGCGGGACACGTTTGCGTCCCTGCTGGCCGACCTGGACTGATGGCGCGCTCCCTGCTGCGGGCAGATGGCCGATAATGAGCTCGACAGCCCAGAGCGAGGCGCGAATGACCTACCAACTCTATTACTGGCCCAGCATCCAGGGGCGCGGCGAATTCGTGCGGCTGGCGCTGGAGGAGGGCGGGGCCGATTACGTCGACGTGGCGCGCCAAGAAAACGGCCTGCATGCGCTGCTCGCCGCGCTGGACGAGGATGCGCGCCCGTCGTTTGCGCCGCCCTTTCTCAAGGCAGGCGAACTGACGATCGGGCAGACGGCCAACATCCTGCTGTTCCTGGGCGGGCGCCATGGACTGGCGCCGCGCGCCGAAGCGGGCCGCTTGTGGGTCCACCAGCTCCAGCTCACCATCGCCGATCTGGTGGCCGAGGTGCATGACACCCATCATCCGGTTTCGGCCTCGCTCTATTACGAGGACCAGAAAGCGCAAGCCAAACGGCGCGCCGCCGACTTCGTCGCCAATCGCATACCGAAGTTTTTGGGCTACTTCGAAAGGGTGCTGAGCACGGCGGGGCGGCGCGGCCGCTTTCTGGCCGGCGCGCGCCTGTCGTACGCGGACCTGTCGATGTTCCAGGTGATCGAAGGCTTGCGCTACGCTTTCCCGACATCGATGGCGCGCCTGGAGCCGGATTTCCCTGGCCTTGCCGGCTTGCGCGAGCGCGTTGCCGCGCGCCCCAACGTGGCACGCTACCTGGCGTCGAAGCGGCGCATCCCGTTCAATCAGGAGGGCATCTTCCGCCATTATCCAGAACTCGATGCATGAGTTCTTCCGGCAGAGCCAGGCACGGGCGCTTTTTCCTCAGGCTTAGCTACGGTTCGGATTGTTCGGGCGGCGGTCGTCGCGATTGGGAACGCCGTCGCCATCGCGGTCGCGTTGTCCGCGCCGCCACTGGCCACGCGTCAACTGCCAGCGCCCATCATGCTCGTTCCATGCGGGCTGTTGATACACGTAGCCGGTACGGTCGCGCAGCCACACGCCGCGTACCCACACATGGCGCTGATGTTTCCATTCCCAGTGACCGGGCGCCCAAAGATACCCGCGGCGCGCGTCAGGGGTGCGTTCGACGCGAAGCTGCGGTGGTGCCTCGCGCACAATGATGACGCCAGCGCTTGCAGGCAGCGCAACGCTGCCCAGGGAACCGGCCAGCATCGCCGCGGCTAGTAGTGTTTTCATCATGATAAGCTCCTTCTTGTCGGTTTGAAATGTCTTTATACCGCGTACAAGAAGCAAAATATGTGCGCTGAGCCGCTTAGGCCGAGGCGCGCCAATGGCGCCGGCGCGGCGTCGATCATGTCGGTCATCCTCGTTTTGGGTAAGGAAAGCAGCTTGCGGCCAGCTTCATGCGGCAGGCGGCAGCACGATCTGCACCGTCAGGCCGCCGCCTTCGCGGTTGCGCACGTGCAGTTCGCCGTTGTGGCGCGACACCACGCGCTCGACGATCGCCAGTCCGAGCCCGGCGCCATTGGCCTGGCCGCGCGCGCTGTCCATGCGCGTGAACGGCTTGAGCAACTGCGCGATCTGCTCGTCGGGCACGCCGGTACCGCGGTCCTGCAGTTCGATCACGACCCGCTTGCCGTGCCCCTGCGACTTGAGGTGGCAACTGATGCTGATTTCGGTCAATTCGCTGCCCGGGGTCCTGCCGTAGCGGCGTGCGTTTTCGAGCAGGTTGTTCAGTACGCGCCGTAGGTCGGTCGCGTTGCCCAGCACGTGCAGGCCCGGCTCGATCTCGGTACTTGCCCGGACCGCCTGCATGCGCCCGGCCGCGTGGGCGCTGTCGGCGAGCAGGGCGCTGATGTCGAGCGCCACGAAGCTGGCCGCTTCGGTCGGCTTGGCGTAGTCGAGGAACTGGCCGATGATCTCATCCATCTGGGCGATGTCGGACTGCATGCCTTCACGCGCGTCGTGCGGCAGGTGCGCCATTTCGACTTCGAGCTGCATGCGCGCGAGCGGCGTGCGCAGGTCGTGCGAGATGCCCGCCAGGATCACCGCGCGGTCCGATTCGACGCGCTGTAAATCGGCCACCATCTGGTTGAAGCTGCGATTGGCCTCGATGATCTCCTTCGAGCCTTTTTCGGGCAGCGGGTCGGGGCGTTTGCCGAGCGCGATCGCACGTGCGGCGGCGGTCAGGCGCGCCAGCGGCAAGTTGACCAGGCTTGAGATGAGCGCTGCGCCGAGCAGCGACAGCAGCCCCACCAGGGCGGCCCAGCCCAGCCACTGCACACCGCTCAGGCCGAGGCGTTCGCGCTCGAACATCAGCCAGTATTTGTCGTCGTCGATCTTGAAGCTGACCCAGAAGCCGGGCACCCCGTTGACGCGCCCCGAAAAACGCGTGTCCGCGCCCAGCTTGGCCTTGACGATCGCTTCGATATCGTCCATCAGCGGATTGTCGGGTGGCGGATCGACGGTGTCGGACAGCTCCAGCGGGAAGATGCGGATGCCTTCGTTGCTGACCAGTTCAAACAGCAGTTCGCGGCGCAGTTCGGGCGCCGAGTGGGTGAGCGCGGCGTGGGTGATGGTGACGACCGAGATCACCTGGGCGGCGATCTGCTGCACCTGGGGGCCGCGCTGGACCACGCTGATCATGCCGATCCACGACGCCATCGACAGCGTGGTCAGGATCCCCAGCAACAGGAAGGTGCGCCAGAACAGGCCGCTCTTGAGCCAGCCCAGGCGGTGGACGTTGGGAGACATTGCGAAACGCAAGGGCACTAGCGCGGCTGACCTTCGGGGATGAACACGTAGCCCAGTCCCCACACGGTCTGGATGTACAGGGGGCTGGACGGATCCGGTTCGATCAGCTTGCGCAGGCGCGAGATCTGGACGTCGAGACTGCGGTCGAACACTTCGTATTCGCGCCCGCGCGCCAGTTCCATCAGCTTCTCGCGCGACAGGGGCTGGCGCGCGTGGCGCGCAAACACCTTGAGAACGGAAAATTCGCCGGTCGTGAGCGGCACCGTCGCGCCGTTCTTCTTGAGCGTGCGGGTGCCCAGGTCGAGCACGAACTGGCCGAATTCGAACGACTGCGGGGTCTCGGACGGGGCGCCCGGGATTTCGTCCGGGCCCTTGCGGCGCAGCACCGCGCCGATGCGCGCCACCAGTTCGCGCGGGTTGAACGGTTTCGGCAGGTAGTCGTCGGCCCCCATTTCGAGCCCGACGATGCGGTCCACGTCTTCGCCTTTGGCGGTGAGCATGATGATCGGGGTGCGGTCGCCCGCGCCGCGCAGGCGGCGGCAGATCGACAGGCCGTCTTCGCCCGGCAGCATCAGGTCGAGCACCAGCAGGTCGTAGCGTTCGCGCAGCCACAGCTTGTTCATCGCCGGTGCGCTCTCGGCGGTCACGACCGAAAAGCCCTGTTCGGTCAGGTAGCGGCGCAGCAGGTCGCGCAAGCGCACGTCGTCATCGACCACCATGATCTTGGCCGACTGGCCAAGCGGAGCGGCCGGCGTTGTATTGTTGCCTGTATTTGGTGTCGATTGTGTGGTCATATAGCTGTCAGATTTGTCATATTGATGTCGCTATGGTAACGTCTTATCGCCGTCGATTACACATCACGGCAAAGGCATTACAAAGTGTTACACACTTTACCCAATTCGGCTTATACCCCGGTGCGAATGGTCATACACTTGGGTTCAAGCGGCACTAAGCTTATCTGTTTACACGGCATCGCGGAAGAGGAACACCATGAATATCGCGCTCACTAAAATCTACGCCGTTGCAAGCGCAAATTCGTGCGGCCGGTTTTCGTTCGCGCGCAGGGCCGCGGCCGGCTGCCTGCTCGGCTGTGCCGTCGCCAGCGCCATTGCCGGCCCCAGCGAGCGCGAGCGCGAAGCGGCCCGCAACCAGCCGCAGCCGCCGGTAGCGCGCACTGAACGGGCGCAGGAATTGCCTGTGCCGCGCCAGTTCGATCCGCGTTCGTTCGAGGCGCGCGCCGAAGAACAGCGCCGCATGCTCCAGTTGCAGCAGGAGCAGAACGCCCAACAAGCCGACGCGGCGCGCCGCAACGGGCGCCTCACGCCCGATGAACGGCGCGACCTGCGGCGCCAGATCAACGAGGCCGGCCAGGACCTCTACCCCCAGGCGCGGCGCCGCTAGCAGCCTGTCGGACTTGAAGAATCGAAGCGAAAATTCGGCTGGCCGAGGACAGATTTTGTCGATTTTGCAGATCAATAGTCATTCTATTGACCAAAAAAGCGGCGAAATATGGACCGGTCAGGCGGATTTGCAGCCGATTTCCTTCAAGTCCGACAGGCTGCTAGCCTGCCTTGCATCGCTGCCTCCTGCGCCTGCCCGCGCAGGCGCGATCGCATATGTTGATCTACTGCCAGTTTGATGCGCGGAATTGTTCATATTATGTCCACATCATGTTACGCTATGAAAATATTACAATTGGCTACCTAATGTTGGAATAATTGCAAGTCCGATCAGCTTGAGCTGGAGTGCAAACGTGCCCATCGATTCTTCTCTTGACCCAGCCAGCGAGTCGCCGGCCGCCGCTGACGCGTCGCAGGTGGAGCACTGCGTCGTCAAGCGCGCCGACGGCGTGTATGTCGATCCGAAGGTGCTGGGCACGACGGTGCTGGCCGCGATCGGCAACATTTTCGCCAACAATTCCTATTTCAGCGGCCTCGACTACGCCGTATTCAACAAGGTACTTTACGGAAACGGCGTCGATGACTGGCCGCGTTCGGCCTCCGGCGAGTCGCAGATCCGGCTTGCCGCCGACATCGTGCCGTTCGACGAAAAGCGGCGCGCGCTGTACCGGGCGGTCAAGATCAACGACGGCAAGGCCGAGTACTATTTCGAGCCGGTCTACCTGACCGATCCGGACGATCCGGCTTCCATGGCCGTGCCGGCGCGGCTCGATGTCGACGAGTTCGTCGCCGACATGTGGCTCAAGGGGGGGCGTTTCGGCATCGACCTGGTGGCCGTGCGCAGCGCGATCGCGGCCGGCAAGTCCGAACGGGTGACGGTGGCGCACCGGCTCGACGCGCAGCCCGGGGCCGACGCCATCGTGGCCGAGGTATCGGTCGATATCCACCGCAGCGATGCGCCGCGCCAGCTGGCCAACGGCAAGCTTGACCTGATGGCGTTCCAGAACCGCTTCCCCCAGATCCACAAGGGCGCCAGGCTGCTCAAGAAGGTGCCGCGCGTGGCCGGCACTGCCGGCTACGAATTGTCGGGCAGCGTGCTCGAGCCGGCCGTTCCGCTCGACCTCGAGCTGGCGCGCCTGGCCGGGCCGGGCACGGCGGTCGAGATCAACGCCGACGGCGAATTCGTGGTCGCGCAGCAGACCGGCTTTCTCGACACGGACGGCGCGACCGGCCAGATTTCGGTGGGCGACAAGATCGTCAGCCGAGACGGGGTCAGCTCGCGCACCACCGGCAACCTGCAGCTGACGGGCGACTACGAAGAATATGGCGAGGTGCAGGAGAAGCGCGTCATCGAAGGCGAGAGCATCACCATCCACGCCGACGTGTTTGGCAGCATCGTCTCGCGCGGAGGCACCATCTTGCTCAACCGCAACCTGGTCGGCGGCGCCGCCCACAACGCGCGCGGCGACATCAAGGTGGTGGGCGTGGCCTCGGGCGCGGTGATCCAGGCCAGCCAGGGCGACGTGGTGATCCAGCGCGCCGAAAGCTGCATCATTTCGGGCACGCGCGTGACGGTGGAGCAGGCGGCCAACTGCGAAATCATGGCCGAGGAAGTCATCATCAAGCAGGCCGAGGGCTGCGCGATCGCCGCGCGCAAGGTGATGATCGAGACGGCCGGGCCGCGCAAGCAGAGCGAGATGCTCATTTTCGCGCTGCAGCCGGACCGTGCCAGGGTCGACGAAGTGATCGCCACGCTGATGCAGCGGGTCGAACAATTTGGTGCGCAGGCGGCCCGCAGCAAGGCCGAAATGGAGGCGCTCACGGGCGAGCCGGAGGTGCGCAAGTACGTGATGCTCGCTTCCAAGATCCGCAAGAAGGAGCTGGTGCTCAGCCCGGAACAGGTGCCGCAGTTCCAGAAGATGGCGGCCGCGGTCGGGCCTGCCCTCAAGGCGATCGCCAAGGTCTCGCTCGAGGTGAAGGCGGCCGAAATCGAGCAGCAGGGCGCCATCGCGCTGGTGAACCAGCTGGTCGAGCAGCGCAACGCGAGCAGCGGCAGCAGCCATGTGGCGGTGGGCATGCTGCAAGGCGAAACGCTGGTGCGCTCGATGAAGTTCAACCCGGACGGCAGCAGCACCTACGACCTGCCGGCCAAGGACATCAAGGCGCGCCTGCGCGGCAGCACGGTGGGCGGCGAAGTGATTTTTTCCGGCGCCCGTGGCGTCCTCGACTGGACCTGCGAACATTAAGACGCGCGCTTGCCTAGTGTCAATCTGTAATTCAGGACACTAGTCGCTCACTTTTCCGCGCAGGGCCTTGGTCTGGCCGCGCGTGGTCTTGGCGTCCATGCGCTTGCGCTGGGAACTGCGGGTGGGGCGGGTCGGACGGCGCAGCGCCGGCAGCTCGGCCACGCTGTCGACCAGTTCCTGCAGGCGCCGCAGGGCGTCCTCCTTGTTCTGCTCCAGGCTGCGCGAGCGCTGCGCCTTGAGCACCAGCACGCCGTTGTGCGTGATGCGCCGGTCCGACAGCGCCAGCAGCCTCTCCTTTAGCGCCTCCGGCAGCGACGAGGCCGCGATATCGAAGCGCAGGTGGACCGCGCACGAGACCTTGTTGACGTTCTGGCCGCCCGGGCCCTGGGCCCGAATGGCGCTCAGTTCGACTTCGCCGGGATCGACCGTGGTGCTCACCGCGCCAGCAGCGCGCCGGCTGCGATCTCGCTGTGCCCGGCCGGGCCGGGCGCCCGGCAGCAATGCAGCGCATGGAATTCGTTCAGGGGGTGCCCTTGCGGGGCCCCGGAAAATAGTCGCCCCAGCCATTCAAGCCTCATCGCATCCTCGTATTTTCATATCCACCGGGCAATATTCACTCCCTATTGTAAGGGCTTGCCGCCACTTTGCAAACTCTGTATCAAAGGGAAATGTTGATACCAGTCAACGAGTTGCCGCTGCTCTGCCCGTAGGATGGAATTTCGTTGGGCCAGCCGCACCACTGAGAGACGAAAGGACCACCATGGATACGACCGATAAGCGCGCTGCCGGTTCCGGCATGCTTGAATTGCTCGGCTTTCAGCTCGGTGGGCTTGAGTACGCCCTCGATCTTGGCAAGGTACATGAGCTGCGTGTCCTCGAATCGCTGGAACGCTTCGCGGCCGATGGCGAAATCATCAGCGGCGTGGCGCTCTCGCGCGGGGTGATCATCCCGATCGTCGACATGCGCGTGGCCATGAGCGAGCGCACTGCGGTGCCCGACCTGCTGACCGACGTGATCATCCTGCAGCTATCGGGCGGCATTATCGGGATGGTGGTGGACGGCGTCACCGACGTGCTGAGAATGCGCGCCGACCAGGTCAGGCCGATTCCCTGCGGCGGTGTCGAGGACGGGGCCGTCGTCGATTACCTGCTTGGACTGGGCGAGGTCGATGGACGGCGCCTGATCCTGATCGACATCGACAAGCTGATGTCGATCAGGCGCACCACGGCCGGCGGCGCCAGGCAGGCCGCCTGAGGCCTCAGGCCGCCAGGCCTTCGAGCTGCTCCTGCAATTCCAGCCATTCGGCCTCCAGCTGCGCCAGGTCCTTGGTAAAGAAGGACTGGTCGGCCAGCAGCGTTTTCAGCTTGGCCTTGTTGGCCGCTTCGTAGATGCCCGGCTCGCCGAGCCTGGCGTCGACTTCCGTCTTCTGCGCGTTGCGCTTGGCGATCTGCTCTTCGAGGCGGCGGATCTTGTTTTCGATCGGCTTCTTGAGCGCGGCCGCGCGCTGGCGCAGCTCCGCTTCCTGGCGCTTCTGGTCCTTCTTGTCGGCCTGCGGCGCGGAAGGCGGCGCCACGCTGCTGGCAACCGGGAACGCGGTCTTGTTGTCCTTGCCGGCCGCCGGCAGCAGCGTGGTGCCCTTGCCCAGCTTGGTCTGGAACAGCCAGTCCTTGTAGTCGTCCAGATCGCCGTCGAAGGGCTGCAGCCTGCCGTCGGCCACGATGATGAACTGGTCGGTGGTGGCGCGCAGCAGGTGGCGGTCGTGCGATACCACCACCAGCGTGCCTTCGAACTGGGCCAGCGCCATGGTCAGCGCTTCGCGCGTCTCGAGGTCGAGGTGGTTGGTCGGCTCGTCGAGCAGCAGCAGGTTGGGGCGCTGCCACACGATCAGGGCCAGCGCCAGGCGCGCCTTCTCGCCGCCGGAGAACGGACGGATCGAGCTGGTGACCATGGTGCCGGGGAAGTTGAAGCCGCCCAGGAAGTTGCGCAGCTCCTGCTCGCGCACCGTGGGCGCGATCTTTGCCAGGTGCCACAGCGGCGATTCGTCGTGACGCAGCATCTCGACCTGGTGCTGCGCGAAGTAGCCGATCGACAGGCCCTTGCCGACGGTCGCCTCGCCGGTGAGCGGCGCCAGCTCGCCCGCGATGGTCTTGATCAGGGTCGACTTGCCGGCCCCGTTCACGCCCAGCAGGCCGATGCGCTGGCCGATCTGGAGCGAGAACTTGATGCCGCTCACGATGGTCTTGTCGCCCACCTTGTCGCCGTGCGCATCGAGGATGTGGTAGCCCGCGTTCACGTCTTCCATCACCAGCAGCGGATTGGGCGCGGCCAGCGGTTCGCGGAAGTCGAACGAGAATTCGGCCGCCGCACGCAGCGGAGCCAGCTCTTCCATCTTGGCGAGCGCCTTCATGCGGCTTTGCGCCTGGCGCGCCTTGGAGGCCTGCGCCTTGAAGCGGTTGACGAACGATTCGAGGTGGGCGCGCTGGCGCGTCTGCTTCTCGAGCGCGCCGGCGGCCAGGATCATCTGGGCCGCGCGCTGGCGCTCGAAGCCCGAGTAGTTGCCCGAATAGCGTTTCAGTTTGCGCTCGTCGATGTGCACCACCACGTTGACGATCTCGTCGAGGAAATCGCGGTCGTGCGAAATGATGATCAGGGTGCCGGCGTAGCGTTTCAGCCAGTCCTCGAGCCAGATGATCGCATCGAGGTCGAGGTGGTTGGTCGGCTCGTCGAGCAGCAGCAGTTCGGAAGGGCACATCAGCGCCTGCGCCAGGTTCAGGCGCATGCGCCAGCCGCCCGAAAAGCTGGCCACCGGCTGCTGCATCTGGTCCAGCGAAAAGCCCAGGCCGAGCAGCAGCTGTTCGCCGCGCGACTGCACGGTGTAGGCGTCGGCGTCGGCCAGCGCGCTGTAGATGTGGCCGATGGCGATGCCGTTCTCGGTCGATTCGGGCTCGGACTCCAGGCGCGCCAGTTCGGCCTCCAGCTTGCGCAGGCTGATGTCGCCGTCGATCGCGTAGTCGAGCGCGGCGCGCTCGAGCGGCGGCGTTTCCTGGGCCACGTAGGCCATGCGCCACTTGGCCGGGAAGTCGATCTCGCCCTGGTCGGGGTGCAGCTCGCCGCGCAGCATCGCGAACAGGCTCGTCTTGCCGGCGCCATTGGCGCCGATCAGGCCGATCTTGTCGCCGGGGTTGAGGGTCAGGTCGACGCTGTCGAGCAGCGGCTTGGTGCCGCGCATCAGGCTAACGGAGAGGAAGCGTATCATTGATTTCTTTTCATTTGTGGATCACCTTGCGCCTGCGGGACCTACCCGCGGGGCGCAAGGGCGAAGCGTCATGCGCCGCACGCGGCGTTGGCGCTGGGTCGCGATTATTGCAGCTGCTCGGCAGTCAGGAGGAACACCATGTCGTCGCCCGCGCTGGTGGTCAGCCAGGTCAGGCCGAGGTGGCCGAAGGCAGCTTCCGCGAATTCGCGCTCGTTGCCGATCTCGACCATCAGGATGCCCTCGGGGGTCAGGCGCTCGGCCGCGCCGGCGACGATCTGGCGCACCAGGTCCATGCCGTCGCCGCCGCCGCCCAGGGCGATCTGCGGCTCGTGCAGGTATTCCGGCGGCAGCTTGCCCATCGACTCGGCATTCACATACGGCGGATTGCTCACGATCAGGTCGTATTTCTTGAACGGGACATTCTGGTACAGGTCGGAGGCGATCGGATTGACCCGGCCCTCGAGCTTGTAGTCGCGCACATTGCGCTCGGCCACGGCCAGCGCGTCGGGCGAGATGTCGACCGCGTCGACCACGCTGTTGGGGAAGGCGTCGGCCAGCATGATCGCCAGGCAGCCCGACCCGGTGCACAGGTCGAGGATGTTCTCGACGCCGTCGGGCTCGCTCACCCAGGGGCTGAACTGGTTCGGGATCAGTTCGGCGATGAAGGAGCGCGGCACGATCACGCGCTCGTCGACATAGAAATTGTAGCTGCCCAGCCAGGCCTCGTTGGTGATGTAGGCCGCCGGCACGCGCTCGGCGGCGCGCCGCTCGATCACGGCCAGCACCTGCAGCACCTCGTCGGGCAGCAGGCGCGCGTCGAGGAAGGGATCGAGCTTGTCGAGCGGGAGCTTGAGGGTGTGCAGGATCAGGTAGGCCGCCTCGTCGAACGCTTCGGCGCTGCCATGCCCGAAAAACAGCTTGGCGCCGTTGAAGCGGGTAACGGCAAAGCGCAGCAGGTCGCGCGGGGTGGTGAAAGTAGTCGTAGTCATGGCCTGGTTCTCGGTTAGGCGCTGCATTGCGCCAGCAGGTTTTCCAAGGTGCGGCGGTAGATATTCTTGAGCGGATCGATGAAGCGCACTTCGATGTGCTCGTCGATCTTGTGGATGCTGGCGTTCGGAGGGCCGAATTCTATCACTTGCGGGCAGATGCGCGCGATGAAGCGGCCGTCGGAGGTGCCGCCCGTGGTGGACAATTCGGCATGTACGCCGGTCTCGTCGGCGATGGCCGCGACGATGGCGTCGGACAAGGTCCCGCGCGGGGTCAGGAACGGCATTCCGCTCAGGGCCCACTTGAGCTCGTAGTCCAGGTTGTGCTTGTCGAGGATCGCATGCACGCGCGCTTCGAGCCCGTCCGGGGTGCTGGCGGTCGAAAAGCGGAAATTGAAGTCGATCGTCACCTCGCCGGGGATCACGTTGTTCGCTCCGGTGCCGGCGTGGATGTTGGAGACCTGCCAGGAAGTGGGCAGGTAGTACTCGTTACCCTCGTCCCACTGTTCGGCGACCAGTTCGGCCAGCGCGGGCGCGACCTGATGGATCGGGTTGCGCGCCAGTTGCGGGTAGGCGATGTGGCCCTGGATGCCCTTGACCACCAGTTTGCCCGACAGCGAGCCGCGCCGCCCGTTCTTGATCATGTCGCCCAGCACGTGCGCCGAGGTAGGCTCGCCGACCAGGCAGAAGTCGATCTGCTCGCCGCGCGCCTTGAGCAGCTCGCATACCACCACGGTGCCGTCGGTGGCCGGACCTTCCTCGTCGCTGGTGATGAGGAAGGCGATCGAGCCCCTGTGGTCCGCGTGGCTGGCCGTGAATTCCTCGACCGCCACCACCATCGCCGCCAGCGAGGTCTTCATGTCGGCCGCGCCGCGCCCGAACAGCTTGCCGTCGCGGTGGGTCGGCACGAACGGCTTCGATTCCCATTGCTCGAGCGGGCCGGTCGGCACCACGTCGGTATGGCCGGCGAACACGAACAGCGGGGCCTTTGCCCCCCGGCGCGCCCACAGGTTGGTCACGCCGTTCGAGGTGATGGTCTCGCAACCGAAGCCGAGCGGCGTGAGCAGTTCGATCAGGCGCTGCTGGCAACCCTTGTCTTCAGGGGTGATCGAGGAGAGCGCGATCAGTTCTTCGGTCAGTGCCAGGGTTCGTGATGTGTGCATGTTGTCGTTGGAGTTAAATTTAAAGCTTGAAAACCTGGCGGTACTGCTCGTCGGAAAAGCCGACCTCGAGCCGGTCCGGGCCCTGCAGCACGGGACGCTTGATCACGGACGGGAACTCGAGCATCAGTTCGAGCGCGCTGGCCTGGTCGACGATGGCCGCGCGCCGTTCGTCGGGCAGCTGGCGCCAGGTCGTGCCCTTGCGGTTGACCAGCACTTCCCATCCGAGCTGGGCGAGCCAGGCGGCGCCGGTGGCGCGCTCCAGGCCCTGCTTCTTGACATCGTGGAAATCGACTTCCTGTCCGTGTGCGGCCAGCCAGGCACGGGCTTTCTTGACGGTGTCGCAGTTGGGAATTCCGTAGAGAACTTTTTTCATGGCCATATCAGTGAGCGTCATGCGCGGCCGAACGGCGGAGCGCACTTCCGGGCTGGACACGACGGGTGGTTCATTACGCAGGGGAACCCCAAAGCATAGCATAGCAAGCGAGGAACCGGCGGATTCGCATGCAGATTTCACATCTCGTCGATGCAAAAAAGATATTGAACTATTCATAACGAGGCCTGTCGAACTCATCAGTAGAGTCGCGCGCCCCAGTCTCGGGCGTCCCATATCCGGTCTCATTTCATGGAGTAATATCATGCGCATCATGTCTGCTGTTTTCCTGATCGGCGCCCTGGCGCTGGCCGCCCCGGCGGCACTGGCACAAACCCCGGCGCCAGCCGGCGCCGAGCGCCACTACACCATCACGCCCTATGAAATGCTGGATGTCTACGGCGCCTACCCGCTTTCCAACGGCGAGACGCTGCGCATCACGCGCGAGGGGCGGCGCTATTTTGCCGACATGCGCAGTTTCGGCAAGGTCGAAATCGTGGCGGTCGACTCGATCGTGTTCGTATCGAAGGACAAGAGCGTCAAGCTCAAGTTCACGCCACGCGCCTTCGCGACCGACGTCGTGCTCGACTATAAGGGGCAACAGGGGCTGGCCGGCTCGCGCTCGTGAGGGGGCCGGGGGGGCGGATTTGAGGTGGTCGCACATTGCGACCACCTCGCCAAGCTGAAGTTTTCCAAGGCGCTGCCGTGCGCCTTCACCGAACACGGCGCGAAAAAAAAGAAACCGCCTCGGCATCCGATGAACACCGGAGAGAGGCGGCTTTTTTATCAGGTGGCGCGTAAAACCTGCGCCGCGCCTTAGGTATTGAGGGTGAACTCGGTAAACGAGGCCGCGTCGTCCGCCGGCTTGGCTGGCGCTTCGGCCTGCTGGTTCTTGCTGTCGGGGCCGTTGTTGAGCAGCCAGAGCAAGTTGGTGGCCGAGTCGGCGTTGGCGAGCGCCTCTTCCTGCGTCACCAGATTGCCTTGCACCAGTTGCAGCAGGGCCGACTCGAACGACTGCGATCCGGGCGACAGGCTCTTTTCCATCGCTTCCTTGATCTGGCCGATCTCGCCTTTTTCGATCAGGTCGGCCACGTAGCGCGTGTTGACCATGATTTCCACCGCCGCCTGGCGGGTGCCGCCGGCGGCCGAGCGCACCAGCCGCTGCGAGACGATCGCCTTGACCGCCGACGACAGGTCCTGCAGCAGGGCCGGGCGGTTTTCGATCGGGTAGAAGCTGATGATGCGGTTGAGCGCGTTGTAGCTGTTGTTGGCGTGCAGCGTGGCCAGCACCAGGTGGCCCGATTGCGCGTAGGCCAGCGCGGCCGCCATGGTTTCCTTGTCGCGGATCTCGCCGATCAGGATGCAGTCGGGCGCCTGGCGCATCGAGTTGCGCAGCGCGATATAGAAGCTGGCCGCGTCGCTGCCGATCTCGCGCTGGTTGACGATCGATTTCTTGTTCTTGAACAGGTACTCGATCGGGTCTTCCAGCGTGAGGATGTGTCCGGCGCGCAGTTCGTTGCGGTGGTCCAGCATCGAGGCGATGGTGGTCGACTTGCCCGAGCCGGTCGCGCCGACCAGCAGCAGCAGGCCGCGCTTTTCCATGATCAGGTCGGCCAGCACCGGCGGCAGGCCGAGGTCGGCCAGGGCCGGAATGTTGGCCGGCACGAAGCGGAACACGGCCGAGATGCTGCCGCGCTGGCGGAAGGCCGACAGGCGAAAGCGTCCCAGGTTGGGCACCGAGATACCCATGTTGAGCTCGTTCTCGCGTTCGAGCTCCTCCATTTGCGCGGGCGAGGCGACTTCGGCCAGCAGGGACGTGATGTTGTCCGGCTCCAGCTTTTGCTGGTTGATCGGAATCAGGTTCCCGTTGATCTTGATGTGCACCGGCGAATTGACCGCGAAGAACATGTCCGACGCGTTTTTTTCTTTCATCAGCTGGAACAAGCGGTCCATTGCCATCGTGCTCTCCTCGGTCAGGCCGGTTGTTAGATGCCGCGCAGCAGTTCGTTGATGCCGGTCTTGGCGCGCGTCTTGGCGTCCACGCGCTTGACGATCACCGCGCAGTACAGGCTGTATTTGCCGTCGTCCGATGGCAGGTTGCCCGACACCACGACCGAGCCGGCAGGCACGCGCCCGTAGCTCACTTCGCCGGTGGCGCGGTCGTAGATCTTGGTCGACTGGCCGATGTACACGCCCATCGAGATCACCGAGTTTTCTTCGACGATCACGCCTTCGACGATCTCCGAGCGCGCGCCGATGAAGCAGTTGTCCTCGATGATGGTCGGATTGGCCTGCATCGGTTCGAGCACGCCGCCGATGCCGACGCCGCCCGAGAGGTGGACGTTCTTGCCGATCTGGGCGCACGAGCCGACCGTGGCCCAGGTGTCGACCATCGCGCCTTCATCGACGTAGGCGCCGATGTTCACGTAGGACGGCATCAGGACCACGTTCTTGGCGATGAAGCTGCCGCGCCGCGCCACTGCCGGCGGCACCACGCGGAAACCGCCCTTGGCGAAATCGTCGGCCGTGTAGCTGGCGAACTTGGTGGGCACCTTGTCGTAGAACTGCATGCTGCCGTCGCCGCTCATGACGGCGTTGTTCTCGAGGCGGAACGAGAGCAGGACCGCCTTCTTGAGCCACTGGTTCACGACCCAGTCGGCGCCGCTCTTTTGCGCCACGCGCAGGCTGCCGTCGTCAAGGCCGGCGAGCACGTGGGCGACCGCGTCGCGCAGTTCGGCCGAGCCGTTGGACGGGCTGATGTCGGCACGCTGCTCCCATGCGGTGTCGATGATGTTCTGAAGTTGTTGAGTCATGATGTCTTATGGTAGGTTGCTGAAATATAATTATGGTGTTTTCAGGGTATTGCAGAACTGTACGATGCGTTGCGCCGCCTCCAGGCCTTCGTCGATGCCGGCCACCAGCGCCATGCGGATGCGGTTCTGGCCCGGGTTGACCCCCTGCGCGGTGCGCGCAAGGTAGCTGCCCGGCAATACCGTGACATTATATTCGGCATACAGGCGGCGTGCGAATTCGGTGTCCGACAGGCCGCTGCGGCGCACGTCGGCCCACAGGTAGAAGCCGGCGTCGGGCAGTTCGACATCCATCACCTGCTTGAGCAGCGGGGTCACCAGGCTGAATTTTTCGCGGTACCTGGCGCGGTTTTCCTGGACGTGGGTCTCGTCGCTCCAGGCCGCGATCGACGCGGCCTGCACCGGCGGCGACATGGCGCCGCCGCAGTAGGTGCGGTAGAGCAGGAATTTCTTGATGATGGCCGGGTCGCCCGCCACGAAGCCCGAGCGCATGCCGGGCACGTTGGAGCGCTTCGACAGGCTGGAAAAAACGATCAGGTTGGCGTACGGGGCCGGGCCGCCGCTGCGGCCCAGTTCGTGCG
>JBAQKU010000255.1:0-7855 GCA_049301315.1 Telluria sp.
GGCCAGCACCTTGGCGTGTTCGGCGCGCTGCTCGATCTGGCGTTTGTGTCCGAGACGCAGCCCCGCTTCGGCTTCCGACAGCGCCATGCGCGCATTCTGCCAGACCGTGTCGGCCCGGGTGCGTGCAACCGTGGCCGCCTTGGTCAGTGCCTGCAGTTCTCCCAGCCTGGAGCCGACTTCAAGGCGCTCGCTGCGCAACGGCGCGCTGCTGCGTGCGGCCTCCTCGAATTCGGCCTGGCGCGCGGCCAGTTCCTTGGCCGCGTCGACACCGGCAATGCGGGCCTTGAGCGCGCCCACTTCGGCCGCCAGCTTGCTGATGGCGAGCGTGAGCGTGTCTTCCTTCGCCTCGAGCGCAGGCAGCGATTTTTGCAGCGCTTCCATGCGCTGGGTGCGCCCGGCCTGGCCGAAGCGGTAACGCGACGCTTCCACGAACAGCGAGCGCCCGCCGCGCCGTTCGCGATGGTAGGCGTCGGGCGTGATCCATTCGGCGCTGTTCGACAGCTTGAAGCCGGCTTCGACCGAATCGACACGGTCGATGCGGGCCAGTTGTTCGATCAGCCACGACGGCGCCGGCGCGCCAAAGCGCACCACCGACAACAGGCTGTCGTCTTTCGAGTTGGGAGCGGTGACGCATTCGGGCACGATGAAATGGCGATAGCGTTCCTGCTCGGCCAGCCGGTACGCGGCCGGCGCGTCCTGCGCGCGTTCGAGCAGCACCACCGAGGCGTAACCACCCAGTACGCCTTCGACCGCACCCTGCCATCTGGCGTCCGTCACTTCGACAATGTCGGACAGCATGGCATGTCCGATGCCGGCGTCGCGCAAGGCGCGCCGCATGCCGCGCACCGCTTCCGGCTCCGGCATCGCGGTTTTCCCCTGCAGCGCGGAGATGGTGTCCTGGTCGGCGCGGATACGGGCCGACAGCGCCTCGCGCGCCTGCTTCTGGCGCGTCAGTTCCGCGTCCTTTTCGTCGAGCTGGACCGATACCTCCGCGATATCGGCGCCGGAATCGGCGGCCAGTTTTTGCAGGCGCTGCTTCTGTTCGAGCAGGCTGTCGAGCGGCTTGAGCTTGCCGTTGAGCTGCGTCAGGCGCGCCGCCAGCGCGGTCGCTTCCTGTTCCAGCAGCGTTTCCTGCTGCTGCGCCTGGCTCAGTGCCTTGGCCTGCCCGGCCAGCGCGTTGCGCTTTTCGGTGAGCTGCGCATCGGCCTGCGCCATCGGCTTGCGCGCATCGCGCAGCGACTTGCTGGCCAGCGCCGCCTTGTCGCGCGCCTCGTGGTATTCGAGGCTCGGCAGGATTTCTTCGAGCAGGTTGCGGCGCTCCTTGTGCAGGTCTTCCCACTGGTGGTAGTTGGCCACGCGCAGGCGCAACCCTTCCAGGTTGGTGCGCGAGGCCTCCAGTTCCGTCTCAAAACGCTTCAGTTCGGTTTCGGTGTCGCGCTGGTGGCGCTTGGCCTCGTCGTAGGCGTCCAGCACTTCCTTGTCGCCGAACACCTGGAACACGAGGTCGAGCAACTGGCGCGGCGCGTATTCGCACAGCTTGTCGGTTTCGCCCTGCTCGAGCGCCAGCACCTTGGCCATCGCGGGCGACAGGCCCGCGTTGGCCAGGCGCTTGCGATAGTTTTCCACGCCCAGCCAGTCGGCGGCCTCGGTCACCTCCTCGATCTCGACGCAGCCCGGACGCATCAGGTACTGGCGCTTCCAGTCGCCGCCGTTCTTCTGGATCTGGCAAAACAGCGTGACTTCATCGTCCGCGAAAAAACCGGAGCTGCGAAACGGACGGTTCGAGAGCTGGCGGCCGACCGCCTTGTTGTCGACCACCGCGCGGATCCACGCGGTCTGCTGGCCGGAATGGCGCGCGTAATGCTTGTAGGTGCGGCCCATCGAGCAATCGAGCCCGAACAGGGTGCGCAGCGCGTCGAGCAAGGTGGTCTTGCCGGAACCGTTCTGGCCGGCGATGGTGATGATCTTGGCGTCGAGCGGGATGTTCTTTATCCGCTGCCAGTAGTCCCAGTGGACCAGTTCAAGCGATTTGATGTGGAACATGGCTAGCCTTGGGTTGGGGTGTCGGTGGCGTCAAGCGGAGCCGCCTCGGCCGGCGCATCGGCTTCGGCCGCGGCGGTGCGCCGCTTCAGTTCGAGCACTTGCGCGGGCGTGCGCTTGAACACGTCGGCCAGCGCGCCGTTGATGATGCGCTCCTTGAGCAGGTCGGTATCCATCATCAGGTCGAGCAGCGGGCCTTCCAGGATCACGTCGCCGCGCCGTTCGATGAAGCCGAGCTTCGATAGCGAGCCGAGGTTCATGTCCATGCGCGTCTTCTTGCCCAGTTTGTCGCCGAAGTCCGACAGCAGCGCCGTGTACGAAATGCCGATCGAGCTATCCTCGGCGCGCGGCATCGGCTTGTCCTTCTCGAACAGGTCGTTCTGGTCGTCGTCCGCGTTCTGGTGGGTTTCCTGGCGCTCGCGCTTGGGCAGGATGATCTGCGCCCACAGCACCACCAGCAGCGCCACGCCGTCGCGCGTGAGGCCGAAATTATTGTTCTGCCAGATATCCTTGGCGCCGAACACCTTCGGTTCCACCGAGCGGTGCAGCGCCAGCGTGACATGGTCTGCGTACACGTTGTCGAGCAGCTTCAGGCCCGATTCGAGCAATCGCTTGTCCACTTCGGCGCGAAACAGCTCGTCCGACAGCACGCGCTTGACCATCTTGTCGTCGCGCCGCAGGGTTTGATGCGTGAGCAGGCGCGCAATCAGGATTTGGGAATCGTCATTCATCGGCCGGGCCGCTTTCCAGGTCAAGTGAGAGGGTGGCAATCGAAATGGCGGCCACGTGCGGGTCGTTCAACTGAACCATCGCGTCGGTCGGCTCGAACCTGACCGGCAGCCGCGCCAATTTGGCGGTGGCGCCCTGCAGGCTCGCTTCGGCGCTGTCGCCGAGCAGCGGCAGCAGCGAGGCGCGGTAGGAGGCCACCGAGAAGCTGGCCGGCAGCAGCGAATCCTGGATCGGGACCGACTTCGGGCCGTGTTCGGAAAAGCTGGGAAAGTTGCCCAGGTTGGCGAAGTCGGACAGGCGCGCCAGCCAGTCGTCGAGTTCGGCCTGGATCGCGGGCGCGTCGTTGACCGTCAGCGGCGCGTCCTGGCCGGCCGGCAGGCCGGCAGGGCTAACGAGCGCATTGCGCTCGGTGAGCAGTTCGGTCTCGGCCACGTCGATCATTTCGGCCGGCGTGGCGAACAGCGGCACCACCGGGCGGTCGATCGCGCCCGCGGCAAGCTGCGACAGGTCCTCGTGCGCCAGCAGCCAGCGCTTGACGTCGGTGGTGGACAGGCCGGACTGGCCAAGGTGCACGCGCTGGCGCTCGATCTGGTTGAGCGCGCGCGAGAACATGCCCTGCATGTTCAGCAGCGCGCTCTGGGCGCGCCCGATCGCCTGCGCGGCCTTGTGGGTGGCGGCGTCGGCGCGCTCGTCGGAGGTGATGGCGCGCAGGATCTGGGAGCCCTTTTCGACCCAGTCGCAGGCCATGTGCCACTTCGCCTGCGAGGTGCGCAGGCGAAATTCCGAGCCGGAAGCGATGGCGTCGCGGAACTCCTCGGTCAGATCGACCAGGCGTCCCAGCAGGTGCCTGAGCTGGTCGACGGTGACGCCGCCAACCGCCTGCGCGCCAGCCACCTGCGAGAGCAGGAAGCCCATCTCGGCTTCGTCGTCGGCCGGCCCCATCGAGAGCAGGGTGTCGAGCGCGGACAGGACGTTGCGCGCCATTGGCGTGATGCGGTACACGCTGGCCTGCGCATCCCAGGCCAGCAGGCCGTGCGAGCGCAGGCGCATCAGCACGGTTTCCAGGCTTTCGGGGATCAGGTAGGCCAGCTTCTGGTTGATGTCGGCGCGCGAGAAAGCCGAACTGGCGGTGTCGGCAGCCAGTTCGCGCAGCACCAGCAGGCGGATCATCACGCCGTCGGGGCCGCCGTGGAACAGCGCGGTGAACGCCTGCAGCACCGGCTGCGCCCGTTTCAGGTGGAAAACCTGCTCGATTTCATCGGCCGAAATGCCCGCCTGAAAGTGCGCCTGCAGCGAACCTGCATCGTCCTGTGTTGCCAGTGGGTCTGCAGCCAGCGCCGCGCCTGCCATTATTTCCATCATTGTGTTCCGGTACCAGTTTCTTGCGCGAAGATGCATCGAGATCACCGCGGGCGCGTCAGTATATCAGCTAAGAGTTGACGGACATCAACGGGAACGGGGCGCGCGTTTTTTTGCGTGGCGAACTCGTATTGACCATGGCGAACCGCGCGGCGATACTGGACCAATCATGAGCATACCTCCCCTATCCAGTCCTCCCTCTGACGAAAACGACAACGGCGACGCGCAATCGCTCGAACGCGAGCTCGATCTGGCGGCCAAGGGCGCAAGCCTGGTCAAGATGGAGGGGCGGGTATTTCTGCGATTTACCGGTGCGGTCGATGCCGGAGCGCTGCACGTGCCCTATGAACTGGTGCCAGCCCAGGGCGTCCTGGCGAAATCCGGAAAATGGCGCAAGATGGGCCACGAGGCGCAGCGCCAGCTGGTGCGGGAGCGCGTCAACCCAGAGGCCGTCGCGACCTTGCGCCGCAGCGTTGCCTCCTTTGTAAGCGAAATTGCCGAGCAATGCGAGGACTACGGCCTCGAACCGATGACGCTGCTGAACGCACTGGCGGAAATGAAGACCTCGGAGCCGGCCGAGTACGTGTTCGACCGCATCCGGCAGCGCCTGACCCATGTGGTGGAACGCGAACAGGAAGAGCGCCATGCGGCGCGCACCAAGGAAAGCATCAACCTGGCGCAATACCCTGACTCGTTCGAGCTCGCGCGGCGCCTGCCGCGCCGCTTTATTGCCCTGCTGGGACCGACCAATTCAGGCAAGACGCACCGCGCCATGGAAGCGCTGGCCAATGCCCGCAGCGGCGTCTATCTGGCCCCGCTGCGCCTGCTCGCGCTCGAGAACTACGAGCGCCTGCAAGCGGCCAGGCCGCACGGCAAGGAGCTTGCGGTGAGCCTGGTGACCGGCGAAGAGCGCCGTATCGCCGAAGGCGCAACGCACGTGGCAAGCACGGTTGAAATGCTCGACACCGGCACGCACGTCGAGGTAGCCGTGATCGATGAAATCCAGATGCTGGCCGACCGCGACCGCGGCGCGGCATGGACCGCGGCCGTGTGCGGCGCGCCGGCCTCGGTGGTCTACCTGGTCGGCGCGCCCGAGGCGCGGCGCGCGATCGAAGCGCTGGCCGAGCGGCTCGAGTGTCCGCTGGAAGTGCATGTCCTCAAGCGCAAGGCGCCGCTGTCGATGGAGCCCTCGGCGGTGCGCAAGCTGCGCAACCTGCGGCGCGGCGACGCCGTGATCGCGTTTTCCCGGCGCGAAGTGCTGATGTGGCGCGACATGGCGACCGAGATGGGACTGTCGGTGGCGACCGTGTACGGCAACCTGTCGCCCGAGGTGCGGCGCGCGCAGGCCGAGCGCTTTCGCGACGGCAGCGCCGACGTGGTGGTGGGCACCGACGCCATTGCGATGGGCCTGAACATGCCGATCTCGCGCATCGTGATGACCACCTGCGTCAAGTTCAACGGCTACGAGGAAGAAGAGATATCGCCCGCGCTGGCCAGGCAGATCGCCGGCCGGGCCGGGCGCTACGGGGTGCACGAGGAGGGCCACGTGGCCGGCTACGACGATGAAACGCACGAGATCGTGCGCTCGCTGCTCAAGGAAAAAATCCCGCCGCTGAGCGCGAGCGGCTTCGCCGTTGCGCCGTCGCTCGAACACCTGCACCGCATCGCCGCGGTGACCGGCGAAACCTCGCTGGCCAAGCTGCTCAAGCGCTTCACGTACAACATCGACGTGCCGGACGGTTTCTTCTACCCGCGCATCACCGAAGAACAGTCCGAACGCGCCTTGTGGCTCGACACATTGCCGCTCTCGATCGCGGAAAAATTCATGCTGTCGCTGGTCCCGGTGTCGACCAAGGTGCCGTCGCTGCAGCGCGCGTGGGAGCAGTGGGCGCATGCGCTGTCGAAGAAAAAAATTTCCCGGCTCAATCCGGCGCCGGACGCGGTGCCGTGGATGAATCTCCAGGAAGTGGAGGACACCTGCAGGCTGTATTCCGCCTATGCCTGGCTGGGTTACCGTGCGCCCGACTATTTCCCGAGTATCGAGCTGGCGCAGGAACTGGCGCGCGAGGCCTCCGCGCGCGTCGACGCCATTTTGCAGTCGCAAAATGCCGCGGCGCGCAAGCGGCATGACAAGCAGCCCGGCAAGGCCGGCAGAAGGTAGGGCGCGCCGGTTTCGCTCCGCCTCCGCCCCGCCGCCTTATTTCTTGACGATCTTGTCGAGCGTCTGTTCGATGACCTCGCCGTCGTTGTCGGTGAAGCGCAGGCGCACCGGATACCATTCGTGGCTTGGCGCCAGCCAGATGTCGAGCGTCTGCTCGTGCGAGTGCGCCGGCGCCGACTTGACCAGGTGAACCGCGGCGACCGGACCGAAGCCGGTGCCCACCGTTTCCCGGTTAACCACCTTGAAAATCCACGGTTCGGCATCGCGCCGGCCTGCGACAAAAAAAGTCCACTCCGACCCCGGGGTAAATTTCCCGGGCGCGGCGCGCGCCACAGCGACCAGTTGCCACGGGGCCGTCCCGCGGTCCTGTTCGCCGCCTTTGATTGGATAGCTCAGCTTGCTTTCGGTGAAGCTGATGGTCTTGCTGTCGCGCTCGAAACGGGTGGTCCAGCCATCCTTGCGCACGCGCTTTTCGTAGAACTGCGCCGGTGCGATGCCGTAGCTGTCGATCGTTCCCTCGCTGCGATTTTCCAGGATCTTGCCCAGCAGCGAGGAGCGCATGTCGGTGCTGACCGCGTACTTGTCGTCCGACGCGCGCCAGCTGACGACGGCCTCGCCACTGAGGGCGAAGCCCTTGTGGCGCGCCTTGATCGAATAATGCAGGTCGGCCGAGGGCGGCAGGTTGAAGGCGCGCTTGGGCGCGCGCGCCTCCTGCGCCTGGACCAGCGCCACGGTTGCCGCCAGTGCGGCGCCGGCCACGGCCTGTTGGAAGAAGCTGCTGGACATGATTTATTTCCCCGAATCCGTGATGACGATTTTGCTCACTGTTTGCGTCGTGACCGCCCCGTTCGCTTCCGTGTTGCGAATCCGGACAGGGTACCAGTTGTGCGCCGGGGCCAGCCATACGTCGAGCCGCGACTTGTAGGAGCCCGCCAGCGGCGGACGCGTCAGGTGCCAGGCCTGTACCTCGCCGAGCCCGGTTTCTATCTGCTCCTGCCCCACCACCACGAAGCGGAACACGGCCGCGTCCTTGTCCTCGCCGACCATGATCTCGATATCCTGGCCGAACTGGCTGGGGTCGGCGCGTCCGATTCCGGCCAGTTGCAGCGGCAAGGTTCCCTTGTCCTGGGCGCCGGGCAGCAGCGCATGACTGCGTTGCGACGCGGAAAACGTGATGCGCCCGTCCTGCTGGTTGAAGTGGGTCGCCGTCAGCGCCCTGCCCCTGCGCTTTTCCGTCGAGATCAACGGCGCAATGCCCGATTCGCCAATGCTGCCTTCGCTGGTGAGCACGAGCAGGTTCAGGCGCGTGATGAGCATGTCGAGTCCGGCCTCCACGCTCAGGCTGTAGGCGTTGCCGCCGCGCTTCCACGACATGGTGCCCACGCCATACCATGCGGTGCCGTCGGGGTCGGTGCGGACCACATCGAGTGTCAGCTCGGCCGATGGCGGAACGTCGACCTTGTAGCGCGCCGCGCCTGCTTGGGCCGGTTCGGCCGGGCTGGCCTCGGGCTCCTGTGCGGCGGCCACCGGCACGATCTCCTGCAGCAGCGCAGCGCTCTCCTGCTT
>JBAQKU010000256.1:0-13664 GCA_049301315.1 Telluria sp.
GGATGGACCGGCTTGCTGGTGGCCGGCGTGGCCTACCAGGTGGTGCCGATGTTCCAGATCACCCCGCATTATCCGCGCTGGCTCACGCGCGCTTTCGCGGGCGTCATCTTCGGCGTGCTGGCGCTGCTGTCCCTGGCGCAGTGGCAGGCCGAAGGGGCCGGCCAGTCGGGCTGGGAGTGGCTGGCGCTGGTGTGCATCTTCGTGCTGGCGGCGGCGTATATCGTGCTCGCCGGCGTCACCATCGACCTGCAGCGCAAGCGCCGCCGCCGCCTGCCCGATGTGACAGTCGAGTTCTGGCGGTACGGCATGGCCTGCCTTGGCTTGTCGGCATTGTTGCTGGTGTCGCAGACCGTTGCGCCGTTGCGCTTCGAGCAGGCGGACGTGCTGCTCGGCGTGCTCGTGATCGTGGGCGCCGCCATGTCTTTCATCAGCGGCATGCTGTGCAAGATCGTGCCGTTTCTTGCGTGGTTCCACTTGCAGTCAAAGGCCGGGATCGGCAAAAGCGTCCCGAACGTGCGCGCCATGTTGCCCGAAAAAGCGCAGCGCCTGCAACTGCGTTCGCACCTCGCGGCGCTCGCAGCCTGCGTCGGCGCGGCGCTGGCGCCGTCGCTGTTCGCCTATCCGGCCGCGCTGCTGTTCGGCGCCGCCTCGGTCTCGGTGCTGTGGAACATGATGAGCGTCGCGAAGGTGTACCGGCGCCTTGCCATCGCATAAAGTTGTTTTTCAGTACGCCAGCGGCATCCGGGGATCGCATTTCAGCTCGCGCAATACGATGCTGGAACGCACGTGATCGACTCCCGGCAGCTTGAACAACACGTTGTGCATGAAGGTCTCGTAGCTCTTGATATCGGTCGTGATTACCTTGACCAAATAGTCGGCGTTGCCGCTGGTGCTGTAGCACTCGGTAATTTGCGGACACGCCGCCACTTCCTTTTCGAATTCAAGCGAATTTCTTTCCGAATGCTTGCTCAAGTTGATTTCCGCAAGCACGCAGATGTGCAGGCCGACCTTGTCGCGATCGACCAGGGCGGTATAGCCCCGGATGACGCCGTCGCTCTCCATGTCCTTGATGCGTTTCCAGCACGGCGTGCTCGACAGGCCGATACGTTGCGCAAGCTGCTGGATGGTCTGGCGGGCGTCGCGCTGCAGCTCCGACAGTATCCGAACACTGAATCCGTCCAGGGAAGACATGATGCTCCAATCGAGAAGAGGAAAAAGAGTATCCTTCTCGATAATATATTTTTCGGGGAAATATAAGAACAAATATCTCTTCGCCCAGGCATAAACTTGATCTTGATCAGCTAAAAAAAGTGAAGGCCATGGAAGAGACAAAATTTCGTTCTGACTACAAATTATCGGATAATTTGCTGGCATCGAGCGGGCAGGTATTTTTGACCGGAACCCAGGCGCTGGTGCGCCTGCCGCTCATGCAACGCGCGCTCGACGAGGCGCGCGGGCTCGACACGGCGGGTTTCATCAGCGGCTATCGCGGTTCGCCGCTCGGCATGGTCGACCAGGCGCTGTGGCAGGCGCAAAAGATCCTCGACCAGAACCGCATTCGCTTCCTGCCTGCGATTAACGAAGAACTCGGCGCCACGGCGGTCCTCGGCTCGCAGCAAGTGGAGTCCGACCCGCAGCGCAGCACCGACGGCGTGTTCGCCTACTGGTACGGCAAGGGGCCGGGCGTGGACCGCGCCGGCGACGCGCTCAAGCACGGCAACGCCTTCGGTTCCTCGCCCACCGGCGGCGTGCTGATCGTGGCCGGCGACGACCACGGCTGCGTGTCCTCGTCGATGCCGCACCAGAGCGACATCGTGTTTCAGTCCTGGAGCGTGCCCACCGTTTCGCCAGGCAACGTGGCCGAATACCTGGAGTTCGGCCTG
This sequence comes from Telluria sp., assembly GCA_049301315.1. Taxonomy (GTDB): domain Bacteria; phylum Pseudomonadota; class Gammaproteobacteria; order Burkholderiales; family Burkholderiaceae_D; genus JBAQKU01. The sequence goes on from JBAQKU010000256.1 coordinate 1,884, forward strand.
TACGGCTGGGCCTTGTCGCGCTTTAGCGGAGCCTGGGTCGGCTTGACGGCGCTGTCGGAAGTCGTCGAAAGCGCAATGACGGTCGATATCGGCGAGACCTCGGCACGCGTCGCGGCATGGAAGACGGGCGCCCAGGTCATGCGGGAAACCGGCTTCCAGCCGCCCGTCGATGGCCTGCACTACCGCAGCCAGGATCCGCCATCGCCAAAGATCGAAGTGCGCCTGCAACACAAGATCGAGGCGGTCAAGGCCTTCGCCGCCGTGAACAGCATCGACCGCGAAGTCATCGTCGCGCCGCAGGCGCGGGTCGGGATCGTCACCTGCGGCAAGGCGCATTACGACCTGATCGAAGTATTCCGGCGGCTCGGCCTGTCGCTCGAAGAGCTCGCTGGCGCCGGTATCCGTTTATACAAGGTCGGCCTGTCTTTTCCGATCGAGCAAAAGCGCATGATCGATTTCGCGCGCGGGCTCGAGCAGATCCTGGTGATCGAGGAAAAGGCGCCGATCGTGGAAGGGCAGCTGCGCGACCTGTTCTACAACGGCGAACACGGCGTACGGCCGGCCATCACGGGCAAGCGCGATGTCAAGGGCGCGGAACAGATCCCGTCGATCGGCGAACTGCGCCCGTCGCGCCTGATCGAGATGGTGGCGAACTGGCTGGCGCGCCACAGCGCCGCGCTCGACCGGCGCCAGAACGTGGTCGACTTCACGCCGCCGGACCTGCTCTCGAATGCGGGCGATTCGGTCCGGCGCATTCCCTATTTTTGTTCCGGTTGTCCGCACAATACCTCGACCCGGGTGCCGGAAGGTTCGCGCGCACAGGCCGGCATCGGCTGCCATTTCATGGCCAGCTGGATGGATCGCGGCACCAGCGGCCAGATCCAGATGGGGGGAGAAGGCGTCGACTGGGCCGGGCATGGCCAGTTCAGCCGCACTCCGCACATCTTCCAGAACCTCGGCGACGGCACCTATTACCACTCGGGCTACCTGGCGATCCGCCAGTCGGTCGCGGCGAAATCGAACATCACCTACAAGATACTGTTCAACGAAGCCGTTGCGATGACCGGCGGGCAGGCGGTGGACGGCACGCTGCCGGTCGATGCGATGGCGCGCCAGGTCGAGGCCGAGGGCGTCAAGGCGCTGGCGATCGTCAGCGACAATATCGGCCAATACGACGCCATCCGCGGCCGCTTCCCGGCGTATACCACTTTCCACGACCGCGATGAGCTCGACGCGGTGCAGCGCAGGCTGCGCGAGGTGCCGGGCGTGACGGTACTGATCTACCAGCAGGCTTGCGCGGCGGTCAAGCGGCGCCGCCGCAAGAACGGTTCGATGGCCGATCCGTCCAAACGGCTGTTCATCAACCAGGCGGTATGCGAAGGCTGCGGCGATTGCGGTGTGCGCTCCAACTGCCTGTCCATCATGCCGGTCGAAACGGAATTCGGCCGCAAGCGCACGATCAACCAATCGAGCTGCAACAAGGACTATACCTGCGCCAAAGGTTTTTGCCCGAGCTTCGTCGTGGTAAAAGGCGGCTCGCTGCGCAAGCGCACGGGCATCCTGCATGGCGCCGGCGGCACGGCACTGGCCGCGCGCATCGACAAACTGGCGCAGCCGGCGGCGCACAACTGGAGCGGGCCGTACGACTTGCTGGTGACCGGCGTGGGCGGAACGGGCATCATCACGGTTGGGGCCGTGCTTGCGATGGCGGCCCACCTGGAACACAAGTTCTCCAGCGTGCTCGATTTCATGGGATTTGCGCAGAAGGGCGGAGCGGTGTTGTCGTTCGTGCGTTTCGGCGAACGGCGCGAAGACCTGAACCAGGTCCGTATCGACACGCAGCAGGCCGACGCCTTCCTGGCCTGCGACCTGGTGGTCGGCGCCTCCGGCGACGCCTTGCAAACGGTGCGCCACGGCCGCACGCGGATACTGGCCAACATCCATGAAATTCCGGTACCCGACTCGCTGCGCAATCCGGATGCCGACCTGCATGTCGACGCGCTGCTCGAAAAGATGCATCACGCCGCCGGCAAAGACATGGTGGAGACCTTCGATGCGCAGGAAATGGCGGAACAATTTTTGGGCGACACGATCGGCGCCAATATCCTCGCCATGGGGTATGCATGGCAGCGCGGCCTGATCCCGCTTGGGTTGCGCGCCATGCTGCGTGCGATCGAGCTCAATGAGGTTGCCGTGGACATGAACAAGATGGCGTTCAATCTGGGACGGCTGGCGGCAGGCGATCCGCAGGCACTCGATGAATTGGCTGACGGTGCGGAGCCGGCCGTGCATGACGCTGTCACGCTCGATGAATTAATCAGCCGTCGGGTGCATCACCTGCGCGGCTATCAGGATGCGGCATATGCGATGCGCTATCTGGCGCTGGTCGAGAGCGCGCGGGTGGCGGAGCGCGCGCTCAATGGTGCGCAGGGCGCGTCGGAGCTGACTCGCAAGGTGGCGTTCGGCTTTGCCAAGCTAATGGCAAGCAAGGACGAATACGAGGTTGCCCGGCTCTACACCGATGGGGCATTCCAGAAGCAGCTGGAAGCGCAGTTCGAAGGCGACTACACGCTCGAGTTCCAGATGGCGCCGCCGTTGTTTGGCTGGTTCGAACGCCAGGGCAAAGCGCCGCGCAAGGTGCGCTGCGGGCCTTGGATGATGGGCGCGATGCGCGTGCTGGCCAAGGCGCGCGGGCTGCGCGGGACGTGGCTGGATGTTTTCGGCAAGACGGCGGAGCGGCGCATGGAACGCGAGCTCATTGAGCACTATGAAAAGCGCATGCTGGAATTGCTGCCGCAGCTCACGCAGGAGAACATCGGCGTGGCGATCGAGATCGCCGCCATTGCGGAGCGGATCCGCGGTTATGGCCATGTGAAGATGACCAGCGTGGGGCTGGCGCGGGAACGGGAGTTGGAATTGCTGCACCGGTTTGATCCGGGACTGTATCCGAAGCCGGTGGCCGGCAAGGCAATGGGTGCGCGTCGGCTGAACGAGATTCCCGTGGTGCTTGCGCGTTAAGATCTCGTCGTTCCCGCGCCTTCAACTCGCGACTTGAATTCGTCGTTCCCGCGCAGGCGGGAACCCCATTTCGTAGCATACCGATGTAGCCTGCATTGATGGCATGCACACAAAATGGGGTTCCCGCTTTCGCGGGAAGTCGGTTTCGCCAATGGCGGAAACGACGTGCAAATAATTACTGGAACGCCTGGATGCCCGTTTGCGCGCGGCCGAGGATCAGCGCGTGGATGTCGTGCGTGCCTTCGTAGGTGTTGACCACTTCCAGGTTCACCATGTGACGGATCACGCCGAATTCATCCGAAATGCCATTGCCGCCCAGCATGTCGCGCGCCATGCGCGCCACGTCCAGCGACTTGCCGCAGGAGTTGCGCTTCATCATCGAGGTGATTTCCACCGCCGCGGTGCCTTCGTCCTTCATGCGGCCCAGTCGCAGGCATCCTTGCAGCGCCATCGTGATTTCGGTTTGCATGTCGGCCAGCTTCTTCTGGATCAGCTGGTTGGCCGCCAGTGGCTTGCCGAACTGCTTGCGGTCCAGCACGTACTGGCGCGCGATGTGCCAGCAGTCTTCCGCCGCACCCAAGGCGCCCCAGGCAATGCCGTAACGCGCCGAATTGAGGCAGGTGAACGGACCCTTCAGGCCGCGCACGTCGGGGAATGCGTTCTCTTCCGGACAGAACACTTCATCCATCACGATTTCGCCGGTGATCGATGCGCGCAGGCCGAACTTGCCGTGGATTGCAGGCGCGGACAGCCCTTTCATGCCCTTGTCCAGGATGAAGCCGCGGATCTCGCCCGCATCGTCCTTGGCCCAGACCACGAACACGTCGGCGATCGGGGAATTGGAAATCCACATCTTGCTACCGGAGATGCTATAGCCGCCCGGAACTTTCTTGGCGCGGGTGATCATTGAACCGGGATCGGAGCCGTAGTTCGGCTCGGTCAGGCCGAAGCAGCCGATCAGTTCGCCCGTGACGAGCTTGGGCAGGTATTTTTCCTTTTGCGCTTCGGTGCCGAACTCATAGATCGGCACCATCACCAGCGACGACTGCACGCTCATCATCGAGCGGTAGCCGGAGTCGACGCGCTCGACTTCGCGCGCGATCAGGCCGTAGCAGACATAGTTCAGGCCCGGCCCGCCGTACTGCTCGGGAATGGTTGGCCCGAGCAGGCCAAGTTCGCCCATCTCGCGAAAGATCGCGGGATCGGTTTTTTCGTTGCGGAACGCTTCGAGTACGCGCGGCTGCAGCTTGTCCTGGCAATACGCCTGGGCGGCATCGCGCACCATGCGTTCGTCGTCGGTCAACTGGTCCGACAGCAACAAAGGGTCGGACCAGCTGAAAGGGGTTTTCATGTGAGGTGCGTTCATGTGTGGTTCCAAGAGTGATTAACGTATGGTCAGCCCGCCATCGACGCCGAGTATTTGCCCGGTGACGTAGCTGGCCCAGTCGGAGGCGAGAAATACGAACGCCGGCGCGACTTCATCTGGTTCCGCCCAGCGTCCGAGCGGTATGCGTGAAATGTAGTTGTCCTTGAAGCGGTCGTCGGTGCGGATCACTTCGGTCATCGGCGTGGCCGCGCCCGGGGCGATGGCGTTGACGGTGATGTTGTGCTTGCCCAGTTCCTTGGCCGCCGACTTGGTCATGCCGGCGATGGCGGCCTTGGCCGCGCTGTAGTTGATCTGCCCGATGGTGCCGAGCAGCCCTGCGGTCGAGGTGACGTTGATGATGCGTCCGTACTGGCGCTCGATCATGCCGTTCACTACCGCTTGCAGGCAGTGGAAGGTGCCGTTCATGTGTACGTTGAGCACCGACTGCCATTGTTCTTCGCTCATCTTGTGCAGCATGGCCGGGCGCGTGATGCCGGCGTTGTTGACCAGGATGTCGATGCGGCCAAAGCGCTCGCTTACCTGCGCGGCCATCTCGTTTACCTGGGCGCGCTCGGCCACGTTGCAGGCAAAGCCTTGCGCGTTGCCGCCCGCCGCGCGGATGGCGGCGGCCGTGGTTTCGGCGGAGTCGATGTTCATGTCGATCACGGCGACCTGCGCGCCGTGCTGCGCATACGCGGCAGCAACGGAAGCGCCGATGCCTTGGCCGGCGCCGGTGACGATAGCGACTTTATCCTTTAGCAGCATGATTCTCTTTCGGTCAGTTCTTGCGGGAAAAGCGCCGGGTGCAGGTGGCGTCGCCGGCCGGCAGGGCCGCCTCGGTGACCACGCGCACGTTCGGCGAAATGGTTTGTATGGTGGTCTGGAACCAGCGGTCGCAGCCGGCCTGGCACTGGTTGGCAGCTCCCGTGTCGCGGAAGGAATCCATCCACGGGCAGGCGGTATGCACCAGCACGCTGGTATCGCCCTCGATGGCCATGTGCGCGCTTTCGCCCATCACGTGGCTGGCGCGCATCATCGTGAAGGCGAGCTGTTCAAGGTCTTCCGGCTTGCCGCCGCGCTCCAGGTACATGGTGCCGGTGCCCGCGCCGACCAGATCCCAGAAGTGCATCAACAGGTCGTTGGCATCCTTCGCGCCGAGCTTGTCCTCGGCGGCGCGTCTCCAGCTGTGAAAGAAGTCATGGTTGATGCGAATCATGGATTCCCAGTCGCGCTCCTTGCGCGCAAGCTGCTTTTCCAGGACCGTGAGTGTGCGGGTTTCGGCGTTCATGGGACAACTCCTTCGTGATGGCTGTCGGTCGGCTGTTGCTGCGTTGTCGGTTCCTGCAGGCGCTCGAGGATTTCGCGCTCCAGGCAGGTGAGTTGCTCTTCAAGCTGTGCGACGATCTGCGCTTCGATGCTCACTTCCTCGGTCTTCATCGCGCATCTCCTGCCTTGGCCTGCCGCAGCTCTTCGAACTGTTCCAGCGCCTGCCCGATTTCAGCGAGGTTTTCGGCACTGACCGCGGCGCCGCACTGGTAGCAGGTATCGGTCATGCGGTCGAACCAGCGGCAGCCGCATTCGTCGCAGGCCAGTTCCGGTGCACCGGCAGGATTTTGGAAAATCATCGGCATGCTCCAAGAAAGGCCAGCCCCAGGGAATCGAGGAAATCCTCGTAGCCGGCGTCTTGCAACTGGTATTTGGTCCTCATCACGTAGAACATGATGTTGCCCTTGCGAATCAGGCGCTTCATGATCGACAGGGTTTCTCCCTGCAACGCATCCTGTATGGCATCCAACGCGCTGTCATCGGCTGCGAACAGAAGATCCACGTTCGCTTCCTGGAATCCGCTGTAGCTGCGCCGGATCGCCAGCATGCCGCCCTCATGCCCGTCGCGGACCTGCCAGACCAGCATTTCGGCCCCGCCGCCTGCGTTGTTGAGGGCTGCCACACGTTTGCCCGGCTGGATGCCCGCACTGCTGCGCGACACGATGCCGATCGACGAACCGGGCGTCATTTCTGTAAACAGCTCGGCATGGCGGTTCAGCATGGCCTGCCAGTTGTCGAGATCGCCGAATTTCGATTCCACCATTGCGGATCCGTTAGTGTTTAGGGAATGTCAGTCCCATGTCTTCGACAAAATCGGCCAGTCCCGCCGACTCCAGTTCATCCATCGTTTTCAGCACATACGGGTGCAGCCGGCCCGTGCGCACCATGGATCTGAGCGCGGCCAAACCCTGTGTCCGCAGCGCCTGCAGCGCGTCGTCGTCGGCCACCAGCAGCAGGTCCACGTCGCTGCCGGCGCTGCCGCCGTATGCGCGGAAATCGGCCTCCATGCCACCTGCCTTGCCGCACCAGACCAGCAACGTTCCCTGACGCGATGCAAAGTCGCTCCTGCGCAGCAGGCCGACGCAGCCGGACGTTTCAGGCGTCTGCTCCCGGTCCAGCATGTCTTGCCATGCCGCGCGATCAAGGAAGTTGTTTTTCATCAGGCCATGTGCAAAAAAATGCATAATGTCATGTCAAGTTAAACCGATTATAAAGCATTGTACATCCGAAATGTGCAGAATAATGCATGTGAAGATCAAACAACATGCAATTTAAAGCACAAACATTGCCACTGCCTCATGCAGTGCTGCACCCAGAGGAACCTTGTTAATATGTCCATGCATTCAGAAATCGACGTGGCGGCGCTGCTGGGCGGTTCCCGTCCGGTATTGGCGCGCACCATCAGCCTGATCGAAAACGACGGGCCGGGCGCGGCCCCATTGTCGGCGCGCCTGCTGGCGCATTGCGGACGGGCGCATGTGGTCGGGATCACCGGCGTGCCTGGTGCCGGCAAGTCGACCCTGATCAACGCCCTGCTCGGGGAACTGCTCGGCCGCGGCAAGCGGGTTGCGGTGCTCGCGGTCGATCCGTCCAGTCCTGTCAGCGGCGGCGCCGTGCTGGGCGACCGGGTCCGGATGGACCAGCATGGCGCGCACGACAAGGTGTTCATCCGTTCGGTGTCGGCGCGCGGACATCTGGGCGGATTGTCGCGCAGCGCCGGCAAGATCATCGATGCGTTCGACGCCTTCGGCTTCGATGTCGTCATCGTCGAGACAGTCGGCACCGGCCAGTCCGAGGTGGAAATCACGCATCTGGCCGATACCAGGATCGTGCTCTGTCCTCCCGGGCTGGGCGATGAGGTGCAGGCGAGCAAGGCCGGCATTCTTGAAATCGCCGATATCCTGGTCGTCAGCAAGGCCGGCCAGCCGCTCGCGGCGCGCACCGTGCGTGACCTGCAGGCGATGCTGCATATGCGCCAGCGCGGCGGCTGGCAGGTCGAGGTCATGCAGACGGAAGCCGACAGCGGCGCCGGCGTTGCCGCGCTGGCCGACAAGATCGAACAGCATGCCGCCCAGGCCGGTGTCGGGCAGCGCCTCAAGGCGGCGCAGCCGCCTGTCGCTGCGGCGACCGCCCTGCCGCGCCTCTTGCTGGTCGGCGCGGTGCCGGTCGCCAAGGCACTGGCGCCGATGGCCGTCATCGCGGGATTCGACGTGACCGTGATCGAGCCGCGCCCCACGTTCGCGCACCCCGAGGGGCTGCATGGCATCGCGCTCAGCACGGCATGGCCAGACCAGGCCGGTGCCGATGCACGCAGCGCGGTGGTGGCGCTCTCGCACGATGCGGCGCTGGACGATGCGGCGCTGGCGGCGGCGCTGCGCGCCAATGCCTTCTATATAGGTGCCTTGGGAAGCACGCGTACCCATGCCGCCCGTACCGCGCGCCTCACGGCATTGGGTCTGGGCGAATCGGTCGGCCGCATCCGCGCTCCGGTCGGCCTCGACCTGGGAGGGCGCGCTCCGGGCGAAATCGCAGTGTCCATCCTGGCCGAGATCATCCAGGTGCGCTACCGGGATCATGGTCAGCAATGACGCATGATCGGCATGCTCGGGCGCCACAGCATGGGCCCGAACAGGACAAGATAGGCAAGGAACGGCACCATCCATAGCATCGCCGACAGCGCCACATAGACGGCGTCGAGATGGAACACGCTGGTCGCGACGCGCAGCAATGCGGCGCCGAACATCAGCGTGAAGGCGCTCGTCGTCCCGGCCGGCGGGGTCAGTTCACGGCCGGTATGGCGCAGCACCACGCGCGCCATCAGGCCCATCATCATCATGCCGAGCGCGCCGACGGTGAAGGCGTGCAGCCAGGCCGCTTGCGGAACCGCGCCGGTAAATTGCGCGGCGGCCTTCAGGCCGAGCGCGACGACCAGCCAGGCGTAACCCAGGTGCATCGTGAATACGAGCGAGGTATCCATCACCAGCCAGCCGCGCCAGCGTGCCAGCCTGAATGCATGCACGATGCAGGCGCCGGCGGCCGCAAGGCCGGTGACAGGCGCCGGCAGGCCGGCCAGGTCGGCCGCACCCAGCAGAAGTACCGAAACGGCGGCGAGAAGGTCGAGCGTACGGCACGGCGGGATGGCGCCGCCGCGCTTTTTTTCACGCAGTGTATTGCCGGTGAAGAGGGGCGTGAGCAAGCTCGCTTGCGAATAAAGCAGCATGATGCCGTACAGCGCGAGGCGCAGCCCGAATCCGTGGTATCCCAGGTGGAAAGCGAGGTTGGCCCCGCACAGGCCAGCCAGCACCGGCAGCAGGAGCAGGTAGCGCTTGTTCTTTGCGCGCAGCAGTTGCGGCGTGAGCATCGCCCCAACCGTCACGAAGAGCGCGCAATCGAGCGCTGCAACCAGCACCGTCGGCAGCATCGGCGCCAGCCACACCGCGCCGCGGCCAGCCAGCCAGAGCGCGACCAGCAAGGCCAGCCGGCCCCCTCTTATTTCCTCGGTGCCGGCCCAACTGGGCAGGGCGCTCAGCATGATGCCGGTGATGACCGCGCCGGCAAAGCCGAACACGATCTCATGGCCGTGCCAGAACTTGAGCGGCATGCCCGAAGGCAGCGGTGGACGCACATCGATGTAGGCGCCGAGCCAGGTCAGCATGAGCAGTGCGCCAAAGGCCGCGCCGAGCAGGAAGAACGGGCGGAAGGCGCTGCGCCAGAGTGGCGCGGCGAACAGGCCGGAGGCGAAGCGGGCGGATAAGCTAGTCATTGCGATTTTTCCTTGTCAAGAATTCAGTTTGCCTGCCATGAAGCGAGCAATTGCATCTCGCGCTGGTGCGCCGCGGCCATGCTGCGCAGCTTGATGGGACCATAGCCGCGGATCGCTTCCGGCACCCGCGCAATCTCGCTGGCGCGTTCCAGCTTGTCGGCCGTCAGCGTCGCAAGCACGGTCTCGATGGACGCTGCGTAGTGCGCCGGCAAGGCGCGTTCCATGCGCCGCTCGTCGCTGTAGCCGAACAGGTCGAGCGGCGTGCCCCGCAACACCTTGAGCGGCGCCAGCAAGCGCAGCGCGTGCATCATCCAGGCACCGTAGCGGCGTTTCGCGGGTTCGCCGGTAACCGGGTCCGGCTGCGACAGGAACGGCACGGCCAGGTGAAAGCGCAAGCGGAAGCGGCCTTCGAACGCGGCATGCAGCGCGTCGCTGAACTGCGCGCTGGCATAAAGGCGCGCCACTTCGTACTCGTCCTTGCAGGAGAGCAGCCTGAAATAATTGCGCGCCACCGCATCGGACAAGGCGGTGCTGTCCGGCGCAAGCGCGCTTTCGGCCCGGCGCACGCGTTCGACAAGATCGGTGTAACGGCGTGCGTAAGCCGGATTCTGATAGCCGCTCAAATAGTCGCGGCGGCGCACGATGGTTTCATCGAGACTGCGCGACAGCAGGTGCGAAGCTGGAACCGGTTCGGCGGCGCGCGCAATGCGCTCGACGCCTTCCGGATCGAAGGCGGTGCGCCGGCCCCACAGGAATGCCTTGCGGTTTTCTTCGATTGCGACGCCGTTCAACTCGATCGCCTGTATCAGCGCGGCCGAAGATACCGGCACCATCCCCTTCTGGAATGCGTAACCGAGCATGAACATGTTAGCCATGATGGAATGCCCGGTCAGCAAGGTGGCCAGGCGCGAAATGTCCACGAAATCGGCGGCGCCGGTCCCGACCGCGGCGCGTACCTGGTCCTGCATGGCGGCAAACGGGAAGGCGTAGTCGGGATCGCGCATGAATTCGCCGGTGATCGCGCACCCGGTGTTGACGATGGCGCGCGTGAGGCCGGCCCGCATCTTGTCGAGCGCATCGTCGCCGACGGCCACCACGATGTCGCACCCAAGGACGCTGTTGGCGTCGCCGGTTGCTATGCGCGCCGCGTGCAGCTGGTGCTGGTGGGCGGCAAGGCGCACATGCGAGAGCACCGCGCCGCCCTTTTGCGCCAGGCCCGTCATGTCGAGCACCGACGCGCCGCGCCCTTCGATATGGGCCGCCATGCCGATCAGCGCACCAATGGTGACCACGCCGCTGCCGCCGATACCGGCGATCAGGATGCTGTAAGGCGCGGCCAGCTGCGGCATCACCGGCTCGGGAATGGCTGCGAAGTCGATGTTGCCCGTCGCCGCGGCCTGGCCCTTGCGCGGCGCGCCGCCTTCCACGCTGACGATCGCGGGACACAGGCCCGCGACGCAGGTGTAATCCTTGTTGCAGCTCGACTGGTCGATCATGCGCTTGCGGCCGTACTCGGTTTCCACCGGCGTGATCGACAGGCAGTTCGATTTCGCGCCGCAATCGCCGCAGCCTTCGCATACCGCTTCGTTGATGAAGATGCGCAGGGCAGGGTCCGGACAGGTGCCGCGCTTCCTGCGGCGGCGTTTTTCGGCCGCGCAGGTCTGGTCGTAAATCAGTACGCTCACCCCGGGCGTGTCGCGCAAGGCGCGCTGCACCGCTTCCAGGTCTTCGCGCGGGCCGATCGTCACGCCGGGCGCAAAGCGCTCGCCAGCCCCGTATTTTTTCGGATCGTCTGCCAGCACGGTGATGCTGCGCACGCCTTCCGCGTCGAGCTGGCGCGTGATCTGCGCGACATTGAGCGGGCCGTCCACCGGCTGGCCGCCGGTCATCGCCACGGCGTCGTTGTACAGGATCTTGTAGGTGATGTTGACATCGGCGGCGACCGCGGCGCGAATCGCGAGCAGGCCGGAATGGTGATAGGTGCCGTCGCCCATGTTGGCGAACACATGGCGCGTGCCGGTGTGGCGGGCGACGCCAAGCCAGCTTGCGCCTTCGCCGCCCATGTGGCTGATGGTCACGGTGCTGCGCCCCATCCACACCGCCATCAGGTGGCAGCCCACGCCGCCCAGCGCGCACGAACCGGCCGGCACCCGGGTCGACTGGTTGTGCGGGCAGCCGGAGCAAAAATACGGCGTGCGCTGGCCGCTTGTGCGCGGCTTGGCGAGCGCCGCTTCCCTCGCGTCCAGCATGGCCAGGCGTGCGCGGATCCGCTCGGAGCCGTGAAAGCGCGCGATGCGCGCCGCAATCA
>JBAQKU010000257.1:0-1714 GCA_049301315.1 Telluria sp.
CGCCTGGCTGCCGCCCGAGCTGCTCGAGCGCAGCGTGGCGCCGCAGGGCGATGCCGCCAGCGGCGCGTTGCGCATGATTGCGCGGCACGTGAAGAACCAATGACAATTCATAGCGGGGTCGCACCGATGCGCAATGCGGTAAACGGCAATATCCTGACCCCGGACGGCTGGGTCAGCGGCGTCATCGGCTTCGGCCAGCGGATCGAAGGCGTCACGGGCGGCGCAGCCGATCCCTCGGCCAATGGCGACGATTACATCATCCCCGGCTTCATCGACCTGCACGTGCACGGCGGTGGCGGCAGGGACGTCATGGAAGGCGGCGACGCGCCCGGCGTGATCGCGGCCATGCACGCACGGCACGGCACCACCAGCCTGCTGGCGACCACCATGACAGCCCCGCCCCATGAAATCGAGGCCGCGCTCAAGGCCATCGGCGCGGCCTGCGCCGAGCGGCGCCCGGGCGCGGCGCGCATCCTCGGCGCGCACCTCGAAGGCCCGTATATCAATTCCGGCAAGCTCGGCGCGCAGCCGCCCTTCGCGCGCGCCGCAACGCTGGCCGAAGTGCGGGAACTGGGCACCCATGCGCCACTGCGCCTGATTACCGTGGCGCCCGAAATCGAGGGCCACCTGCGCCTGGTGAAGGAGCTGTCCGAGGCCGGCATCCGGGTGCAGGTCGGCCATACCCTCGGCACCTACGAGGACGGCGTGGCCGCGCTCGAACACGGCGCGGCCGGCTTCACCCACCTGTTCAACGCGATGAGCGCCCTGCACCACCGCGAGCCGGGCATGGTCGGCGCGGCGCTCGCGCATGCCCAGTACGCGGAGCTGATCCCCGACCTGCTGCACGTGCATGCGGGCGCCATCAAGGTGGCCCTGCGCGCCATTCCGCACCTGTATTGCGTGACCGATTCGACCGCCGCCAGCGGCATGCCGGACGGCGAGTACATGCTGGGCAGCCAGAAGGTCCACAAGTGCATGGGCGGGGTGCGCCTGCCCGACGGCACGCTGGCCGGCAGCACGCTGACCATGGACCAGGCGCTGCGCAACCTGGTCGGCCTGGGGCTCGATCTGGCCGATGCATCGAAGCGGGTGTCGACTTTTGCCGCCGATTACCTGGGCGAGCTTGAGCGCGGACGCCTCGCGCCCGGCTGTTTCGCCGACATCGTGGTGCTCGACCGCGACCTGAACATCAAGGCTGTTTATATCGAAGGAGAATTGTGTGACCTCAATGATGCTTAAGGAAGCCGTATCCGCGGCCGAATGCGTCGCCCTGCAATTGTCGCGCGACGGGGAACGCTACGCGGACCTTGGCCGCACATTGAGGACCACGCCCTTCAATACGGCGCTTACCGTGGCGCGCGGCAGTTCCGACCATGCCGCCAATTACTGCGCCTACCTGATCATGGCGCGCCTGGGCCGGGTGGTCGCATCGCTGCCGATGTCGCTCGTCACGCTGCACAAGTCGCCGCTCGTCACGCGCGATACGCTCACCATCGCGATCTCGCAGTCGGGCCAGAGCCCGGACGTGGTCGAGCCGATCCGCTACTTCCGCGACGGCGGCGCCACCACCATTGCGCTCGTCAACGACATCGATTCGCCGCTGGCGCACGCCGCCGAATGGGCCATGCCGCTGCACGCGGGCAAGGAACAAAGCGTGGCCGCGACCAAGAGCTTCATCGCCAGCCTGGTGGCCGGCGCGCGCCTGGTCGCGCAA
>JBAQKU010000258.1:0-13156 GCA_049301315.1 Telluria sp.
GCCATGGCCCGGGCCAGGGCTGCCTGCTGGAGGGAACCGCCAGCGTCCTGAGTGAAGGTCCGGACGCCGAGCGCGCCAAGTCGATGTTCCCGTGGGCCCGCGGCGCACTGGTGATCGAGGTCGCGAGCGCGAAGGTCCAGCTTTAGGACACGGCGGCCCTTGCAGCGATCACGCTGCCGGCAGTTGGCCGCCCGTGCCGGACACGGCGTAATACAGCTCCATGTGGCGGTAGCCATTCCACGCCAGCGTGGCGACCCGTTCGCCCATCTTCACGCCAAGCGCGGTAGGTATGGCGCTGCAGGTCGCCCTCGACCCGTCGCGACACGATCTCCGTCGCGCCGCAGTGCTTAATCGGGGTCTGTCCCCGATTTACCGATTTCCTTAATCGGGGTCTGTCCCCGATTTACCGATTTCGAGAAATCGGGGACAGACCCCGATTGGCCGCAAATTCGATAGTGCTGGAGATGAGCAAGGGCTGGCTCATCATCTGGCCCATCAGGGGACTCGTCGGATGTGACATGTTGCCTCTCCTGTAGCTGAATGACCGCGGGGAATGAGTTTCGCACGATGATGCCGGAACATCTATTGTTTTCGCTACGCCGACGCACCATCATTGCAGTACCGCAAGAGCGAACACGCGCAAAAACGGCGTGTGCACAATCAGAATCGAACGGTGGAGTAAAATTCCGGCATCACGCCTTCTCCGACTGGAACTGCCATCATTGCCGACGATCTGCCGCTGGACAACTCCTTCGCCGAATTGCCTCCCGCCTTCTACACCCGCCTGATGCCCACGCCTCTTCCCGCGCCCTATTTTGTCGCGGCCAGCGCGAAGGCGGCGGCGCTGGTCGGGCTCGACGCGGACGCGCTCGCGCTTGAGGACTTTGTTGCCGTATTTAGCGGCAGCAAGGTGCCGGCGCGCGCCAAACCGCTGGCCGCCGTTTATTCAGGGCACCAGTTCGGCGTCTGGGCCGGGCAATTGGGGGATGGCCGCGCCATCCTGCTGGGCGAGCTGGCCAGCGCCGATGGCCCGATGGAACTGCAGCTCAAGGGCGCCGGCCTGACCCCGTACTCGCGCATGGGCGACGGGCGCGCCGTGCTGCGCTCCACGATCCGCGAATACCTGTGCTCGGAGGCAATGGCCGCGCTCGGCATCCCCACCACGCGTGCGCTGATGGTCACCGGCTCCGATCAGGGCGTCATGCGCGAGACGCTCGAGAGCGCGGCGGTGCTCACCCGCATGGCGCGCAGCTTCGTGCGTTTCGGCTCCTTCGAGCACTGGTTTTACGGCGACAAGCCGGAACAGTTGCGTACCCTGGCCGACTACGTGATCGACGCTTTTTACCCGGAATTGCGCGCCGAAGCCAATCCCTACAAGGCGCTGCTGGCCGAGGTGACACGCCGCACCGCGCACATGATTGCGCAGTGGCAGGCGGTCGGCTTCATGCATGGCGTGATGAACACAGACAATATGTCGGTACTGGGCCTGACGCTCGACTACGGCCCGTTCGGTTTCATGGAAGCCTTCGATTCCGGCCATATCTGCAACCACACCGACCAGCAGGGCCGCTATGCGTATGCCAACCAGCCGCAGATCGGGCACTGGAACTGCTATGCGCTGGGACAGGCGCTGCTGCCGCTGATCGGGACCGTCGAAGACGCGCAGGAAGCGCTCGGCGTGTACCAGGACGCGTTCGGCGCCAGCATGGATGCCTTGTTGCACGCCAAGCTGGGCTTAAGGATCGTCGAGGAAGATGACCGTATCCTGTTCGATGGCATGTTTACGCTGATGCAAGACAACCACGTCGATTTCACCCAGTTCTTCCGCACGCTCGGCCAGTTGCAGCTCGCAGCGCCCGAGCGCGACGCGCCGGTGCGCGACCTGTTCATCGACCGCGCCGCCTTCGATGCCTGGGCCGGGTCCTACCGGGCGCGCCTGCGCCGCGAGCAAAGCAGCGACAGCGTGCGCAAGCTGGCAATGGACGCGGTCAACCCCAAGTACGTGCTGCGCAACTACCTGGCGCAGCTCGCCATTGAAAAAGCCCAGAACAAGGATTTCTCGGAAGTGGCGAAGCTGCTGGCGGTGCTGGAACACCCGTTCGACGAGCAGCCCGGCAACGAAGCCTATGCCGCGCTGCCGCCGGACTGGGCCAGCGCCCTTGAAGTGAGCTGTTCATCCTGAAAGATATCCATGACAAGCAAAGTGACTAAAACCGACGCCGAATGGCGCGCCATGCTCGATCCGATGCAATACCAGGTGACGCGCCACGCGGCCACCGAGCGCGCCTTCACGGGCCAGTTCTGGGATCACCACGAGCATGGCATCTATACCTGTGTGTGCTGCAACACGCCGCTGTTCGAGTCCGACGCCAAATTCGAGTCCGGCTGCGGCTGGCCGAGCTATTTCAGGGCCATCGATCCGGCCAAGGTGATTGAAAAAACCGACCGCGGCCATGGTATGCTGCGCACCGAGATTATTTGCGCGGTATGCGACGCCCACCTTGGACACGTGTTCCCGGACGGCCCGCCGCCCACGGGCCTGCGCTACTGCATCAATTCCGCTTCACTGCGCTTCGAACCAACCTGAGCCCGGCCCAACCATGAAATTCCTGTTCGACTTTTTCCCCATCCTCCTGTTTTTCGCCGTATTCAAGCTGGGCGAAGCCAATCGCCAGGAGGCCTTCGCGCTCGTGTCGCAGTACATGAGCGGCCTGATCGCCGGCGGCGCAGTCAAGGCCGAACAGGCCCCGATCATGCTCGCGACCGTCGTGGTGATCCTCGCCACGCTGGCCCAGATCGCTTATGTCAAGCTGCGCGGGCGCAAGGTCGACGGCATGCTGTGGGTGTCGTTCGCCGTGATCGCCGTCTTCGGCGGCGCCACGATTTACTTCCACGACGAAAATTTCATCAAGTGGAAGCCGACCATCCTGTACTGGGTATTCGCGCTTGCGCTGTTCGTCGCGCAATTCGGCTTCAGGAAGAACCTGATGCGCCAGGTCATGGAGCAGACCATCAAGCTGCCCGAAGCGGTCTGGACCCGGGTCGGCCTGGCGTGGATGAGTTTCTTCTTCGTGCTTGGCCTGTTGAACCTGTTCGTGGCGTTTGTTGTCTTCAAGAACGACACCAGCGCCTGGGTCAGCTTCAAGCTGTTTGGCATCACCGGTATTTTCTTTGCATTTATCATCGGTCAGACCCTGTTTCTGTCCAAGTACATCCAGGAGGAAGCGTGAACACTGCCATTACCCGTCCCGAACGCATCCGCGCCCTGCTCGAAGCGGCGCTCGCACCGAGCGTGCTCGAGCTCACGGACGAGTCCGCCATGCATGCCGGGCACGAGGGCGCCAAGTCGGGCGGCGGACACTATCGGCTGACCATCGTTTCAGAGCGTTTCGAGGGGCTCAGGCTCGTCATGCGACATCGACTCGTGTATGATTCCGTGCACGATATGATGCACACCGATATACACGCGCTTGCGATCACGGCACTGGCCCCCTCCGAGCTGTAAAACCCGGTACTGGTTTCAGGCATTCTTAAGAAACATATCCGACAATCGAAACGCAAAGTAAAATAATTAATCTAACATCTTGTCCACTTCCCTTTCTCAGGAATTCATAATGACTTTTAAGCCAGCTCGTTTGCTGTTAGCACTACTCGCCGTTGTTGCGATGCCTGTTTTCGCGCAGAACATCGCGGTCGTGAACGGCAAAGCCATCCCTTCGTCCCGTGCGGAAGCCGTGGTCAAGCAGGTGGTCGCGCAAGGGCAGCAACCTGATTCGCCGCAGTTGCGCGAGATGATCAAGAAAGACCTGATCGCACGTGAAGTGCTGATGCAAGAAGCGCTCAAGAAAGGCTTCGATAAAGACGCGACCGTCAAGCAGCAACTTGAAAACGCGCGCCAGGCCATCGTCATCAACGCCCTGGTGCGCGACTACCTCGACAAGAACCCGGTCAAGGATGCCGACATCCAGGCCGAATACGACCGCTTCAAGGCCCAGGCCGGCGACAAGGAATACCACGTGCGCCATATCCTGACCAGCACCGAAGCCGAAGCGAAGGATGTCATTGCCAAGCTCAAGGCCGGCGCCAAGTTCGAAGACCTGGCCAAGACCTCGAAAGACCAGGGCACCGCTGCCAACGGCGGCGATCTCGACTGGGCTACCCCGTCGTCCTTCCCGAAAGAGTTCAGCGCCGCCTTCACCGCCCTGCAAAAAGGCCAGGTCACCGAGACCCCGGTGCAGACCCCGAACGGTTTCCACGTGATCAAGCTGGACGACGTGCGTACGGCCAAGCTGCCTTCGCTGGAAGAAGTCAAGCCGCAGATCGCCGAAGGCCTGCAGCAAAAGAAGCTGCAAGCCTACCAGGAAGAAATGGTAAAGAAAGCCAAGATTCAGTAATGGTTGTTGCCGGCGCCCTCGCGCGCCGGTTATCCTTATCTGTGTTCGTGCAAGCGCACTGCAAGACAGGCGCACCTTTTGATTTTTATAGGATCTGAATGATGATGTTAAAACCAGCCCGTTTGTTGTTAGCCGTGATCGCCCTCGCCGCGGCACCAGTGTTCGCGCAGAATGTCGCGACCGTCAACGGCAAGGCTATTCCTGCCTCGAAAGTCGACCAGGTCGTCAAGCAAGTTGTTGCCCAAGGCAAGCAAGCCGATTCGCCGCAACTGCGCGAAGCGATCAAGAAGGACCTGATCGGCCGTGAAGTGCTGATCCAGGAAGCCGACAAGAAAGGTTTCGGCACCCATGCGGACGTGAAAGCGCAGCTTGAGAACGCACGCCAGAGCATCATCATCAACGCGATGCTGGCCGACTACGTCAAGAAGAACCCGATCAAGGACGCCGACATCAAGGCCGAGTACGACAAGTACAAGGCACAAGTGGGCGAGAAGGAATACCACGCACGCCACATCCTGGTAGCGACCGAAGACGAAGCCAAGGCCATCATCGCCAAGCTCAAGGCAGGCGGCAAGTTCGAAGAACTGGCCAAGCAGTCGAAAGACGGTTCGGCTGCGAACGGCGGCGACCTGGACTGGGCAAGCCCGGCTTCCTACGTGCCTGAATTCTCGAAGGCGATGGTAGCGCTGCAAAAAGGCGCGATCACCGAGACCCCGGTCAAGTCGCAGTTCGGCTACCACGTGATCAAGCTGGAAGACACCCGTGCCGCCAAGATCCCGGCGCTTGAAGAAGTCAAGCAACAGGTGGCTGAATCGCTGCAACAGCGCAAGCTGCAAGCGTACCGCGAAGACCTGATGAAAAAGGCCAAGATCCAGTAAGCGGATCGCGTCCATGAAAAAAGCGCCTTTCGGGGCGCTTTTTTTTGTCTGCCAAATCGGGAAAGAACGAAACCGTTAGCCCACCCACTTGCGCGCATTGCGGAACATGCGCATCCACGGCGCATCCTCGCCCCACGCGTCCGGATGCCAGGACTGCAGCACGCTGCGGAACACGCGCTCGGCATGCGGCATCAGCACCGTGAAGCGCCCATCGGGCGTCGTGACCGAGGTCAGCCCGCCCGGCGATCCGTTCGGATTGAACGGGTACGCTTCGGTCGGCGCGCCGTAGTTGTCCACATAGCGCATCGCCTGCGTCACCTGCGCGATATCGCCGGTCTGCGAGAAGTCGGCATAGCCTTCTCCGTGCGCAATCGCGATCGGCGTCTGGGTTCCGGCCATCCCGCTAAAGAAGATCGACGGCGAGTCGAGCACTTCAACCATCGCAAAGCGCCCTTCGAACTGCTCGGACTTGTTGCGGGTGAACTTGGGCCATGCGTGCGCGCCCGGGATCATCGATTTCAGGTTGCTCATCATCTGGCAGCCGTTGCATACGCCCAGCCCGAAGCTGTCGCTGCGCGCGAAGAAGCGCGCAAACTGGTCGGCCAGCTTGTCGTTGAACAGGATGGTCTTGGCCCAGCCTTCGCCCGCGCCCAGCACGTCGCCGTACGAGAAGCCGCCAACGGCGATCACGCCCTGGAAGTCGTCGAGCCGCACGCGGCCCGCAATCAGGTCGCTCATGTGCACGTCGACCGCTGCAAAGCCGGCCTGGTGCATCACCCACGCCGTTTCGACGTGCGAATTGACGCCCTGCTCGCGCAGGATCGCAATGCGCGGGCGTATTCCGCTGGCGATGAATGGCGCGGCCACGTTCTCGGACAGGTCGAACGTGAGCTTGGGGCTGATGCCGGGATCGGTTTCGTCGAGCAGGCGCTCGTATTCGGCGTCGGCGCAGGCCGGATTGTCGCGCAGGCATGCGATGCGCCAGCTCGTTTCGCTCCACAGGCGGTGCAGCGCGCTGCGCCGCTCGCTGTAGATGGTCTTCGCGTCGCGCATGAACTCGATCACGCCGCGATCGTTCGGCTTGCCGATGATATGGCTGCATGCGCCCAGGTCGTGCGCGCGCAGCACATTCATCACGAGGCTCTTTTCCTCGGCGCGCACCTGGATCACTGCGCCCAGTTCTTCGGAGAACAGCGCGCGCAACGTCAGTTCGTTGCGCCGCTCGGACACTTGCCCGGCCCAGTTCTTGGCGTCGCCCCAATCGGCTGCGTGCTCGCTCTCGTGCGCGAGGATGTCGAGGTTGATCGACAGGCCGCTGCGGCCGGCAAACGCCATCTCGCACAGCGTGGCGAACAGGCCGCCGTCGGAACGGTCATGGTAGGCAAGCAGCTTGCCGTCGCCGTTGAGGGACTGGATCGCGCTGAAGAATGCCTTCAGGTCCTGCGGGCTGTCCACGTCCGGCGCGTCGTTGCCAAGCTGCTCGGTCACGAACGCGAGCGCGGAGGCGCCCATGCGGTTCTCGCCGCGTCCCAGGTCGATCAGGATCATGACGGTATCGCCCGCGTCGGTCCTGATTTGCGGTGTCAGCGCACGGCGCACGTCGGTCACCGGTGCGAACGAAGTGACAATCAGCGACACCGGCGAGAGCACGGCCTTCGACTGGTCGTCGTCGCGCCAGGTGGTGCGCATCGACAGCGAATCCTTTCCGACCGGGATGCTGATGCCAAGCGCCGGGCACAGTTCCATGCCGACCGCCTTGACGGTGTCGAACAGGGCCGCGTCCTGGCCTGGCTGGCCGCAGGCGGCCATCCAGTTGGCCGACAGCTTGATGTCGGAGATGTCCCGGATCGGCGCGGCGGCGATGTTGGTGACCGCCTCGCCGACCGCCATGCGGCCCGATGCCGCGGCGTCGATGACGGCCAGCGGCGTCCGCTCGCCCATCGCCATCGCTTCGCCAAGGTAGCCTTCGAAGCTCATCGCCGTGACCGCGCAGTCGGCTACCGGGACCTGCCACGGGCCGACCATCTGGTCGCGCACGGTGGTCGCGCCAACGGTACGGTCGCCGATCGTGATGAGGAAGGACTTGTCGGCCACGGCCGGCAGCAGCAGCACGCGCCGCGCAATGTCGTCCAGCTCCAGCCCGGTCAGGTCGATGGCGGGCAGTTCGTCATGCACGTGCTGCACGTCGCGCTGCATCTTCGGTGGCTTGCCGAGCAGGACGTCCATCGGCATGTCGACCGGGCAATTGCCCAGTTGTGGATCGATCAGCTTGAGCTGGCGCTCTTCGGTCGCCACGCCCACTGCCGCAAACGGGCAGCGCTCGCGTTCGCACAGGCCGCCGAACAGCGCCAGGTTGTCCGGCGAGATCGCCAGCACATAGCGCTCCTGCGATTCGTTACTCCAGATTTCCTTGGGCGCCATGCCGCTTTCTTCGAGCGGAACCTTGCGCAGGTCGAAGATCGCGCCGCGCCTGGCGTCGTTGGTGATTTCGGGGAAGGCGTTCGAGAGCCCGCCGGCGCCCACGTCGTGGATCGAGATGATCGGATTGTCGGCGCCCA
This sequence comes from Telluria sp., assembly GCA_049301315.1. Classification (GTDB taxonomy): domain Bacteria; phylum Pseudomonadota; class Gammaproteobacteria; order Burkholderiales; family Burkholderiaceae_D; genus JBAQKU01. The sequence continues at coordinate 7,831 of JBAQKU010000258.1, forward strand.
TCTGCCAGCACGCGTTGATCACTTCCTGCGCGCGCCGCTCCATTTCGGCGTTGCCGCGCTGGACCGAGTCGAAATCGAGATCGGCGGTGTTGGTGCCGGTCGCCATCGACGATGCGGCGCTGCCGCCCATGCCGATGCGCATGCCGGGCCCGCCCAGCTGGATCAGCAGGCTGCCGACCGGGATCTCGTTCTTGTGGGTGTGCTGGTCGGCGATATTGCCCATGCCGCCTGCGATCATGATCGGCTTGTGATACCCGAACACGGTGTCGCCGGTGCCGCCGGAGCGCGGGCCGACGTTCTGTTCGTAGGTGCGGAAGTAGCCGCCCAGGACCGGACGCCCGAATTCGTTGCTGAAGGAAGCGCCGCCGATCGGACCTTCGATCATGATCTGCAGCGGCGAGGCGATCCGGTCCGGCTTGCCGTAGATGCCGGCCGGCGTGCGCTGGGCCAGCGGCGCGGTCACGCTGCCGGCGTTTTCCCATGAGCGCAGCGCGTCCGGCAGCATCAGGTTCGAGACCGTGAAGCCGGTCAGGCCGGCCTTTGGCTTGGCGCCGCGCCCGGTCGCGCCTTCGTCGCGGATCTCGCCGCCGGCGCCGGTCGAGGCGCCCGGAAACGGCGCGATCGCGGTCGGGTGGTTGTGCGTCTCGACCTTCATCAAGGTGTGGGTCAGTTCGGTCGAGGCGGCGTATTCGTGGCCGGCCCCGCGCGGGTAGAAGCGCGTCACGCTCGCTCCCTCCATGATCGAGGAATTGTCGCTGTAGGCGACGATGGTGCCCTTCGGCTGCAGCTGGTGCGTGTTCTTGATCATCTGGAACAGCGACTTTTCCTGCGCCACGCCGTCGATCACCCAGTCGGCGTTGAAGATCTTGTGGCGGCAATGCTCGCTGTTCGCCTGCGCGAACATCATCAGTTCGACGTCGGTCGGATTGCGTTCGGCCGCCGTGAACGCGGCCAGCAGGTAGTCGATTTCGTCGTCCGACATGGCCAGTCCCAGGTCGGTATTGGCTTTTTCCAGCGCCGCCTTGCCCGCGCCCAGCACGTCGATCGATTCGAGCGGCTTCGCTTCGAGCTCGTTGAACAGGTTCGCTGCCTGGTCCGCATTGCGCAACACGCTCTCGGTCATGCGGTCGTGCAGCGCGCCAGCGACTGCCTGCGCCTCGTCCGCCGAGAGCTTCTTGGCCGCGCCGATGCTGCTGCCCAGGATGCCGGTCCTGAGGTGGATGGTGTAGGCGACGCCGCGTTCGATGCGGTGGATGTGGCCCATGCCGCAGTTGTGCGCGATATCGGTCGCTTTCGATGCCCACGGCGAGATCGTGCCGAAACGCGGAATGACGAAAAATTCCTCGGCAACCCCGTCCGCGGCCGCATCCGGCGCCGGCTCGCCGTAAGTGAGCATCGCAGCCAGCCGTGCCGTGTCGTCGACCGACAGCGCCGAACCGGTATCGATGAAGTGGTAGAAGCGTGCCTGCACCGACGCGATGGACGACGCGATGTCTTGCAGCTGGCTCAGGAGACGTTGCTTACGAAATACGGACAGGGCATTGGAGCCGGGCAGGATCAGCATGGTCGGGAGAGGGTTGATGCAGCGTGGCCGCAGGTTAAAGGTAAGAATGGCACAGTTCGAGTGATGCTGGAATTCCTTTAGGCCGACATTATAACGCGTTGCACCATTGCCAGTCTGCCCACCGGCCGATGAGTTTTCGATTGGCCGAAGTTGCGAATCAAACGATTGCTTGACTGTTGCTGTCAGGAAGTAAATACTTCATGTCAACTAAATTCCATTGGTGGCAACATGGCCTTGTCCGTTTCTGAAGCCCGTGCTCTGGATCAAGCTGGCGCCGATGCCCTGCGCGACGGCAATGCCGCCCTCGCACGGCGCTCGTTCGAACGTGTTGTTGCTGAAGGAAAAGCCGACGGCTCCACCTTTCTTGGCCTGGCGTACGCCTGCACCTCACTGGGCGACCATGCCGGCGCACAGGCCGCCACCGATGCCGCGCTGCGGCTGGAACCGCGCAATGTACGGGCCTTGCTGCACAAGGCGGACTATCTCCACGCCAGCGGCAACGCCCGATCGGCCGTGTCGTTCTACCAGGCGGTGCTCAAGTGCGCGCCGCCGGCCGCGCAACTGTCAGGCGACATGGTCAGGCAGGTCGCGCGTGCGCAGGAGATGTGCGAGCGCCATGCCCAGGAGTTCGAGACCTACCTGCGCGGGCAACTGGCCAGCCACGGCGCGGGGTCGGCGCGCTTTGCGCAGTCGCTCGATCTGCTGACCGGGCGCAAGCAGGTCTATTTCCAGGAACCGCGCCTGTACTACTTCCCCGAACTGCCGCAGATCCAGTTCCACGAGCGCGGCGAAAGCGCCTGGATGGACCGGCTGGAGGCCGCGACCGACGCGATCCGCGAGGAGCTGCTGGCGGTCATGCGCGAGCAGGACGCGTTCCAGCCCTACGTCCAGGCCAGCGATGCGCGCGCCACGCTGAACCAGGGCGGCATGATGAACAATCCCGACTGGAGCGCGTTCTACCTGCTGCGCGACGGCAAGCCGGTCGCCGATCACGCCGCGCGCTGCCCGCGCACCCTCGACGCGTTGCGCGAGGCGCCCCTGACAAGCACGCCATCCGTCCTGTTTTCGCTGTTGCGCCCCGGCGCACGGATTCCCGCCCACACCGGCCAGACCAATACCCGCCTGATCTGCCACCTGCCATTGATCGTGCCGCCTGCCTGTGCATTTCGCGTTGGCAATGACACGCGCGAATGGCAAGTGGGCAAGGCCTGGCTGTTTGACGATACGATTGAACACGAAGCCTGGAACGACAGCAGCGAGACGCGTGTCGTGCTGCTGTTCGAGGTATGGCGTCCGGAGCTGAGCGAGACCGAACGCAGCATGGTCAGCGCCATGTTCGACGCGGTCGAACAGCACCGCGGCGGCACCCGGGAGCCGCTCTAGCCCGCCCATGCGGTTCGCGTCGTCCTGAAACGTTGCGTCATGCACTTGCCCGGCTTGATCAGGGTCACGCCGGCCACGCTCGCCCAGGCTTACGCTGTCCAGGTCGCGGCGATTGTTTTGCATGTCAAGCGACATCGGCCTCATTGAAGGAGATATCACATGGCTTACATTGCTGGCGATCCTCACAAGCTCATGGGAACCGTGGTCGGAAACGGCCACTGCGTCGCATATGCCCGCGCGGCGGCCAAGATGCCGCATACATCGGCATGGCGCCAGGGCGCCCTGGTTCATGGCGACAACACCATCGCGCGCGGGTGCGCGATCGCCACGTTCGACCAGAACCAGCGCTATGGCAATAAAGTCGATGGCACGTCGCACGTCGCGATCTACCTCGGACAAACCGTCATCGGAATCCAGGTGGTCGACCAGTGGGTCGGGCAGGAGGTTCATGAGCGCACGATTTATTTCAGGAATGCGCCGCGCAAGGTTAACGATGGAAGAAATTACCATGTGGTCGAATAAACGGCAGCGACGGTGCCGGTGCTAAGGCTGGCCGCCGCGGCAGTGCTCGCACTATGCGTGGTCCCGGCATTGGCCGCGCCGCCCGCCTGCGTTGGCGATTCGCCGGCATCGGTGGCGCGCTGGGTCTGGAAAAACAGGCCGGGCCTTGCCGCGCACGATTCAGAACGCTTCATCAGCGCCGGGTTCCTGGCCGCGATCCGGCGCGACGCGGCCACGGCACGCGCGAATAACGACATCTGCGGCTTGTGCGGAGGCGATCTCTGGACCAATTCGCAGGAAGGAGCTGCCCGGCCTCCCATGTTATTTAAACAATCGATGCGCAGGCGAGACGAGGCGCACGTGATCTATTCGTTTCGTTTTTCGGTCGAGCGCGGCGGCCCGTCCATAGCACGCACCACGCATATCGCCCTGCGCCGCGAAAACGGCTGCTGGAAAATTGACGACATCATTCACGATGGGGCGTCGCTCAGAAGTGTGGTGCAAGCTAGCGGCTAAGTGCTTTGCGCAGCGCACATGTTGCCTGCGCCGTGCACAATAGCGTATCGTAACGTTTCAAGAAGTTCCAGGCCAGACCGATAACAACCGTAACAGCGTATAAGAACGTCTGCGCAAGACGCAAGAACGTACAACGCAAGAACCAACCCTGTGAACCCGGGGAGACGAGAGTAAAAGATGCAAGATAATTCCAATCTGTCCGTGTTGGTGATCGATCCGAATCCCGGTATGCGCGGCAGCCTGCAGAACATGCTGGTCCAGTCGAACATCACCAAGCTCGAGTTCGCGGTCAGTTCCGGCACCGCCATCCGGCAGTTGTCCAAGCGATCGTTCGATATCGTGCTGTGCGAGTACGATCTCGGCAGCGGCCAGGAGAACGGCCAGGACGGCCAGCAACTGCTCGAGGACCTGCGCCACCACAAACTGATCGGTTTGTGGACCATCTTCATCATGATCACCTCCGAGGGCGTGTACAGCAAGGTCGTGAGCGCGGCCGAGCTGACCCCCACCGACTATATCCTCAAGCCGTTCACGGTCGATGTGCTGAGTCAGCGCATCGACCGTGCGCTCGAGCGCCGCACTGCCTTCCTTCCGGTGTACCAGCTGATCGGCCAGGGCAACCTGCGCGAGGCGATCAAGGCCTGCGCCGCGGCCGAGAGCGCGCAGGCGCGCCATGCGACCGAATTTGCGCGCCTGCGCGCCGAGCTGCACATGAGCCTGGGCGAGCTGAACGACGCGGAAAGCGTGTACGCGGCGATCCTGGCGGCCAAGCCTGCCGGCTGGGCCCAGCTTGGGCTGGCCAGGGCCTTGTTCGAGCAGGACCGCGTCGAGGAAGCCGAAGCGGCGCTGACCAAGCTGATCGCGGACAATCCGAAATTCATGGCGGCCTACGACCTGCTGGCGCGCTGCTACGAAGCCAGAGGCGTGGCCAACCGCGCCCAGCGCGTGCTGGAAGACGCCGTCGCGATCTCGCCGCACATGGTCAGGCGCCTGCGCCGGCTCGGTGAAGTCGCACTCGACGCGGGCGACCCTGCGATGGCCGAGAAGTCCTTCAAGCAGGTCGTCGCCAAGGCCAAGTACTCGGAATTTCGCGATCCGGAAGACCATGTCAACCTGGTCAGGGCGCTGGTCAAGAAGGGCGATTCGGTGCAGGCCGGCGGCGTCGTGCGCGACCTCGAGAAGTCCATGCGCGGCAATCCCAATACCGATGTGTGCAAGGCGGTCGCGCTCGGCATCATGCACGAGGCCGCCGGCAACAAGGCAGGCGCGCTCAGCGAGCTGACCAACGCGGTCAAGGCGCTGCGCGGCAGCACTGGCCTGTCGGGCAAGCTCAGGGTCGGCGTGGTGCGCAGCTGCCTGAAC
>JBAQKU010000259.1:0-7044 GCA_049301315.1 Telluria sp.
GAGGATGGCCGCGAGATGATGGCGACCATGCTTTCGGCCTACGGCTACGCGATCGAGCACGCGCCGGACGGCGTCCAGGGCGTGCAGATGGCGACCTCGTTCCTGCCCGACGTCGCGCTGGTCGACATTGGCTTGCCCGGCATCGACGGCTACGAAGTGGCGCGGCGCCTGCGCAAGGACAGCCGCACCAGCCACATCAAGCTGATCGCGCTGACCGGCTACGGGCTGGAAGACGACCAGCGCCGGGTGCTCGAAGCCGGTTTCGATTTGCATCTGGTCAAGCCGGTCGCGATCCAGAACCTGTTGGACGCAATCGGCCAGTGCACGCGCCAGGGCGCCAAGGCCTAGCAGCCGCACCAAAAAATGGGGGCAGCGTTCTGCCCCTGCCCGCTTTGCGCTAGACCCCGGCCGCCGCCAGTTCCTCCTTGCGCATGGCCATTTCCGCGCCCAAGGCCTCAAGGTCGAGTTTGCCCTTGCGGGCCAGCGGGAACATGTCCTTTTCTTCTTCCTGGACATGGTGCTCGATCTGTTCGGACAGCACCTTGACCTTGGCGTCGTACAGCTCGTCCTCCGGGTCCATCTCCTGGATCTGCGCGATCAAGTCCTTGGCACTGGCGTGTTCGACCACGGCTTCGTCGATCATCTCCTCGGCCTCCTTGCCGGCCTCGCGCACGGCCGGATAAAAAATTTCTTCCTCGACCATCGCATGCACGGTCAGCGCAGTGCAGATCTGGTCGGCCAGGCGCTTCTTGCCGGCCTTGGCGCGATCGCCCAGCGCTTCGTACTGTTTAAACAGATCGGCGACTTCGCGATGCTCGGAAGTCAACAAGGAAACGGCGTCGTTGGATTTCGCTTTCATTCAATGCTCCTTTAAAAAATTAAACAACCGGTCAAGCGGCAACGCAAGATTGGCCGTAAACGCGGCGCAGGTATGTGCGCCATTTCACGCTCGCAGGCGAGCACCGGACGCGGCGCCGCCGGCGCCAAAGCTGTTGTATGATTTGGGAAACTTTCATTGAGCCTCCCCATGACAGCAGCGGCAGCACAACAACTCGATGCGGAACTGCAGCGCATGGCGGCCGAGCGCAACGCCGACCTGGGCGAACTGCTGGGCCACCTGACGACCAGCTGGGACGACCAGAACCGGCTGCTGGCGCGCCAGCTGCACGACACCCTCGGCTCGTCCATGACGGCACTGACCATGCATCTCGGTTTGCTGATCCAGCAACTGCCTGCCGACAAGGCGCTGCAGGATCGCGCCGCGCTGATGAAACAGCTGCTGCTCGCCATCATCGCCGCCAACCGGGAGATGCAACTGTCGCTGTGGAATGACAAACTCGAATTCCTCGGGATCAAGGCCGCACTTGCCGAGCTGGTGAGCGAGTTCGGCAGCGCGCACGGCATCCGCGCACGCGCCAGCCTGCCGGAGGAAGATGCCAGCTATGGACGCGCGCACAAGGTCGGGCTGCTGCGCTGCCTGGAAGAAGGCCTGCGCAACGTCGCCGCGCATGCGAGGGCCAGCGAGGTCGAGGTGATTCTCGACGACAACGACGAACAGATCATGCTGACGGTGCGCGACAATGGGGTCGGGCCCGGCGCCGCCTGCATCGGCGGGCGCGAACGCCACGGCCTGCGCATGCTGCGCGAGCGTGCGATTTACCTGGGCGGAACGCTCACGCTCGCCGGCGCCGAGCCGCACGGCACGCTGCTGACCATGACGCTGCCGAAAACTGCCGGCCCCGCCGCATGATACGCAGCGCCGTCAGTGCAGCTTGACCAGGGGTTTGCTGCGCTTGATCAGGAAGCGCGCCAGCGCCAGCACCCCGGTGCGCACAGTGCCGAGCACGGCCCGGTGATGCAGCAGGTGCAGGCTCACGTACATGATGCGCGCCACGAAACCCTCGACGAACCAGCTCAGGCCTTTTAGCGACCCCATCAGGCTGCCGACCGTACTGGTCTGCCCGAACGACACCAGCGAGCCGTAGTCGCGGTACAGGTAGGGCCGGGTTGGCGCGGCCTGGCCGCGCGCCTGCCGCAGCAAGGCCCGGTACAGGTAGTCGGCCTGCTGGTGCGCCGCCTGGGCGCGCGGAGGAACCTGCTTGCCGCCCCCGTCCACGCAGGCGGCGCAGTCGCCCAGCGCATACAGGCCGGCATGCCCCTTCACGCGCAGGAAACTGTCGACCTCGACCTGCCCGGCGCCACTGATGGGCAGGCCCAGCGTGGCAAGCACCTGCGGCGCGCCGATCCCGGCCGCCCACACGCACAAATCGGCCCGGTAGCTGTTGCCGCCGGCATCGGTGAGCCGGTCCGGCCCGACCGCGCTCACGCGGCAACTGGTGACCACCTTGATGCCGCGCCGATGCAGCAGTGCGAGCGCCGCCGCCGAGACCCGTTCAGGCAGCGGCGCCAGGATCCGGCTCGCCCCTTCGAGCAGGGTGATGCGCACGTCGCGCTCGCTTTGCAGATGGCGGAAGCCGTAGGCGGCGTACACCGCGCTTGCCTCGCGCAGTTCGGCCGCCAGTTCGACCCCGGTGGCGCCGCCGCCGACGATGACGATGTCGAGGCCGCCGTGGCGCAGGTCCTGCTCGGCGCCGGCCAGCAGCTTGAGCAGCGTCAGGCGGAAGCGCTCGGCGTCTTCGGTGGCATTCAGGGAAATGGTGTGTTCCTTGGCGCCGGGCACGCCGAAGTAGTTGGCGACGCTGCCGATGGCAATCACCAGCGCGCCAAATTCGAGCGCGCGCGCCGGCAGCACCTGCTCGCCCGCGTCCGTGCTGACAGGGCCGACTTCAACGCGCTTGCGTTCGGTGTCGAGCCCGGCCAGCGCGCCGTAGACGAAGGTGAAGCCGTTATCGTGCGCCAGCATCAGGTAGGACAAGCCCTCCTGGTGCACGTCGAGGGTGCCGGCGGCGACTTCGTGCAGCGACGGTTTCCAGATGTGGTAAAGGCGGCTGTCGACCAGCGCCACCCTTGAGGGGCCCAGCCTGCGGCCCAGTTTGCAGGCCAGTTCGAGACCGCCTGCGCCGCCCCCAACAATGACTATGTCGCTGCGCAAGTGCCTCTCCTGATGTGGCGCCGGGGCGCGCTGCGCGCCGGCCGTCATGCAAGTCTACACTGCGGCGCGCATTGGCGCCGCCCGCTGCGCCGGAGCGCTTAGTGCTTGTCGTTGCCGTGGCCCTTGCCGTGGCCCTTGTCGTGGCCCTTGTCGTGGCCCTTGTCGTGGCCCTTGTCGTGCCCCTTGTCGTGGCCTCTGTCGTGCCCTTTGTCGTGGCCTTTGTCGTGGCCATGCTCACGGTCGTCGTGGCGGTCACGACCGCGCTGCTCGCGGGCGTGCGGCGCGTAGGTGTTGCTGTACCACTCGTCGCGCACGAAGTAGACCGGCTGTCCGCACGCGTTGTATTTGGAACAATGCTTGGACCATTTCTTCTCGTGCCCAGGCGGCACGCGCAGGTAGATCGGTTGCGCGCCAACGCGGCGGCGCTCGATGATGACGGGCTCGACGAAAATCAGCTGCGGGCGTGCGAAGTCGCCGATATCGATGCGCCCGTAAAATCCGGCGTCGCCGATCGATACGCTCAGGTTGGTCTGCGCCAGGGCAGGTACGGCGGCGGCGCACAGCGCGGCGGCGAGAATCAGGGTTTTCATGGACTTCCTCGATAGTGGTTGAAAAGTCGGAACTGGGTCCAAGTTTAACAGAGGCAATGTTCTCGTCCGTACGCCAGCGCACATATCCCCTCCTACATGCTGCGAAACAGCGCCATGAACGGCTGGCTCACGCTCAGCGTTTCCGGGCGCGTCTTCAGGCGCACCACCCCACGCCCGGTTTCGTCACGCGCGATCGAGGCGACCGCTTTCAGGTTGACGATCGTGGAGCGGTGGATTTGCTTGAACGTGTTCGGGTCGAGCACCTCGAGCAGCTCGCGGATCGGTTTGCGCAGCAGTGCTTCGCCTTCGGCCGTCATCACCACCGTGTACTTGGTGTCGGACTGGAAGTAGGCAACGTCGTCGACCATGATCAGGCGCGTTTCGGCGCCCGCGCTGGCAGTGAGCCATACCAGCGGCGGCGCCTGGCGCGTGTTGGGCAAGGTGCTGCCGAGCTGGCGCAGCGCGGCGGCCAGTGCATCCGGATCCAGCCGCTCTCCCTGCGCACGCACCTTCAGGCGCTGCACGCAGGCGGCGAGGCGCTCGCGCGAGACCGGCTTGAGCAGGTAGTCGAGCGCCCCGCGCTCGAACGCGTCGATCGCGTACTGGTCGTAGGCGGTCACGAACACGATCCGGGTTTGCGGACTGGCCTCGGCCATGGCGGCCGCCACTTCCAGCCCGGACAGGCCCGGCATGCGGATGTCCAGGAAGGCCACCTCGGGCTGGTGCGCGGCGATCGCCTCGAGCGCGCTGCCGCCATCTTCGCATGCGGCTGCGATCTTGAGCTCGGGCCATTCCTGCCCGAGCAGCTCGACGAAGGCATCGCGCAGCAGGGTTTCATCTTCGGCAATCACACAGTCAGCCATGTTCGCCTCCCATCAGCACGCTGTTCGGCACCGTGATCGTGGCCGCCACCCCGTTCGGGAAATTGGCGACGATGGCGAACGTTGCACTCGATCCGTAGGCCAGGCGCAGGCGCTCGCGCACATTGCGCAGGCCGATGCCGGTGCCGCCCCCCTCGGCGGAAAAACCGCGCCCGTCGTCGGCCACGGTCAGCGCCACCGCATTGTCGAGCGTGCGCGCCAGGATCCATACGGTTCCGCCGCCCGGCTTCGGTTCGAGCCCGTGCTTGATCGCATTCTCAACCAGCGTTTGCAGCATCATGGTGGGAAACAGCACCGTTTTCAGTGCGTCGGACACGTCGATCTGCAGGTTCAGGCGTGCACCCATGCGGATCTTGAGGATGTCGAGGTAGGCGCGGGCCCGCTCGAGTTCCTCGCCCACCGTCGACAGTGCCTCTTCGGTGCGCGGCAGCGAGTGGCGCAGATACAGGATCAGGTTGCCGAGCATCTGGTCGGCGCGCGCCGGATCGGTGCGGGTCAGCACCTGGGCGCTGGCCAGGGTGTTGTACAGGAAGTGCGGTTCGACCTGGGCGTGCAACAGGCTCAGCTTGGCCAAGGTCAGTTCTTTTTCGGTGACGCTCTGGCGCACGCTGGCCTGCTCGCTGCGGCGCCGGTCGGCCACCCTGCGCGTGATGGCGCGCACGATCGCTTCCGCGTTCTCGAGATTGGTGCCATCGTCGACCAGGAACCAGTCGCTCCAGGCCGCGCGTTCCGGTTCGCAGATCAGGGTCACGCTGCCCGCGTCGCCGTTGGGCGTGACCGTCATCAGTATCTGGTTGCGGCGGGTCGAAACATAGCGCGCCAGGCCAAGCTCGGGCGCGCCGCTCTTGGTGTACGGATCGATGCGTTTGACCTTGGCGCGCACCTGCAGGCTGTCGCGTGCGCTTTCGATCTCGTGCGCGCCGGGCAGCTCGCGCATCGCGCAATCGACCATGTCGAAGGCTTCCCCGGCCTCGAAGGGAATTTCGATCTGGCGGCGCTGGCGGCTCGACAGCGTGCTGTTGTTGACCTCGCCTGCGATCAGGCGCACCCGGCGCAGGTGCGAGAAGGCGCCGCTCACCACAAAGCCGGACAGCACGAAGCCGCCCAGCACGAAAGGCCCGTCGGGCATATCGAACCAGGTGCGCAGGGTTTCGACGCTGGTAATGGTGATCGCCAGGTAGGTGATCACCCACGCCAGCGCCAGGCGGAAAACGAAGAAGATGCTAGTCATCATGATGGGTTCCAGTGAAGTAGGCTTGAACCAAGCATAGCGAAGGCCCGGCCGGCGCTCGGGCATTTTCCGATGGAACCGCAAAAGCGCCGACGAAACGCACCAAACGCAGTTTCGCTTGGCTCAAGCTTGCGGCTGGGATGCGATCCACTGGTCGACGATCTTGCCCAGCACGTCGAGCGGAACCGAGCCGGCGCGCAGCACCACGTCGTGGAACGCGGGCAGCGAGAACCTGCTACCGAGCGCGGCGCGCGCGTTTTCGCGCAGCTCGACGACGCGCAGCATGCCCAGCATGTAGGCGCAGGCCTGGCCCGGCCACACCGTGTAGCGCTCGACTTCGGCCGCGCCAATGCCGTAGTCGATCGCCTGCTGGCGGGTCCAGCCCTTGCTGTGCAGGCCGGTGTCGACCACCAGCCGGCGCGCGCGGAACAGCTCGGAGCCGAGCGCGCCGAGCAGGCCGGGCACGTCGCCCGCATACCAGCCCTGCTCGACCGCCAGCCGTTCGGTGTAGAGCGCCCAGCCTTCGCTGTGCGCGCTGCCGCCGCCGAACACGCGCTGGGTGCGGAACTTCGGCAGGCCGCTCAGTTCCTGCTGGATCGCGAGCTGGAAATGGTGGCCCGGCACCGCCTCGTGATACGACAGGCTGCGCATGCGGATCACGTCGAACAGCGGGCCGCGCATCGGTACCCAGAACACGCCCGGACGGCTGCCGTCCGGCGCCGGCAGGGTGTAGTGGGCCGCCGCGCTGCCTTCGGTCAGCGCCGGTTCGCGCCGCACTTCGACCGGCGCGCGCGGCTTCAGGTTGAACAGGGCCGCGCTGCGCTGTTCGGCGTCGCGCACCATGGCGCTGTAGCGCGCCAGCAGTGCCGGGCGCGGATCGGGTTCGGCCGGCGGCTGGAACGTCTTGTCGAGCGCGCGCATGCGCTCCTCGATGCCGCCCTCGGTGAAACCGAGCTGGCGCAGGTGGCGGTCCATTTCCGCTTCGATGCGGGCCACTTCGCGCAGGCCGATCGCGTGGATCTCGGCGGCCGTGAGCGTGGTGCCGGTGTAATTGGCCAGCGCCTGCTGGTAGGCGGCGGCGCCGTCCGGCAGGCGCGCAATGCCGGCTTCGTCGGTGGTGCGCGGGTGCAGTTGCGCCAGCCAGGCGCGGGTGCGCGTGTAGGCCGGCACGATCTGTTCGGCCACGATGCGGGTGGCCTTTGCGACGGCTGCCGCGCGCGCCTGCGGCGTCAGGTCGTCGAGCCTGGCGCTGCGCTGCGCGAGCGAGGTGACGAACACGTTGTGCTCCGG
>JBAQKU010000260.1:0-4008 GCA_049301315.1 Telluria sp.
TCGCAGTGCCAATGGCGCGCTATTGGCCGAGAAAACGGCGAAATATGGACCGGCCAGGCATTTTTGCAGCCGGCGATCCTAAGTCCGACAGGCTCCTAGACAATTCAAGCAATGACGGAGACAAGCAATGCTGCATATCGTCGACGACGAGGAAGTCATCCGCGACTCGCTCGCCTGGCTGGCGCAATCGCGCGCGATCAACGCACGCGGCTACGCCAGCGCGCACGCCTTCCTGGAACAGGCCGGCGCGCCATTTGACGCCGAGGGCGACTGCGTGCTGCTCGACGTGCGCATGCCGGGACTGAACGGCGTGGCCGTGTTCGATCAGCTCAGTGCGCGCGGCCTGACCGCCCGCCTTCCCGTCATCTTCCTGACCGGCCACGGGGACGTGCCGATGGCGGTCGACACGCTCAAGCGCGGCGCCTTCGATTTTTTCGAGAAGCCCTTCAACGACAACGACCTGATGGACCGGGTCGAGCAGGCGCTGGCCGTGTCGCGCCAGGCCGGCGCGGCTGCGGCGGTGCAGGCCCGCCTGGCGACGCTGTCGACGCGCGAACGCGAAGTGCTCGACCTTATCCTGGCCGGCAAGATGAACAAGGTCGTGGCCGACAAGCTCGGGATCAGCATGCGCACGGTCGAGGTGCACCGGGCCCATATTCTCGACAAGATGCAGGTCAAGACCGCGGTGGAACTGGCCGGATTGCTGAAGTAAGCCTACCGGGCCGCCGCTGCGTGGCGCGCCAGCGCCCATTCGACGTGTTCGCGCACCAGCGCCGAGGGGTGCTCCAGGCGCGCCTGCAAGGCCGCCACGATGGCCGCATCGCCCCTGGCCTTGCCGGCCGCATTGCCCAGGCCGACCGCCAGGTTGCGCAGCCAGCGTTCATGCCCGATGCGCCTGATCGGGCTGCCTTCGAGGCGCCGGTTGAATTCGTCCTCGCTCCACGCGAACAGATCGATCATGGAAGCCGATCCCAGGCCATTGCGCTCCTCGAAATCGGGCACGCTGGCGCGCTGGGCGAACTTGTTCCACGGGCATACCGTCTGGCAGTCGTCGCAGCCGTACACGCGATTGCCGATCAGGGGGCGCAGCTCGGGCGGGATGCTGCTCTTGAGTTCAATGGTCAGGTAGGAAATGCAGCGCCGCGCATCGAGCTTGCCAGGACCCAGGATCGCCCGGGTCGGACACACGTCGATGCAGGCCCGGCACTGCCCGCAATGCGCGCTGGCCGGCTGGTCGACCGGCAGCGGCAGATCGACCAGGATCTCGCCGAGGAAGAACATCGATCCGGCCTCGCGGTTGAGCAGCAAGGTGTGCTTGCCGCGCCAGCCCATCCCGGCCTTCTCGGCCAGCGGCAGCTCCATCACCGGCGCCGAATCGGTAAATACGCGGTAGCCGAACACCCCGATCTCGGCCTGGATGCGCTCGGCCAGCTGCTGCAGGCGGCTGCGCAAGACCTTGTGATAGTCGCGCCCGCGCGCATAGATGGAAACGACTGCCGCGTCCGGATCGTGCAGGCGCCGGGTTTCGTGCTCGCGCCAGTCGGGCGCCGTCGCGGCGGGCAGGTAATCCATGCGCGCGCTGATGACGCGCACCGTGCCCGGCACCAGTTCGGCCGGGCGCGCGCGCTTGAGGCCGTGACTTGCCATATAATCCATCTCGCCGTGGCGTCCTTGCGCCAGCCACTCCTGCAAGCCGGCTTCCGCGTGGGTCAGGTCGACGTCGGCGATGCCCAGGTCGGCAAAGCCCAGCTGGGCACCCCACCGTTTGATGGCGCGCGCAAGTGCTGGCAGGTCGGGTTGGGAAGGAAGCATGCTCGTTACCGATTAAAATAGGGCAAAACCGAACGGGAAACCGCCCCGCTCTTTCACCCGGACTAACACGACATTCTATTCGATGCAGCATTTCAAAGCCCGCCTCCACGACGAATCCGGCACCGCAGCCTTGGGCGCGGCACTTGCGCGCGCACTGGTTCCGGGCCTGGCGATCTACCTGCATGGCGACCTCGGGACCGGCAAGACCGCGCTCACGCGCGCCCTGCTGCACGCGGCCGGCCACGTGGGCCACGTGAAAAGCCCGACCTACACCCTGTCCGAGCCGTACCGCATCAGGCTGGACGGACGCGAAGTCAATGTCATCCATTTCGACCTGTACCGCATGGCCAGCCCGGAGGAATTTCTCGATGCCGGTTTTCGCGAAAGCTTCAATTCGCACAACATCTGCATCGTGGAGTGGCCGGAAAAGGCGGAGCCGGTGTTGCCGGCGCCCGATTTGAATGTGCTGCTGAGTGTCGCAGGCGAAGGTCGTGATGTAGAATTGCAAGCGTTGTCCGACTTGGGTTTGCTATGCCTCGACCGCTTCAGATTCGCCCCGAACCTTTGATTGCAGGCCCCGTTACCCGACGCACCATGCTCAAGGCAGGCGGCACCTTGCTGCTGTCGGTGCTCTCGCCGCTGAGCGCGCGCGCCGCCCAGATCCTCGCGGTGCGGGTCTGGCCGGCGGCCGACTATACCCGCGTCACGCTGGAAAACGACAGCGAGCTGAAAACGAGCCACTTCGTGGTGCCGAACCCGCAGCGGCTCGTGGTCGATGTCGAAGGCCTCGACCTGAACCCGACGCTCAAGAGCCTGGTGGCCAAGATCCAGTCGGAAGATCCCTACATCAAGCAGGTGCGCGTGGGCCAGAATCGCCCGAACGTGGTGCGCCTCGTGTTCGACCTGAAGGAAGAAATCACGCCGCAGGTGTTCACCCTGGCCCCGGTCGGCGCCTACCAGCACCGCCTGATCTTCGACCTGTACCCGGTCAAGCCGGTCGATCCGATCGCGGCCCTGATCGAAAAAGGCGACTGGTCGCGCTCCGACGCCCCGCCCGGGCTGGCATCGCTGCCCGCGCCCGAGCCGGTCACGGACCTGCAGCCCAAGAACGCTCCCGTCCCTGCCGAAGCGGCGCCGCAACCGAAGCGCCATGCCAAGCCACAAAAGGTGGTGCGCCTGATCACGATCGCGCTCGACCCCGGCCACGGCGGCGAAGACCCGGGCGCGATCGGCGCGGCCGGCAGCCGCGAAAAGGATATCGTGCTCGCCATCGCCAAGCGCCTCAAGTTCAAGATCGAGGAACAGGACAACATGCGCGTGATGCTCACGCGCGACGGCGACTACTTCGTACCGCTTGGCATGCGCGTGGAAAAGGCGCGCAAGGTGCAGGCCGACCTGTTCGTGTCGCTGCACGCGGACGCCTTCATCCGGCCAAGCGCGCGCGGTTCGTCGGTATTCGTGCTGTCCGAAAAAGGCGCCAGTTCGAGCGCGGCGCGCTGGCTCGCGAACAAGGAAAACCTGGCCGACGCCATCGGCGGCGTCAACATCAATGGCCACAACAAGCAGCTCGCCAGCGTGCTGCTCGACCTGTCGACCACGGCCCAGATCAACGACAGCGTCAAGCTCGGCAAGGCCGTGCTGAGCGAAATCGGCGGCATGGCCCGGCTGCACAAGGGATCGGTCGAACACGCCGGCTTTGCGGTGCTCAAGGCGCCCGACATTCCCTCGATCCTGATCGAGACCGCGTTCATTTCCAATCCCGAAGAAGAGGCCAGGCTGCGCGACAACGGCTACCAGGACCAGATCGCGGAAGCGATCATGAACGGGATCAAGCGCTATTTCGCGAAGAATCCGCCGCTGGCCAAGAGCCGCCAATCGTAAAGGATGCATCGATGACGGCGGTGCTGACCAGCTTTGGCGAACTGCCCGCGGTGCAGCTGAGCGCGCCCGACGGCGCGCAGGCGACAATTACCCTGTACGGCGCGCACCTGGTATCGTGGAAGAGTGCGGACGGGCGCGAGCGCCTGTTTTGCAGCACCGGCTGCGCGCTTGACGGCAGCGGCCCGATCCGGGGCGGCGTGCCGGTGATTTTCCCGCAGTTCGCCGCGCGCGGGACCGGCATGCGGCATGGCTTCGCGCGCGTGAGCGGCTGGCGACTGGCCGCCAGCGGCGCCGGGGACGGCGAGACGTTTGCGC
>JBAQKU010000261.1:0-7016 GCA_049301315.1 Telluria sp.
GATACTAGCTATATTGGGTTCCCGCCTCCGCGGGAACGACGTGGCATTACGCGCCCAGCGCCGCGATCCCGGCCTTGGCGATCTGCACGTCCTCATTCGACTTGACGCCCGACACGCCGACCGCGCCGATCACGTGGCCATCGACGATCACCGGTACGCCGCCCTCGAGCATGCCTTCGATCGACGGTGCGCTCAGGAATGAAACGCGGCCATTGTTGATCAGGTCTTCGTAGATCTTCGACTCGCGCCGGCCCAGCGCCGCGGTCTTTGCCTTCGACGGCGCGATGTGCGAGGAAATCGGGGCAGCGCCGTCGAGGCGTTGCAGCCACAGCAAGTGAGCGCCGTCATCGACGATGGCGATCGTCACCGCCCAGTTGTTGGCGAGCGCCTCGGCTTCTGCCGCCGCAGCGATCTTTTTCACGTCGGCCAGCGACAGGAAGGGTTTGGATTGCATGGTAGGGTCCTCAGGGTTGAAATGGTTGGGTGGCCGGATTCTATGCCGGCCATCGGGTGCTGCCGATATGAAAATGCGTATACAAACTATGGTTGCTGCCTGGCCTTCAGGCGCGCTTTAATCTGCGCCATCATGGCCGCCGCGGCCTGCTCGCCGGCCAGGATCGCCAGGTTGCGCCCGTTGAAGTCGTTGCCGCTCATGTTGGCCAGGCGCGGCTGGATCACCACGTCCGCGTCCTTGAGCTCGTAGTGGTTCAGGCGCTGCCCCATGATATTGAACGTCTGCATCAGCACCTCGAAGGACGTGTTGGCGGCCTGCATCTCGGTCTGGGTCGAGATGTTGACCGCAATAACGAAGTCGGCCCCCATCTGGCGTGCGAAGCGCACCGGCACCGGCGCCACCAGGCCGCCGTCGACATACGAAATGCCGTTGATTTTCACTGGCTGGAACACGCCCGGCACGGCCGAGGAAGCGCGCACCGCCTGCCCGGTGTTGCCGCGCCTGAACAGGATCGGCTCGCCGTTCTTGAGGTCGGTCGCGACCGCGCCGAACGTCATCTTCAGCTTCTCGATCGGCACGTTGTGCACCGTCTTGTTGACGTAATTCTGCAGCGCCTCACCCTTGAGTACGCCTGAGGAATCGCCGAACAGCGGCAGCACCCAGTCGGAGATGGCCGCCTCGTCCATCTCGAGCGCAGCCCTTTGCAGGGCGAAGCCGGTGTTGCCGGCCGCATACAGCGCGCCGACCACGCTGCCGGCGCTGGTGCCGACCACCACGTCGGGCACGATGCCCTGCGCTTCGAGCGCCTTGATCACCCCGATGTGCGCGAAGCCGCGCGCGGCCCCGCCGCCGAGGGCCAGGCCGATCTTGATCTTGCGGGGAAGCGGCTCCACCGGCGCGGCCACCTGCGGCGCGGGCGGTGCTGCCGGCGGTGTGCTCTGGCAAGCCGAGAGCAACAGGACGCACAGCGCGCCCAGGGAAAGACGTGTTGAAAACATAGGAGGGACCTGAACTGGGAGCCTGCGATTGTAACTGGTTCAGCAAAACAATGGTCGAGGGAGCCGCATCGTCAAGAAAACGGGGGCGGTTGGCGCGCTTGCCTACCGCACCGACATGGTGGCGATGAAGCTGCTGCCCTTGCCTGCCTCGGATTTGATCGACAGGTTGCCGCCGTGGCGCAGCAGCACGTGCTTGACGATCGCCAGCCCCAGCCCGGTGCCCTTGGTCTCGCGCGAGCGGCCTTTGTCGACCCGGTAGAAGCGCTCGGTCAGGCGCGCGATGTGCCTCTGGTCGATCCCGATGCCGCTGTCGGTCACCACGAACTGCGGCCCGTCCGGGCTGTCCTTCCAGGACAGCGCGATGCTGCCGCCCGGCGGCGTGTAGCGCACCGCATTCGAGGCCAGGTTGCCGAACGCGCTGCGCAGTTCTTCGGTGCTGCCGCTGATGTCGGGCCCGTCGATGCTCACCGTGATCTGGTGCTGGCCGCCCGAGAGCGCGCGCGCTTCCTCGGCCACCGCCTCGACCAGGGCCTTGACGTCGACCGGCTCGCGCCGCAGCGGGTGGTCCACCGATTCGAGCCGCGACAAGGTCAGCATGTCTTCGATCAGGCGCTGCATGCGCTGCCCCTGCTCGGTCATCAGCTTCAGGTGCGCCAGGCGCGTTTGCGCGTCGAGGTCGATTTCGCTCAGGGCGATTTCGAGGAAGCCGACGATCACCGTCAGCGGCGTGCGCAGCTCGTGCGAGGCGTTGGCGATGAAGTCGCGCCGCATTTCCTCGATGCGCTCGGTCTCGGTGGCGTCGTGCGTGACCAGGATCTGGCGCCGGTTCTCGAACGGGATGATCTGGCAGATCAGCTTGCGGTCGCGCAGGCTGAGCGTGAGCGGCTGTTCGTAGCGCCCCAGGATGATGTAGTCGACGAAGGCCGGGTGGCGTATCAGGTTGGTCACCCGCATGCCCCGGTCGCGCTCGAGCGTGAGGCCCAGGTGGCGCTCGGCGGCCGGGTTGCACCATTCGAGGAACAGCACGTCGTCCATGATGGCCACGCCTTCGGGCAGCAGGTGCATGGCCTGGCGAAAGCGCGCCAGCCATTCGGTCAGCTCGGCCTGGTTGCGCTCGTCGTCGCGCCGCAGCCGGTACAGGCGCGAAAAAATGCCGGTCCAGGCGCCCCAGCCGTCCGGCAGCCTGGCGCTGTCCGGGTCGTCGAGCCAGTCGCCGAGCTGGCGCAGGTAGAACAGCTGGACGAACAGCAGCGTGAGAAGGCCCAGCAGCGCCGCGGCCAGTCCGTACAGCGGCCCGAACAGCCACCAGCACAGGCCCGCGCCAAGCAGGATCAGGGAAACGCGCAGCAGCGCGGGGATCCAGAACACGAGGGCGGGATTCATGCGGGCTTATTTTTCGGACAGCATGTAGCCGACGCTGCGCACGGTCTTGATCAGCTGTTCGGACTGGCCCAGGGCCTTGCGCAGGCGCAGCACGTGCACGTCGACGGTGCGCTCTTCGATCACCGCATGGTCGCCCCATACCTTGTCGAGCAGCTGGCTGCGCGAAAATACGCGCTCGGGATGGGCCAGCAGGAATTTGAGCAGCTTGAATTCGGCGTGCCCGATCTCGATTTTCTCGTTCGCGACCGACACCGTGCAGCTGACCGGGTCGAGCTTGACCGCGCCGGCGCCCATCACCGCCTGCCCGTGCTCGGGCGCCTTGCGGCGCAGCAGCGCCTTGGCGCGCGCCAGCAGTTCGCGCGGCGAGAACGGCTTGGTCACGTAGTCGTCGGCGCCGCTGTCGAGGCCGGCGATCTTGTCCTCTTCCATGCTCTTGGCGGTCAGCATGATGACCGGAATGTGCCGGAAATTGCGGTCCGCGCGCAGGCGCGAGAGCAGCCGCAGCCCGCTCTGGTCGGGCAGCATCCAGTCGAGCAGGATCAGCTGCGGCAGGCGCTGTCCGACGCAGGTCCAGGCCTCGGCCGCGTTCTGCACGGCCGTCACGTCCCACAGCGTTTCACGCAGCGAAAACTTCACCAGCTCGATGATGGCAGGTTCATCCTCGACAATGAGCACGCAGGTTTGGTCAAGCGCCATCTCAGGTCTCGCTTGGCCCGGGCGCGCTGGCGGCCGGCTTGGTATGGCGGATATCCTTGCCTTCGACCACGTAGATCACGTATTCGGCGATGTTCTTGGCATGGTCGCCGATGCGTTCGATCGCCTTGGCCACCCACAAGGTGTCGAGCGCGGACGAAATGGTGCGCGGGTCTTCCATCATGAAGGTGATCAGGTTGCGCAGGATGGAGCGGAACTCGTGGTCGACCACGGCGTCCTGGGCGATCAGCTGGACCGCCTGCTTGCCGTCGAGGCGGGCGAAGGCGTCGAGCGCGTCGTGCAGCATGTCGGAGGTGGCGGTGGCGATGGTGCGCACCATTTCATAGTGGTTCAGCCCGGCCGCGCCGCGCGCGTGCAGGCTCTTGGCGGTGCGCGCGATCTTGGCCGCCTCGTCGCCGATGCGCTCGAGGTCGGTAATCACCTTGATGGTCGCCATCACGGTGCGCAGGTCGTTGGCGGTCGGCTGGCGCCGCACGATCAGGTGGCTGCAGGCGTCGTCGAGCTGCACTTCGAGCTGGTTGACGACATCGTCTTCGGCCACCACGCGCTCGGCGTGCTCGGCATCGTCGATGCGAAAGCAGGTCATCGCGTCCGAGAACTGGGTCTCGACGATGCCGCCCATCAGCAGCACCTTGGAGCGGATGGTTTCAAGTTCGTGATCGTATTGCTTGGATGAATGATGCTCGCCTATCATGCTGCTCTCCGTCTGGTCGTCTTGCGCTCGTTGCCGGTCCATGCCTTGGCTTAGCCAAAGCGCCCGGTGATGTAGTCCTGCGTCTCTTTGCGGGCGGGGTTCATGAATATCTGGTCGGTTTCGCCGAATTCAACCAGTTCGCCAAGATACATATACGCGGTATAGTCGGAACAGCGCGCCGCCTGCTGCATGTTGTGGGTCACGATGGTGATCGTGTAGTCTTCCTTGAGCTCGCTGATCAGCTCCTCGACCTTGGCGGTCGAGATCGGGTCGAGCGCGGAGGTCGGCTCGTCGAGCAGCAGCACGTCCGGCTTGACCGCCACCCCGCGCGCGATGCACAGGCGCTGCTGCTGGCCGCCCGAGAGCGACAGCCCGCTCTTGCCCAGCTTGTCCTTGACCTCGTCCCACAGCGCCGCCTTCTTGAGCGCCCATTCGACCCGTTCGTCCATCTCGCCCTTGGACAGGTCTTCGTACAGGCGCACCCCGAACGCGATGTTGTCGTACACCGACATCGGAAACGGGGTCGGCTTCTGGAACACCATGCCGACCTTGGCGCGCAGCATGTTGACGTCCTGGTCAGGATCGAGGATGTTGCGCCCGCGGTACATGATGGTGCCTTCGGCGCGCTGGCCCGGATACAGGTCGTACATGCGGTTCAGGGTGCGCAGCAGGGTCGACTTGCCGCAGCCGGAAGGGCCGATGAAGGCGGTCACCTGCTTTTCGTGGATGTCCAGGTTGACGTTGGACAGGCTCTGCGTTTTCCCGTAGAAGAAATTCAGGTTCGAGATCTCGATGGTCTTGTTCTTTACACTCACGGTCGGAATCGGTATTGGCATTGGCATGGTCATGAGCTCGTTCTAGGATTATTTCGGTGTTTTCTGGCTGAACACGGTGCGCGACAGGATATTTAGCAGCAGCACGCTGAAGGTCACGAGCAGCGCCCCGCCCCATGCCAGGTCGCGCCAGTTGTCGTACGGGCTCATCGCGAACTGGTAGATCACCACCGGCAGGTTGGCCAGCGGCGCGTTCATGTCGGCGCTGAAGAACTGGTTGTTCAGGGCAGTAAACAGCAGCGGCGCGGTTTCGCCCGAAATGCGGGCCAGCGCCAGCAGCACCCCGGTCACCACCCCGGCCTTGACGGCGCGCAGGCGCACCAGGGTGGCCACTTTCCAGCGCGGCGCGCCCAGCGCGAACGCGGCCTCGAGCAGGCTGTTGGGCACCAGGCGCAGCATGTTGTCGGTGGTGCGCACCACCACCGGCACCGCGATCAGCGACAGCGCGATGGTGCCCGCGTAGCCGGAGAAGTGCTTCACGTTGGCCACGTACAGGGCGTACACGAACAGGCCGATCACGATCGACGGCGCCGACAGCATGATGTCGGTGACGAAGCGGGTCACCTGGGCGAACTTGTTGCCTTCGCCGTATTCGGCCAGGTACATGCCGGCCAGGATGCCGATGGGGGTGCTGATGCAGGTCGACAATCCCACCATCATCAGGCTGCCGACGATGGCGTTGAGCAGGCCGCCGCCCTCGCTGCCGGGCGCCGGCGTGTCGGCCGTAAACATCGCGACCGAGATGCCGCCGAAGCCCTTGATCAGCAAGGTCGACAGGATCCACAGCAGGACCGCGAGGCCGATCGACATGGCCAGCACCGACAGCACCATGCCGATGCGGTGACGCAACAGGCGCTTGCGGTAGACCGGATTGAGGGTGCTCTGGCTCATTTCGCGCCCTCCTTGCGTGACATTCCAAGCAGCATGATCTTGGCGGCCGACAGGACGATGAAGGTGATCGCAAACAGGATCAGCGCGAGCGCGAACAGCGAGGACACGTGCAGCACCGACTCGGCTTCGGCGAACTCGTTGGCGAGCGTCGAGGAGATGCTGTTGCCGGCCGCGAACAGCGACCAGGACAGCTCGTTGGCGTTGCCGATCACGAAGGTCACGGCCATGGTCTCGCCCAGCGCGCGGCCCAGGCCCAGCATCACCCCGCCGACCACGCCGGTCTTGGTGTACGGCAGCACGATCTTGCGTACCACTTCCCACTTGGTGCAGCCGAGCCCGTAGGCCGATTCCTTCAGCACGGCGGGGACGATCTCGAACACGTCGCGCATCACGGAGGCAATGAAGGGGATGATCATCACGGCCAGGATCAGGCCGGCCGTGAGGATGCCGATACCCATGACGGGACCGCTGAACAGCCGGCCGATGACGGGCAACTGGCCCAGCGTGCCCTTGAGCAGCGGCTGGACGTGATCGGCGAACAGGGGCGCGAACACGAACAGGCCCCACATGCCGTAGATAATCGACGGCACCCCGGCCAGCAGCTCGACCGCGGTTCCCATCGGGCGGCGCAGCCAGGCCGGGCAGATCTCGGTAAGGAACAGCGCGATGCCGAAACTGACCGGGAACGCAATGAGCAGCGCGATGAAGGAGGTGGCCAGGGTGCCCGCGATGGCGATCAGGGCGCCGTATTTGTCGTTGACCGGATCCCATTCCTCGGTGATGAGAAAGCCTGGCCCGAATTCCCGGAAGGCCGGGGCGGCGCCGATCACCAGCGCGACGATGATGCCAAGCAGCACCAGCAGCACCGAGGCGGCGAACAGCATGGTGAGCTTGTGGAAGATGAAGTCCTGGAAACGCTGCCGGCGCATGGCCGAATGCATCTGGGCATGGCTGGCAGCCGAGCGCACCTGGTCGGGCATATCGGCCATCGTTGCTGGTGGATTAACGCTCATATTTATTTTTCTGGTTCAAAACAATCTGCTCAGGCG
>JBAQKU010000262.1:0-2637 GCA_049301315.1 Telluria sp.
CGCGCAGGCAGGCCGACCAGGGCGAACTGGCGACGGCCGCCGCCGCCTGCCATGCGGTGCTGGCCAGCGAGCCCGATTCGGCCGACGCCTATTTCATCCTCGGGATGGTGAGCGAGTGCGAGAAAAAAATCGGGGTGGCCGACGATTACTGGCGCCGCTGCGTCTACCTGCAGCCGGACCACTACGAGGCCTTGTGCCATCTGGCCCTGCTCACCGAGCAGGCCGGCGATGCCGCGCAGGCCGCGGCGCTCAAGCAACGCGCGGCGCGCATCTACCAGCGCCAGCAACATGGCAGCTCCGGGAAAACCTCACCATGAACACGATACCCCTGCACCTGGCCGAGATGCACGACTGCTGGAACAAGATCGGCGTGAGCGGCGACCAGAGCTGCGAGAAGCTCGAGCTGCACGTCCACTGCCGCAACTGCGAGGTGTATTCGGGCGCGGCCCAGCGCAACCTGCAGCGTCCCGTCAACGACGGCTACCGGGTCCATTGGGCCGGCCAGTTCCGCCTGCCGCCGGCCGAGCGCGCCCCGGACGACAGCTCGGCGCTGGTGTTTCGCATCGGGCGCGAATGGCTGGCGCTGCCGACCAACATCTTCGCATCGGTGGCGCCGCAGGCGGCCAGCCACCGGCTGCCGCACCGCACCGGACGCGGCCTGATCGGGATCGTCAACGTGGGCGGCAAGCTGTATCCCTCGATGTCGCTGGCCGCCCTGCTCGGCATCGACGAACGGGACGCGCCGCCGCAGGCCGGCCGCCATACCTTCGCGCGCCTGCTGGTCATGCAATGGGAGGAACAGTCGTTCGCACTGCCGGTGGCCGACCTGCACGGCATCGTGCGCTATGCCGGCGGCGCAATGCTGGCGCCGGCGGCCACCATCAACAAGGGACTGGTGCGCTTTCTTACCGGCGTGGTCACGCAAGGCGAGATGCATATCGGCGTGCTCGACGCGGCCCTGCTGGGGCATCAACTGACGAGGCTACTGCGTTGACATCCTCCCCTCGCTAAACCGAGGGGATTCCCACAACTGGCGTCGCATGTCCGCGACGGAGAATATTTAACGCAGCATTTTGATCGCGATCATGCACACAACCGCAATTACTGCATCGCCATTCTTTCGCATGTTCAGTGAACATGCTTCCAAGACCTGCGATACCTTTCGGCCGCGAGTCGGGCAAGGTGCCGCACCCCGAGCAGGTTTGGGTGGTAAATCTTTCATCGATTTCCCCGAACCACGCGCCATGCTTAACAGCCTTGTACGCGAGTTGATGTCTGAAACCGGACCAACCGGCGTCGAGCACGGACTTCGCCATATTGGTTTTCGCCAGACCGCTTGCATTCACATTGCCGACCGCGATGTAGTCGAAGTCACGCACGATCCGCGCCGACAGCTTGTGCAGGAAGTCGGCGCGGCGTCGTTTGATTTGCATGTGGATGGCGCTGGCACGTCGTTTCTTGCACGCCCGTTGCGCCGTCGCCAGCGCCGCCTCGGCATCGCGGTAGATGTGCTGCGCCAAGATCTTGGTCCCGTCGGACAACACGGCGAACTCTTTCAACCCAAGGTCGATGCCGATGGCGCGATGTGCTGTGCGCGCTTCGGGCGTGGCTACGTCGATCACGATGTTGAGAAACCAGTGGCCGCACCCATCGCGGGAAAAGCTGGTGCCGTCCTTGATCTTGCCCTCGGGCAGAGCGCGACTGTTAAAAACACGGAAGGTATTGCCGGCAAAGCGGAAAGCGTCGCCCTCGCGTTTCAGGTCGCGTCCTTTGAGCGGCACCCAGGCCAATGTCTTGCGGCCCCGGTAACGCAAGTAGGGTCGCTTGTGCTGCGACCTGGACTTGGCGTATTGCTCGCAGACGGCATTGATTGTGCCGGAATGGATACCGAGTTCGCCGCTGCTGCCAGCGGTCAGCTTGTTCAAGTCGAATCCGGTCAACCACGGACGATGGAATCGCAAGGCGTCCTTCTGCCGATCGTTGCAGTAATTCCAGACGAAATTGACCGCACGGGACTGCTTGTTGAGCAGGCCAGACAGCGATTTCACACGGTAACGGTAGACCAGAATCATCCATGTTTGATCGTCTCGGTCAAACATGGTTCCAGAATTTTCGACCAAAAAGCTGCGATTGCTTTGCAATCGTCTCCTCTCCTCCCCGCCCTGCACGGCGGGGTTTCTCGGAGTATCTGATGAGCCAGGACCGGAACGGCGACCTGAGCCAGTTTTCCATGCTGGACCTGTTCCGCATGGAAGCCGAGGGCCAGACCCAGACCCTGACCGAGGGCCTGCTGGCGATGGAGCGCGGCGCCGGCGACGCCGGCACGATCGAGTCGATGATGCGCGCGGCCCACTCCATCAAGGGAGCCGCCGCGATCGTCGGGCTGGACGTGGTGGTGCAACTGGCGCACGCGATGGAGGACGCCTTCGTCGCGGCCCAGCACGCCCGCCTGGAGCTGAGCCCGGCCCGCATCGACGTGCTGCTGGCCGGGGTCGACCTGATCCTGCAGTGTTCCGCCCTGGCCGAGGCGCAGGTGACGGCCTGGCTGGATCAGAACGCGGCGCGCATCGGGTCCGCCCTGGCCTCGATCGCCGGCATCGGCCAGATCCGGTCGGCGCCGCCGCTGCCCGCCGCGCC
>JBAQKU010000263.1:0-4568 GCA_049301315.1 Telluria sp.
CGCCTGCTCGGCCACGTCGAGCGCGAGCTTGGCGGCGGCCTGTTCGCCGGCGCGCCGGCTGCCGCCGCGGCCGTACACCTGGATGCCGAGCTTGGGCACCAGGCATTCGATCTCGAATTCCTGGCTGTGCGCGGCGCCGTGGGTGGCCACCACGTTGTAGGTGGGCAGCGAAATTTTCTTGCTTTGTAAAAATTCCTGGAGCAGCGTCTTGGCATCCTTGCCCAGGGTGCGCGGGTCGACCGAGTCGAGGATGGGGATGTAGAAGGCGCGGATCACGTCGCGCGCGGCATTGAAGCCGGCGTCGAGGAAAATGGCGCCCAGCAGCGCTTCGAGGGTGTCGGCCAGGATCGAGGGACGGCGAAAGCCGCCTGACTTGAGCTCGCCTTCGCCCAGGCGCAGGAACTGCGACAGTTCGAGTTTCTGGGCAATCTCGTAGAGCGACTGCTGCTTGACCAGGTTGGCGCGCAGGCGCGACAGGTCGCCCTCGTCGATCGCGCCGAAGCGCTCGTACAGGATAGCGGCCACCACGCAGTTCAGGATCGAGTCGCCCAGGAACTCGAGGCGCTCGTTATGCATACTGCTGTGGCTACGGTGCGTCAAGGCTTGCTGCAACAGGCCAGCATCCTGGAACGTGTAACCTAGGCGAGTTTGCAATAACTGAAGATTCATGTGGTGTTGTGGTATCCCTGTCTTACTGGGGTTGAGGTTTCTCGGCAACAATACCGTTGGCCGCGGTGGTGCCCGAGTAATCGATCAGCAGGCTCACATTGCCTGCCACCGGGATCCGCTTTTCGTAGGCGAAGCTGATTTCCGTCTGGCCGCTGTCCTTGTTGATGACCAGGTCCTTGCCCGTGATCGACTTGATATCGTTGATATCGGCGTTCTTGTCGAACGCGACTTGCATTTCACGCACGCTGCCGTTGGTGGCCTTGGCGGCCGCGATGGCATTCTTGACGGAGCGAAATTCCGTAAACGTCGGCAGCACCTTCATGGCGAACACGCCGATGAAGCCGAGGATGGCGAGCACGAAAATCAGGCCCGACAGGGAAACGCCGCGCTGCGCGTTGGTGAAATGTTGTTTCGATCCGTGCATGTGTTCTCCAGGACTTAGTGAATGCCGCCGATGCGCTTCCAGTTGCCGAGATTCATCCAAACAAAAAATGCCTTACCGACAATATTTTTGTTGGGAACAAAACCCCAGTAACGGCTGTCTGCGCTGTTATCGCGGTTATCGCCCATCATAAAGTAATTGCCGGCAGGTACGGTACAGCTAAATTTCTCGTAGGCGTAAACACAAGCCTCGCGCTGTGGGAAATTCTCCACGGCCGACAGCTCGATGGTGCGCTTGCTGTCATTGTTGAGGATCCGGTGCGACACGCCGCTCAGGTTTTCCCTGAGTTGCTTATGGTAAACAGGACGCTCGTCATCGAGGTAGTCGTCCATCTGGGTGTACGCGAGCGTCTTGCCGTTGACCGTCAAGCGCTTGTTTTCGTAGACGATTTTATCACCCGGCACCCCGATCACGCGCTTGATGTAGTCCTGGCTCATGTCCTTGGGGTATTTGAACACCATCACGTCGCCGCGCTGGGGGTCGCCCACGTCGATGATCTTGCGGTTCAGCACCGGCAGGCGGATGCCGTAGGTGAACTTGTTGACGAGGATGAGATCGCCCACCAGGAGCGTCGGCACCATCGAGGTGGAGGGAATCTTGAACGGCTCGTACAGGAAGGAGCGCAGGAAGAACACCAGCGCGATGACCGGAAAGAAACTGCCGGAATACTCGATCCAGACCGGCTGGCGCAGCAGCGCGGCCTCGATCGCGTGGCGGCTGGTGTTGTCGGCCTTGACGCCGTCCGCGGTCAGCTTGGCGTTGCGCGCATCGAAGGCGGCCAGCGCGGCATCGGCGGCGCTGCGGCGCTGCTTGGCAAAATAGAAGATGTCGAGAAACCAGATAATGCCCGTCAACACCATCGCCACGAACAGGATCAATGCAAAATTTCCTAATATCACTTGCAGGTTCATTTATCGTCCACTTGTAAGATTGCCAGGAATGCCTCTTGGGGAATTTCCACCGAGCCCACTTGCTTCATGCGTTTCTTGCCGGCCTTCTGCTTCTCGAGCAGCTTCTTCTTGCGGCTGATGTCGCCGCCGTAGCACTTGGCCAGCACGTTCTTGCGCAGCGCCTTGACGTTTTCACGCGAGATCACGTTGGCGCCGATGGCGGCCTGGATCGCCACGTCGAACATCTGGCGCGGAATCAGCTCGCGCATCTTGGCCGCCACCTGGCGCCCGCGGTACTGGCTGTTGGCGCGGTGCACGATGATGGCCAGCGCGTCGACCTTCTCGCCGTTGATCAGCATGTCGACCTTGACCACGTCGGCGGCGCGGTATTCCTTGAACTCGTAGTCCATCGAGGCGTAGCCGCGCGAGGTCGACTTGAGCTTGTCGAAGAAGTCGAGCACGATCTCGGCCATCGGCATTTCATAGACCAGCTTGACCTGGCGCCCGTGGTAGCTCATGTCCATCTGCACGCCGCGCTTGGAAATGCACAGGGTGATCACCGAGCCCACGTATTCCTGCGGCATGTACAGGTTGACCGTGACGATCGGCTCGCGCACTTCCTCGATCTTGGACGGGTCCGGCATCTTGGACGGGTTGTCCACCCTGATCGTGCTGGCGTCGCGCATCACGACCTCGTACACCACGGTCGGCGCCGTGGTGATCAGGTCCATGTCGAATTCGCGCTCCAGGCGTTCCTGCACGATTTCCATGTGCAGCAGGCCCAGGAAGCCGCAGCGAAAGCCAAAGCCGAGCGCCTGCGACACTTCCGGCTCGTACATCAGGGCCGCGTCGTTGAGCTTGAGCTTTTCGAGCGAGTCGCGCAGCGCGTCGTACTGGTTGGCCTCGACCGGGAACAGGCCGGCGAACACCTGCGGCTGCACTTCCTTGAAGCCGGGCAGCGCGGCCGGCGCGGGGCGCGCGGCCAGGGTCACGGTGTCGCCCACCTTGGCCGCCTTGAGTTCCTTGATGCCGGCGATGATGAAGCCGACCTGGCCGGCCGACAGCGCCGGCAGCGACACCGAGCGCGGGCTGAACACGCCGACGCTCTCGACCAGGTTCTGGGAACCGGTCGCCATCAGCAAGATCTTCTCTTTCGGGCGCAAGGTGCCGTTCATCACGCGCACCAGCATGACCACGCCGACGTAGTTGTCGAACCAGGAATCGACGATCAGCGCCTGCAGCGGCGCCTCCGGGTCGCCCTTGGGCGCGGGCACCTTGGCGATCAGCGATTCGATCACGTCTTCCACGCCCAGGCCGCTCTTGGCCGAGCAGCGCACCGCCTCGGCCGCGTCGATGCCGATCACGTCCTCGATTTCCTTGATCGCATTCTCAGGGTCGGCGTGCGGCAGGTCGATCTTGTTCAGGACCGGCACCACTTCCACGCCCAGGTCGAGCGCCGTGTAGCAGTTGGCCACGGTCTGCGCTTCCACCCCTTGCGAGGCGTCGACCACCAGCAAGGCGCCTTCGCAGGCCGACAGGGAACGGCTCACTTCGTAGCTGAAGTCGACGTGGCCCGGGGTATCGATCAGGTTCAGGTTGTAGACCTGGCCATCGCGCGCCTTGTACTGCAGCGCGGCGGTCTGGGCCTTGATGGTAATGCCGCGCTCGCGTTCCAGGTCCATCGAATCGAGCACCTGCGCTTCCATGTCGCGGTCGGACAGGCCGCCGCACAGCTGGATGATACGGTCGGCCAGGGTCGACTTGCCGTGGTCAATGTGGGCGATGATGGAGAAGTTACGTATGTTGTTCATTAACAAATTCAAAACCAAGGTGGAAGGACGACGCGGGCCGGGGCCCTGGGCATGCTGGTAGCTGCACAATAAGAAAAAAGCGCTCCGCGGGGGCATGCTAGGTCCCCAGGCGAGCGCATTATCCAGCGAGAGAAGCGATTTGCTAAGGCAGAAGCTTTTCAAGCCCTCGCATTTTACCGGATTTCAGAGTGGAAAGCCCGGTTTATGAACGGGTGGCCATGCCAATATGGGGTTTTTGGCGGCAGTTTCAACGACTGCCGGCTGAAAATTCGATAAAGCTTGCTTAAATTGCCATTATCAGGCAGCAACCCGGGTGGCCAGGTAGCGCCGCACCGCGGCCTCGTCGAGGAAGTAATGGCACAGCTCGTCCCGGGCCAGGTCGCCATACAGCACCGGGACCAGTTCGTCGAAGCGCTCGACCAGGGCCGGGTCGGCGTCGACGTCGATCACGTCGACCGTGAACCGCAGGCCCGGGCCCTGCAGGGCGTCGAGGGCGGCGAGCATGTCCTCGCAAAGGTGGCAGTAGCTGCGCGAGTAGAGTGTGAAATGCATAAGGTGGCTTGGGTTGGTTGGAACGATGACACTGGTTCCCTCGGTAACAACAGGTCGTCGTTCCCGCGCAGGCGACGAACCCATGCACTGCATGAATTCCCCCTGATTTCGCCGCGTCACAGCGGCTAAATGGGGTTCCCGCCTGCGCGCACTGCTGTCCGGAATAAAACCGTTGACATTGTCGACGTGCGCACTGCCAAAGGG
>JBAQKU010000264.1:0-5563 GCA_049301315.1 Telluria sp.
CCCCGGCAGCAGGCGCAGATTGGGCACGCGCGCTGCGTCCGCCTGCAACTGCTGCTTGACTCCGGCGGCAACGTCGAGCTGCTGCTCCATGAAGACATCGACGACGGTGGGCGAGGTTGGCGCGCGGACGATCTCGGCGTGTTTCAGTTCCCGTGTCAGGTGCAGGTCGTAGGCGCTTCCTTTGCCCACAGCCACGCGCAGGCCGGCGCGGTCGACTTCCTCATTCGATTGAATCGGCGATCCGGACGGCACAAGGTAGGCGCCTTCAATGAGCACATAGGCGGCGGTGAAGGAAATGCCCTCGCCGCGCAGGGGATCGATTGCGAAAAAACCGATGTCGGCTGCTTCCCTGGTCACCGCCTCGACCGATTTTCCGGCCGCGTCGAACACCACCAGCTCGATCCCGACGCCCAGCCGCTCGGCGAACGCATGCGCCAGGTCGACGGACACTCCCACCGGCTGGCCGGTGGCGGCATCCTTGTTGGCGAGGATGGGATTGCCCAGGTTGATGGAGGCGCGCAGCTTGCCTGTCGGCGCAAATGCCGCGACGACGCGTGGGTCGATTGTCATGGATGGGCTCTGTTCTGATTAAAGGTTGATAAGGGTGGTCATCTGCTGTGCTGGAGCGGAAGCATTGAAATTATACGCATCGGCTTCCCCAAAAAACCAGACCGTCCATGCGCCGACACACTCTGCCCCATAGCACTTGACATTTTTTTCTTCGTCATACAATATGACCGTCCGGCAATATCATTTATAGACAGAAACTAGGAGACAGAATGAAGCTTTCTCGATTCAATTTGCTTGGCCGTATGCTTGGTGCGATCGCGCTTGGCGCCCTCTTCACTGCTCCGGCAGTCAATGCCGCGGAACCGTTTCGCTATGGCGTAGTCGAGCCCAAGGGCGACTCTGGCCTCATCTTCACGGCCACCAAATTCGGCAGCAAATATGGCGTCGACATCAAGATGGTTGAATTCAAGAGCAGCACGGCGCCCGTGAAGGCCTTGATCTCCGGCGACATCGACGTGTTCACGGTGTTCCCCGGCGGCCCTATGGTGGCGATGGCTCGCGGCGCGGGTCTCAAATTCGTCGGCTGCAACTGGCCGGGCGCGAGCTACACGCTGTACGGCGCTGCGGATGTGAAAACGATGGCGGATCTGAAGGGCAAGAGCATCGGCGTTTCAGGTCCGAACTCCACCCCGAACCTGTTTGCGATTGAAGCGCTCAGGGCGAAGGGGGTCGATCCTAAAGACGTGATCTTCGCCAACGCGGGCGGTGGAGCGGACCGATTCCGCGCCCTGGCCACAGGGATCGTGAAGGCGACCGCGACGACCGGTGAATTCGAGCCGGAAGCTGCCAAGCGTGGCCTGAACATTCTGGCCCGGGCGCACGACGTGACGCCGAATTTTTCGCGCAACTGCATCGTCACGAGCGACAAGGTCATCGCCACCAAGCGCGATCAGCTGGTCCGCTTCCTCGCGGCCAATATGGACGGCTACGACTACGCCCTGTCGCATCGTGACGAGACCATCGCCTTCTCGCGCAAGCTCGCCGAGCTCACCGCGGAAGATCCGGGTCCGGCATTTATCTACGATGAAGCGGTGGCCCAGAAGGCGATCGATCCATTGCTCGTCCCGCGCATCGACCGGCTCCAGTGGATCCATGACATGTTGGTACGCAATGGAGTCCTCGATACAAAAAGGGACGTGAAAGCCTTCGTCGACGACGCTCCGCGCCAGGCCGCCCTGAAGATCCGCAAGCCCTGAACGCACAAGAGATCACCATGACTCATAGTATCCAGTTCAAGAACGTCACCAAGGTTTTCGACATCAAGGTCGGTGGGCGGACGCAGGTCAATACAGCGCTTGACGGCGTCTCCTTCGATATCGGAAAAGGCGAAATCGTTGCGCTGGCTGGCCCTAGCGGATGCGGAAAAACGACGGCCCTGCGCATCATCATGGGCCTTGAAACCGCATCCTCCGGATCCGTTCTCGCCAGTAACAAGGAAGTGACCGGCTGCGGGTCCGACCGCGGCATGGTTTTCCAGCATGCCGAGCTGCTGCCTTGGAAGACGGCGTTGGAAAACGTCAAATTCGCCTTGGCAATGAAGGGTGTTGCCAAGGCCGATCTGGACGCGATGGCCATGCGTTACATCGATCTGGTCGGGTTGGGGCATGCCAAGGATCGGCGGCCGCACCAGCTGTCCGGCGGCATGAAGCAGCGCGTTGGCATTGCCCGCGCGCTGGCCATCGATCCCGACGTGCTGTTGATGGACGAGCCGTTCGGGGCGCTCGATTCGCAGACGCGCGAAACGCTGCAGATGGAAGTGCTGGATATCCATGAGCGTACGCGCAAGACGATCATCTTCGTGACCCACGATATCGACGAGGCCGTGCTGCTCGCCGATCGCGTCCTGGTCATGTACGGCGGGAAAGTGCAGCAAGATTTTCCCATCGACATTGAACGGCCGCGGCGCGACATGCGCGCGATTCGGGCCAACCCGGAATTCATGAAGAAGAGAACGCTGATATGGGAGGCGCTGCACGATGTTGCCCAGCCTGCCGAATTGGAATTGAATGGGAGCGCAGCATGACCGCATCGACGCAATATCGCCCTGCAACGACAACCAGCAACGCGGTGGCGCGCCCGAACAAGCAGGCCTGGCGCATGCCCAATTGGGCCATCACCACCCTGTCCCTGTGCGTCGTCCTCGGCACCTGGGAGTTCTTCGGGCCGCGCATCAACCCCCTGTTTGCCTCCTACCCGAGCGAAATCGTCACGGCTTTCATGAAGATGATGTCGTCCGGGCGCTTGCCGGAGGCGTTCTGGGACAGTATGCAGCCTTTCATCGCCGGCTATTTTCTGGCGGCGGTACTGGCCATCCCAGCAGGATTGCTGATCGGCAGGTCGCGCGTGTGCGATGCTGCCTTCGGCATCTATGTCATCGCCGGCTATTCGACGCCGCTGATCGCCCTCGTGCCGCTGTTGATGATCTGGTTCGGCCTCGGTTTCATGGTGAAGATGGTCATCATCTTCCTGTTGGCCTTCTTCCCGATCTGCATTAACACCTGGGTTGGCGTCCAGGCCGTTCCCAAGACGCTGGTCGAGGTCGGAACCGCGTTCTGCGCCCCGCCATCGTCGGTCATGCGCGAGATCATCCTGCCGGCCGTGCTGCCCTACATCATGGCTGGCCTGCGGCTGGGCATCGGCAAGGCCGTGATCGCCATGGTGATCGCCGAATTCCTGACCTCGATTTCGGGCCTGGGCGGTGTGATCGTCAGTTCGGCCAACAGCTTCAGGACCGCCGAGATGTTCGTGCCCATCATCGTCATCATGGTGCTGGCCGTCGTTCTCACCAATCTCGTCAGTTTCATCGAGCACAAGGTGGCCCCTTGGCAAAGCGAGCTTGCCGGGCGCGACTCGGCATGACGACCCGGTGCCAGCCGCTCTGCTGAACGGCCTGGCGCGCACACACGACGGTCGACGCGCCTTCATCTGGAAGGCTCGGTTCGCTGCGGCATTTCGGTGCCGCAGCGAAAAGCGTTCCGGAACTCATTTGTAATCTCTAAGGATGTACGACTATGCAAACTTCCGCACCGAGCAGGGCAGACCTCTGGGATGTCGCCACCACGCGCGACGGAACGACAATTTCCTATCGCGTGATCAAGGGCGGCGGCAAGGGCCGCTGCGTGCTGATCCATTCGCTCGCGATGGATGGAACCTTTTGGAACCGCGTCGCCGCTCACCTGAGCGACGCGGCCGATATCCTGGTCTTCGACTGCCGCGGGCATGGCCGCTCCGGCAAGCCGGACGGGCCTTACACGGTCGAACTGCACGCCGACGACATTGCTGACCTGCTCGCTGTGGTGGGCTGGTCCCAGGCGGTCGTGGCCGGTTCGTCCATGGGCGGCTGCATCGCGCTCGCCTTCGCGGCCGCCTATCCGGAGAAGGTCAGCGCCCTCTGCCTGATCGATACCACGGCGTGGTATGGGGCGGACGCGCAGGAGAAATGGGAAGGACGCGGACAGCAGGGCCTGCAGCAGGGCATGGCGTCCCTCGTGGACTTCCAAAAGACGCGCTGGGTGAGCGATGCCTTCCGCGCGCAGCATCCCGAGGTCGTGGACGACGCGATCGCAGTCTTCCTCGCCAACGACACCACCGCTTACCTGGAGACCTGCCGCATGCTTGGCGTGGCCGACAAGCGCGATGCGATGGAGCGTTTCGCGTTCCCGACCAGGGTGATCGTCGGAGCCGAGGACTATGCCACGCCGCTGGCGATGGCCGAGGCGATGCGCGACGCCATTCCCGGCGCCACGCTGCGCGTCATCGACGCAGTGCGCCACTTCACGCCGCTCGAATGCCCGGACAAGATCGCCGAGGAACTGAAAGTGCTGGTCGCCGCCTGCGCGTGACCAACTACCCCATTAATTATTTCAAACAGGCCTAACCAATGAACGCTGACATCAAAATTATCGCCTTCCCGGGCGCACCCAACCTGCCGGTCTTTGCAGCCCTTGAACACGGTTTTTTCGCACAGGAAGGGCTGAACGTGTCGATCGCGACGACACCGAGCTCGGTCAATCAGTTCGAAAAATTTCATGCAGGCGAATTCGATCTTGCCTTCACCGCGTTCGATAATATCGTCGCCTACCAGGAAGGACAGGGCGCCGCCAAGTTGAACGGCCCGACCGATTTCCGCGTCATCATGGGTGCGACGCAAGTCGAACTGAGCGCCATCGTGGCGCCGACCATCGAACGCGCCGAAGACCTCAAAGGCAAGAGCCTGGCGCTGGACGCGGTAGGCACCGGCTTCGCCTTCGTGCTCTACGCCATGCTGGAGCAACTCGGCTTGAGCACCGCCGATTACGAGCGCGTCGCGGTCGGCGCAACGCCGGAACGCTGGCAGTCGGTGAAGGAAGGCGCCCATGCGGGAACCATCACCATCGAGCCGTTCACCAGTATTGCCAAGGCTGCGGGTTTCCGCGTGCTGCGGCAAAGCACCGAGGCGTTCCCGGTCTACCAGGGCGGAATCGTTGCCGCCCGCGAGAGCTGGGCGTCGCAGAACCCCGAGAGCGTGAAAGCGTTCATCCGCGGCTACCTCAAGGGTCTCGAGTGGACGCTTGCGCCTGAAAACCGCGCCGAGGCGGCGGCCCTGCTCCAGGCCAAAATGCCTGAGATCAAACCCGGCGTCGTGGGTGCGGTCATGAACAGCCTTCTGTCGCCACGTTCCGGCCTGACCCCGCGTGGCGCCGTCCTGCGCGACGGCATGCAGACGGTTCTCGACTTGCGCTCGCGCTACGGCAATGGCCAAAAGAGCCTGACCGACCTGGACAAATACCTCGCCCTCTCGTACTACGACGCCGTGGTTTCGGCCGCTTAAAAAACACCTGACCTTCCATCTCATATGGCCATGCGGCATGGCCATATGAAGTAATCATGTATTCATATTTTCGGAGACCCAAGTTGAACGAGCGGATATTCAAAGCGATCGGCAAGCCTCTTCAGCGCAAGGAAGATTTGCGCCTGATCACCGGAAAAGGCCAGTTCACCGACGACTTCACCC
>JBAQKU010000265.1:0-6659 GCA_049301315.1 Telluria sp.
CCCGGCAACTCGCGCCCGCCTCCCGGCTTTTTGTTAAGCAGCATCTGGGTCGCGGAAAACGCGACGAAGCCGGCGAACAGCAGCGCCAGCGCGGACGAGTTGATCTGCTTGGCGATCCAGGGCCCGATCCAGGAGCCGAGCAGGATGCCCGGCGCCAGCTGCGCGACCACCGGCCACAGCACCGCCCCGTGGCGGTGATGGGCGCGCACCGAGGACATCGAGGTAAACAGGATGATGCTGAGCGAGGTGGCAATTGCCATGTGCACCACCAGCTCGGGCGCGATGTTCCTGGCTGTAAACACCATGGTAATGAAAGGCACCAGCACCATGCCGCCGCCGATGCCAAGCAGGCCCGCCACAAAGCCGCCGCAGACTCCCATCGCAAGGAGTATCAAGATCAGGCCCGGGTCCATCAGGCGGCACTCCAGCGGTATGCGGTCAGGTGCATCATGTCATTCCATCTTTCAGTAAGGCGAGCCCGGAGTGCCGCTTGGGACACGGCCGCTGCGCCATTCTACAGGCTCAGCCGTGAGCCTGCCGGGGCGGCAGCCTGACCTGGCCGCTGCCGCATCAGGATGCCGCCAGCTCGGCGCCTGCGAGCAGGCGATCGATGTCGACCAGAATCAGGATCCGCTCGCCCAGCGTGCCCAGGCCAACCAGATAGCCGGGCTCGAGCCCGGTGGCCAGCTGCGGGGGCGCTTTGATTATCGGGATGCGCATTGGCCAGTCGCACCGCGCTGCGCGAGCGATCGGAACGCGCGCTTGCGGCGCGTGGGGTCATGCCGTGGCCTCGCGTTCGAATTTTGCCAGCACGTCGACGATCTTGTTGGGTGAATAAGGTTTGACGACGAAGCCGCAGGCACCGGCGCGCAATGCCGCCAGCACGTTGTCGACCATGCTGTGGGCGCTGACGATGACGCAGGCGCATCCAGGGCGCACGCTCTTGGCCAGCAGCATCACTTCGATGCCAGTATAGCCCGGCATGTCGATGTCGAGGAAGGCCAGTCCGATCTGGTCTGCCTCCCGGCGCAACAGCTCGAACGCCTGCTGGCCATCGGCGGCGTGCTCGAAGTGGCGGTAGCCGCAGCTCTTCAGGATCGCGGCCAGCAGGGCGCGCGCGTCGCTGTCGTCGTCGGCGAGCAGGATATGGAGCGCGTCTTTGTCGATCATTGGTGCTGTCTTTCCATGTGTGTTGGCAGGTAAAGGCCCGGCCTAGGCCAGGGGCAGCGGAAGGCTCGCCAACTCGTCGAGCGCTGCCAGGCGCACCATCAGCGCGCCGGCGCCGGTTTGGTCGCCGGCGCGCATCGCACGCTCGATCGCAACGAACAAAAAGCCGCCGAGCAGGAGCGCGATGTGGCTGGGACGCAGTTTGTGACGCATGCCGGTTTCAAAAGACAAGATTCCGACAAGATAGCACAGGCCGCTGGGCCCCGGATGTGCGCCGGCGACCGGCAACGAAGTTCAGTCCGGTCCCAGCCGCTGCGCGATGAAAGCCCATTCGCCCGGCTCGACCGGGGTGATCGACAGCCTGCTGCCCTTGGCCAGCAGGCGCATGCCGGCCAGCTCGGGATAGCTGCGCAGTTCCTTCAGGCTGAGCAGGCGCGTCTTGCGCAGCGCCTTGACGTCGATGCCGACCCAGCGCGGTTGCGCCGGCGTCGCCTTCGGATCGTAGTATTTGCTGTGCGCATCGAACTGCGTGGCATCGGGATAGGCGAGGCTGGCGATTTCGACGATGCCGGCGATACCCGGTTCGGCACAACTGGAATGATAAAAAAACGCCAGGTCGCCCGGGCGCATTGCGTCGCGCATGAAATTGCGGGCCTGGTAATTGCGCACCCCGAACCACGCCACCGTGCGCCCGGGCGCGGCCAGCACGTCGTCGACGCTGACTTCGTCCGGCTCCGACTTCATCAACCAATAGCGCATCCGCCGCTCCGATAGCTCACCAGGCAGCATGAAGCGCACGCCCAAGAAAAAGCGGTTGCGCACGGATGCGTCAACCGCTTCTGAGAATTCAAGCCCCGCATGTGCCGTTTTTGCCGGCATCCCGAACCAAACGGTTCAAGGTGGTCACAGTTAGTTCAATTTCGGGTTCGTCGGACTAGCGACGCTCACTCCCATCGAACAAATTTCCGCGACCGGCGCACATAAATGGTTCAAGGAATATATGGCAATAGCGAACACCGCAGGGTGAGACAAGTTTACTCGCTTGACATCACATGTCAAACGAATTTGGCCGTTAAAACAAATTTTCCTGCGGAGTAAGCGCCTCGTCCAACACGCCGTGCATGGCGCCCAGTTTGTGCTTGACTTCCAGGATCGACATGTCCGACAGCG
The DNA here is from genome assembly GCA_049301315.1 of Telluria sp. Taxonomy (GTDB): domain Bacteria; phylum Pseudomonadota; class Gammaproteobacteria; order Burkholderiales; family Burkholderiaceae_D; genus JBAQKU01. The sequence goes on from JBAQKU010000265.1 coordinate 2,338, forward strand.
GACCCTGCGGCGACTTGACCGACAGGAATTCAGCCGCCACGCCGAGCGCGGCCATGACTGCGATGCGGTCGTTGCCCTTGACCTTGCCCGAGTCGCGCAGTGCGCACATCTTGCCGTCGAGGTAGTTGACCGCTTCCTGCAAGGTCTTCTCCTCGCCTTCCTTGCAGGCCAGGCGGTAGGCCTGGCCCATGATGCTCACGTCTAAATGTATCAAAGGGCGGCCTCATCATCTGTGACGGGTGTGCCATCGGCTTGCGGCGCGGGAATTTTCGCAAGCAGCGCTTCCACGCGGCGCTGGGCCTCGGAGATGCGCTCCATGAACGCTACGTTCTCCGCACTGAGCACGGCGTTGGACTGGCGCAGTTCGGCGTTCTCGCGGCGAAGCGTCACGGTCAAGGCGGCCAGCCGGTCGATTTTGTCGGAAAGATCTTGGAATTCGGAAATCATCCGTAACTATAAAACCGGGAAGGAATTTCCGTCAACATATTCAGTGAGTTAGCGCCGACTATTCAAGCACTGTCTGCTTTTCGCCGCGCAGGGCGCCTCAGCCTTCGCGCCTGAAGATGGCGCGCGCGCGCGCCGTGACGATCTTCTTGGTTTCGCGCAGGCGTTCGATGTCGGCCTCGGTCAGGGTGCGCGGCTCGCCAGCGCCGCCCTCGGGCGGGCCCAGGGCAACCAGGAAGGCGCCGATGCCCGGCTCGTCACGCACGACCAAGCTGTTCGATCCTGGCGAGGATGGATTCGGTGTCGGGCGCGTTGATGAGGTAGCGCGCTTCCGGGGCGGTGAGGCACTCGAATCCGAAGCCGAAGTAGGCGCGCCACCAAGTTTCGATTTGTCCATATTTGGCTCGCAATTCCTCCACTGCCTCGGCGCTCAGGGCCAGAATGGCCGCATACGCCTTGCCGGTCAGCACAGTCGCACCGAGCACCACGCCATGCCCATGCATGATATGACCGCGCAGATTGGCGATGGTTCCGCCCTGGCCATTGAACTCGTCGACGATCAGGTAGTTGCGCCCTGCTTCGACCGGCCCCGCAAACACGGCCTGGCGCGCCAGCCGCTTGACCGCGCTCGCGCCGCCCGGGTCGGCCAGGTTCGCCTGCACCAGCCCGGTATCGGTTTCCCAGTCCAGCAACACGGCCAGCCCAGCCGCAAACACCGCCGGGATCACGTTCAGGGCCGCATTCTCGCGCGCATGCACGCCGACCAGGATCGGCCGCTTGCCGGCCCCGAGCGCAGCCAGTTCCTGCACCAGCGCCTCGTTGCAGGTATCGGCAACCAGCAATCCGGCCGCATCCACGTCGCCCGAGCGGGCCGCCTCATACCACGGGTGGCCGCTCACGCTCGCCTCGGGCGCATGGATCCAGAGCGGCGGAAATTCCGCTTCCCACTGCGCGCGCACCGGTTTGAGCTGCATGACGTCGCCTCCATCGTCGAATGCTCCTTTTTCCCCCGTACAGCACGATCCGCGTTTGCGTTGGCGCAACCGTGCTGACGAAATAAACAAGATATCGACTTGAAAATAACGATCAGCGCCCCTATACTTAGCACTCGTTAGGTGAGAGTGCTAACAACGCTTTCTAGCCGTTGCACCTTGTTGAAACGGCAAGTGATGTACGGGGGCGGTTCTTCCGCCCACCACCATAGCTACTAAAAACCATTGAATTTTAAGGAGTTTTGCATGAATCTTCGCCCATTGCACGATCGCGTCATCGTCAAACGTCTCGACCAGGAAACCAAAACCGCGTCGGGCCTCATCATTCCTGACGCAGCTGCTGAAAAACCGGATCAAGGCGAGATTCTCGCCGTCGGCAACGGCAAGGTCCAGGATGATGGCAAAGTACGCGCGCTGGAAGTCAAGGTCGGCGATCGCGTCCTGTTCGGCAAATACTCGGGCCAGACCGTCAAGGTCGACGGCGACGAACTGCTCGTGATGCGCGAAGAAGACATCATGGCCGTCCTGGTCAAGTAATTGAAAATTCCACGAATTTAACGGAGAAAAAGACATGGCAGCTAAAGACGTAGTATTCGGCGACGCAGCGCGCGCCAAGATGGTTGAAGGCGTAAACATCCTCGCCAACGCGGTAAAAGTCACCCTGGGCCCTAAGGGTCGTAACGTGGTTCTGGAGCGCTCGTTTGGCGCCCCTACCGTTACCAAGGACGGTGTTTCGGTTGCCAAGGAAATCGAACTCAAGGACAAGCTCATGAACATGGGCGCGCAAATGGTCAAGGAAGTCGCTTCCCGCACCAGCGACAACGCCGGCGAGGCACCACCACTGCAACCGTACTGGCACAAGCGATCGTTCGCGAAGGCATGAAGTTCGTTGCAGCCGGCATGAACCCGATGGACCTCAAGCGCGGCATCGACAAGGCTGTCCACGCTACCGTGGAAGAGCTGGCAAAAATCTCCAAGCCATGCACAACGACCAAGGAAATCGCTCAAGTTGGCGCAATTTCGGCTAACTCCGACTACTCCATCGGCGAGCGTATCGCTGAAGCGATGGAAAAAGTCGGCAAGGAAGGCGTTATCACGGTTGAAGACGGCAAGTCCCTGAACGACGAACTCGACATCGTCGAAGGCATGCAGTTCGACCGCGGCTACCTGTCGCCTTACTTCATCAACAACCCGGACAAGCAAGTGTCCATCCAGGACAATCCGTTCGTCCTGCTGTGCGACAAGAAGATCTCGAACATCCGCGATCTGCTGCCGATCCTCGAGCAAGTTGCAAAAGCTGGCCGTCCGCTGCTGATCATCGCTGAAGACATCGAAGGCGAAGCACTGGCAACCCTGGTTGTGAACAACATCCGCGGCATCCTCAAGACCTGCGCAGTCAAGGCGCCTGGCTTTGGCGACCGTCGCAAGGCCATGCTGGAAGACATCGCCATCCTGACCGGCGGCCAGGTCATCGCTGAAGAAGTCGGCCTGACCCTGGAAAAGGTCACGCTGAACGAACTCGGCCAAGCCAAGCGCATCGAAGTGGGCAAGGAAAACACCATCATCATCGACGGTGCCGGCCAGGCAGCTGCGATCGAAGCACGCGTCAAGCAAGTGCGCGTCCAGATCGAAGAAGCAACCTCGGACTACGACCGTGAAAAGCTGCAAGAGCGCGTTGCCAAGCTGGCAGGCGGCGTTGCCGTGATCAAGGTTGGCGCTGCCACCGAAGTCGAAATGAAAGAAAAGAAAGCACGCGTCGAAGACGCACTGCACGCTACCCGCGCTGCGGTTGAAGAAGGCATCGTTCCCGGCGGCGGCGTTGCCCTGCTGCGCGCACGCGCCAACATCACCGTCAAAGGCGACAATCCTGACCAGGAAGCTGGCATCAAGATCGTCCTGCGCGCCATGGAAGAGCCACTGCGCATGATCGTCCAGAACGCTGGCGAAGAGCCATCGGTCGTGGTCGCGCAAGTTCTGGCAGGCAAAGGTAACTACGGTTACAACGCAGCCAACGGCACCTACGGCGACATGGTCGAAATGGGCGTGCTCGATCCAGCCAAGGTAACCCGTTCGGCACTGCAAAATGCAGCCTCGATCGCCGGCCTGATGCTGACCACCGATTGCATGGTCTCCGAGATGGCGGAAGAAAAATCTGGCGGCGGCATGGGCGGCATGGGCGGCATGGGTGGCATGGGCGGCATGGAAGGCATGATGTAATGTCTTCCTGACCAAGCGCCGCTCAAACGGCGCTGCCAGTCAAAAAAAAAGCCTGCACGGTTCGCCCTGCAGGCTTTTTCTTTGCGGTGTCCGCAACACCATGTTTCAAGAGTGTCCCAGCGCACATACACCTCGCGATACTCGTCGTTAAGATCCAAGGGTGCCAAAGGAGACCAATCATGTCGATGCCGCCCGCTGACTGTTCCGCCGCCTTGAAAGCCAAGGCAGGCGAAGGCGCGAGCCGAACCGTGCTGGAAAAAGTCCTGCAGTTCATGTCGATTGCCACGATGCTGATGACCGTGCCGCAGGTGGTGAGCGTGTGGGGCGGGAGTGGCGGCGCCAGCGTTTCGGTCGTGTCGTGGGGAGCCTACCTGTTCTCGGCCTGCCTGTGGTTCGTCTACGGCATCAAGAAGCGCGACAAGACCATCTACCTGAACTGCATCGGCTGGATCGCGCTCGACGCCGCGATCATCATTGGCGCACTGCTCCACCGCTAAGCCAGGACCGGGCAGGATGTTGCCGCACCTCCAGCTTTGGTTTAGTATGGCCGCAATCTCAATTAAGGGTGCCCTACGATGTTCAAGCCTGGACTGCCGACAAGACATGCGCGCTGTATCGCCCTCGCCGCCCTGATCGCGGGCAGCGCTGCCCTGCCGGGCTGCCGCAGCG
>JBAQKU010000266.1:0-4601 GCA_049301315.1 Telluria sp.
GCCCGGGCCGGCATCCGCCGGTGCGCAGCTACCTGGCGGTGCCGGTCGTCGCGCGCACCGGCGAAGTGCTCGGCAGCCTGTTCCTCGGGCACCCGGAAGCGGGCATCTTCAACGAGCGTACCGAACGCATCGTGGGCGGCATCGCGGCCCAGGCCGCCGTGGCGATCGACAACACGCGCCTGTACGAGGCGGCGCAGCAGGCGGCCGAGGAGCGCAAGGTGCTGCTCGAGAGCGAACGCTCGGCGCGCGCCGAGGCCGAGCGCACCAGCCAGATGAAAGACGAGTTCCTGGCCACCTTGTCGCACGAACTGCGCACCCCGCTGTCGGCCATCCTGGGCTGGGCCCAGGTGCTGCGGCGCGGCAGCCGCGACCCGGCCGACCTGCAGCGCGGCCTGCAGACCATCGAGCGCAACGCGCGCGCCCAGGCCCAGCTCATCGAAGACCTGCTCGACATGAGCCGCATCACCTCGGGCAAGGTGCTGCTCGACATGCAGACGCTGGCGCCGGCGCAGTTCGTCGACGCCGCCATCGAAACGGTGCGCCCGGCCGCCGACGCCAAGAACATCCGGCTCGAAAAACACTACCACCCGGGCGCCGGCCTGATCGCCGGCGACCCGGCGCGCCTGCAGCAGGTGATCTGGAACCTGTTGTCGAACGCGATCAAGTTCACCCCGCGCGACGGGCTGGTGCGCATCGTGCTCGCGCCGCGCGCGGGCCAGGTCGAGATCATGGTGCAAGACAGCGGGGTCGGCATCGATCCGGCCTTCATGGCGCACGTATTCGAACGCTTCCGTCAGGGCGACGCCTCGACCACACGCCAGCACGGCGGGCTCGGCCTGGGCCTGTCGATCGTCAAGCACCTCATCGAGCAGCACGGCGGCACCGTGCAGGCGGCCAGCCCGGGACCGGACCAGGGTTCCAGCTTCACCATCGCCTTGCCCGCGGCCAGCCCGGCCGCGCTGGCCGCGCGCGCCGAGCCCATCGCCTACCAGCCGCGCTCGCCGCAGGCGTCCGAGATCCTGCTGCGCGACCTGGCCGGAGTGAAAGTGCTGGTGGTCGACGACGAGCCCGATGCGCGCGAGCTCATCAAGCGCATCCTGTCGGACTGCCACGCCATCGTCGCCACCGCCGCCAGCGCCGGCGAGGCGCTGGCCGCATTCAGGCGATGCCCGCCCGACGTACTGGTGAGCGACCTGGGCATGCCGGAGATGGACGGTTTCGCGCTGCTGGCAAGGGTGCGCGCGCTCGGCCAGGCCGGCGGCGGCAAAGTCGCTGCGGTCGCGCTGACCGCGTTCGCCCGTTCGGAAGACCGGATCCGCGCGCTGCAAGCCGGCTTTGGCGCCCATATTTCCAAGCCGGTCGAGCCGTCCGAACTGATCGCCGTAGTGGCCGCGATGGCGCGCCAGGCAACAGGCTAGCAGCCCGCGCGTTCCATCTTATCCTTAAAACAAGAGCGTGGTTAATTGATGTTCCTACCGCCGCACGCGACGCTGTCCTACAAGAAATTATCGGAAATTTGCTACACTGTCCGCAGATAAATTGTGTGTTGCCCGATTTTGTGCATGGTCTTCCATTGCCGCATCCCCGCCCCACACTGCGCCCGGCAGCGGCCGGGCGATCAACTGCCTTCTTGATTGAGACATGCATGCCGAGCCGAAAAGACATCCTCAACGCGAAAATCCTGATCGTGGACGATTCCGCCGACAATATCGACCTGATGGAAGAGATATTGCGTGACGAAGGCTACGATTGCGTCAGCTCGACCATGTTGCCCGAGCAGGTATGCCCGCTGCACCGCCAGCACTGCTACGACCTGATCCTGCTGGACCTGCAGATGCCGGGACTGAACGGTTTCCAGGTCATGAAGGGCCTCAAGGAAATCGAGCAAGGCGGCTACCTGCCGGTGCTGGCCCTGACGGCCCAGCCCAGCTTCAAGATTGCCGCGCTCGAAGCCGGTGCGCGCGACTTCATCAGCAAGCCGTTCGACCTGCTCGAAGTGCACAAGCGCATCCACAACATGCTCGAGGTGCGCCTGCTGTACAAGGAGCTGGCCCGGTACAGCCGGGCGCAGCAGGAACTGGCGCTGCACGATGCGCTGACCGGGCTGCCGAACCGGCGCCTGCTGGAAGACCGCATCGCCACCACGCTGCAGCACGCCAGCCGCAACCATCACAAGGCGGCCGTGATGTACCTCGACCTGGACGGCTTCAAGGCGATCAACGACACCTACGGGCATGCCTACGGCGACGAAGTGCTCAAGATCGTGGCGCAGCGGCTGGTGGCGTGTTCACGCAAGGAAGACACGGTGGCGCGCCTGGGCGGCGATGAATTCATGGTGGTGCTAGGTGAAGTATCGGGCCTGAGCGATGCGCAGGGCCCGGCGGCCAAGCTGGTCGATGCGGTGTCCGAACCGTTTTTCATCAACGACCTGAGCTTGCAGCTGTCGACCAGCATCGGCATCAGCATCTACCCTGACGACGCAGAAAGCGTCGAGGCGCTCATCAGCATTGCCGACTACGCGCTGTACGAAGCCAAGCGCGGCGGGAAAAACCGCTTTTGCGCGACCTCGGTGCAGCGGCCCGCCATCCTTCCGGTTGGCAAGGTTGAGCTCGCAAGGCGGCGCTAGGACGTGGGCACGTGCAGGGCGCAAGAGCGAAGCGAGCCGTGCAAGCTGTGACGCTTGGCTGCGGCGCGCCGCGCCTGCCTTGCCTTCAGCCCGGCGCCTTTTGCTGCGCGCCATTGTTGGCGCCCGGCTGCCTGGCGCTGGCTTCCTCGGTGTGGACCTCGACCGCGCCGGCGTTCTGGTGATCGAAGTGGGCATCCACCTTGTCGGGCGCAACTTCAATGCGCGTGATGCCGGAATCGACCGAAATCGGATCGCTTGCCGGAAAGGTCATTTCAACGGCTTCGTCGAGCAGGACATCCTGGGCGATCTGGGCCGGCGTATCGGTTTCCTCGGAGGCCAGGGTCTTGATCGCGCTGGCCCATCTGACGAACTTGAGCTCGGCCAGCTCGCCAATGGTGCAGATGCCGAACGCGTCGCTCAGCGCGCGCGCATCGCTCGCGCTCACGCCGCGCAGTGCATTGATGGGTGCCTCGACAATTTCCCTCAGGCATTTGCCGGCATACGCATCGTCTACAATCGAATCGATATTCATTTCCGTCCTTTCGAGTTGGGGCCGGGCGAAGCGCCCGCCCAAGGTCCCGGGCGATCGCGCGCCGCCAAGGGGCGCGCAACCGGATTGCGCTGGACACGGGTGACTATGTCACAGCGGTTCCGGACCGTATGTGCGCCAGCGTACGTTTTGTACATATCCGCGCACGCCAGCGTTTTGACATCGCCATGCCCCGTTGCTATGATGCAAGCGATGAGTGTTGCGGACCCGTTTCGCAAATGAAGCATGAGACAAAGCAGTACAGGAATGACGTGCCAAAAATAGAAAAACCAAAAATCCTGGTCGTCAACGACGATGCCGCGAGCCTGCTGGCACTGACCAGCTTGCTGGATCAATGGGCCGAGGAATCGAACTACGAGGTGCTGGCCGCGCGCTCGGGCCAGGACGCGCTGCGCCAGGTCTTGCTGCACGATTTCGCCGTCATCTTGCTCGATGTGAACATGCCGGGCATGGACGGTTTCGAAACGGCCGAGGCGATCCACCAGCGCGCCCGTTCCGCCGACATTCCCATCATTTTCGTGACCGCCTTCCTGGCCGATGAAATCGACCGCCTCAAGGCCTATCAGCGCGGGGCCGCCGATTTCCTGTTTACGCCCGTGATCCCGCAAATTCTGCACGCCAAGGTGTCGGTGTTCGTGGCGCTGGCCACCAAGAACGAGGAACTCAAGCGCCAGGCCTACAAGCTGAGCCAGCGCACCACGGAGCTGACCGCCACCAACAAGCGCCTCACCCGCGAAATGGAAGAACGCCGCGCCGCCGAGCGCAAAAGCCATGCCAAGGACGAGTTCCTGGCGATGCTGGGCCATGAGCTGCGCAATCCGCTCAGCGCCATCAGCAGCGCCGCCTCGCTGATCGGCTTGCCCGGCGCCGGCAGCGAGACCGTCACCCGCGCCAAGCTCATCATCCAGCGCCAGAGCCAGCACCTGAGCCGCATCGTGGACGACCTGCTCGACCTGTCGCGCGCCATGTCAGGCAAGATCTTGCTCTCGATCCAGCCGGTCGAGCTTTCCGCGCTGGTGTCGGCCTGCCTCGACACCTTCCGCGCGACCGGACGCAGCGCCGGCTACCGGCTCGATGTGGACATGCTGGCGGGCTGGGTGAACGGCGATGCGACCCGCCTCGAACAGATCGCCACCAACCTGATCGATAACGCGCTCAAGTACACCCCGGCCGGCGGTAGCATCGGCATCGCGCTCACGGCCGAGGGCGACGACGTCGTGCTGACGGTGCGCGATTCAGGCGTCGGCATTTCGTCCGAACTGTTGCCGCAGGTATTCGATGTATTCGTACAGGGCAGCATCACGCTGGACCGCTCGCAAGGCGGGCTCGGCATCGGCCTGGCGCTGGTGCGCCGGCTCGCCGAGCTGCACGGCGGCAGCGTCGGTGCGCACAGCGCTGGCCCTGGCAAAGGCAGCACCTTCACCC
>JBAQKU010000267.1:0-3024 GCA_049301315.1 Telluria sp.
ATCGCCTCGGCCGCGAACAACCCGCCCAGGCGCTGCAGCAGCGCGCGGTCCGCCTCGGCCGGCGCGCGGCACTTGGCGCACACCTGGCGCACCAGGCGCTGGGCGATGATCGCTTCGAGCGCGGTGGCCACCACGAACGGCTTGAGCCCCAGGTCGAACAGGCGCGACAAGGTGGCGATGGCGGAATTGGTGTGCAAGGTGGAAAACACCTGGTGCCCGGTCAAGGCCGCATGGAACGCCACCTCGGCCGTCTCGAAATCGCGGATTTCGCCAACCAGCAGCACGTCGGGGTCCTGGCGCAGGATCGCGCGCAGGATCAAGGGGAAGGTCAGGCCGATCTTTTCGCGCACCACCACCTGCCCGGCCGGGTCGAGATAGTATTCGACCGGGTCTTCGATCGTGATGTAGTTCTTTTCCGAGGTCGCATTGCTTTGCAGCAGGCTGTAGAGGGTGGTGGTCTTGCCGCTGCCGGTGGGCCCCGTGGCCAGGATGATGCCCTGCGGCTTGTCGCAGGCGTGCTGGATCTTGGCCCTGTCGGTGGCCGAGAAGCCGAGCGCGTCGAGCCGCAGCACGGCCGAATTGCGGTCGAGGATACGCATCACGATCTTCTCGCCGTTGATGGTCGGCAGCGTCGAAATCCTGAGGTCGGCCGTGCGCTGGGGCGTCTTCACGGCCAGCCGCCCATCCTGCGGGCGGCGCCGTTCGGAAATGTCGAGTTCGGCCATCACCTTGATGCGCGAGACGATCGACTGGTGCATCTGGTGCGGGATCTGCATCTTGTCGATGAGAACGCCATCGATGCGCAGGCGCACCATCACGTTTTTGGCGCGCGGCTGGATGTGGATGTCGGAGGCGCCCAGCCGGATCGCTTCGATCAGGATCGAGTTGACCAGCCGGATCGCGGGCGGCTCGTCGGTACCGGCCAGCAGTTCCTCGAGCGACTGGACGTTCTCGTCGTCGTCGATGATGATCTCGATTCCCTCGTACGGGTCGGGCGAGCCGAAGTTTTCCAGTTCCCCGATGTCGGTCGTGCCGAGCTGGTAGACCTCGCTCATCTTCGCTTGCAGCGCGGCCATCGTGGCCAGCACCGGCACGATCTCGAGCCCGGTCACGAAGCGCAGCTCCTGCAGCAAACCGGCGTCGAGCGGGTCGGCCATGGCCAGCGTCAGGCGCTTGCCTTCGCTCGCCAGCGGCAGGATCAGGTGGCGCTGGCACAGCCGGGCCGGCACCAGCGCCGCGACCGCGACGTCGATCGTCATTTCGTTCAGCGTCACCTGCTGGATCAGCAGTTCCCTGGCAAGCAGCTCGTGTATCGTTTTTTCGGCCACCCAGCCGCGCTCGACGATCAGCTTGATCGGTGCGTCGCCGCGCGCCTGCTGCTGCAGGCGCATCAGTTCCTGCACCTGCGCCACGCTGAGCAGGCTGCGCTTGTTGAGCATCAGGGCCAGCTGGCTGCGGTTGGCGTCGCTGAACTTGGCAAGCTGTTCGATTTCCTTGCTGCGGCTCGCATTTTCGCGCCGCAGCGCGCTGTTCTTGCGCTTGAGTTCGTGCTGTTCGAGCGCCAGCGCCACCGTCACCCTCAGGTCGTCGTCGTTCCAGGGCTTGAGGATGAACTTGTAGACCGCGCCCGTTTTCATCGCGGCCACCACCGCGTTGACGTCGGCATGGCCGGTCAGCATGATGCGGATCATGTCCGGACGCAGCGCGCGGGCCTCTTTGAGCAGCTCGCCTCCGTTCATGCCCGGCATCATGTAGTCGCTGATGACCACGTCGAACGGCTCGGCGCCGATCAGCTCGATCGCGGCGCGCGGATCGGTGCTGCATACGACTTCATATTTCTCCTGCCGGAACACGCGCCTGAGCGCGGCCAGCACGTTCGGTTCGTCGTCGACCAGGAGGATGCGTGCGTTCCTGGCCGCTTGCGCCTCGCCGGGCGCGTCAAGACCGGTAAATAAATGGGCGTAACTCATGGTGTGCTGTCCAAGGCGCCGCTGGCGCCGCCAAGCGGCAAGTAAATGGTAAAGGTGCTGCCCTGCCCTACGGCGCTGTCGACGTCGACCCTGCCGCGGTGGGCGCGCACGATGTCGTTGCAGACGGTCAGGCCAAGCCCCATGCCCTGGCCCACCTCGCGCGTGGTGAAAAACGGATCGAAGATGCGCCCGCGCACGGCCTCGGCGATGCCGCTGCCGCTGTCGCTGACCGTCAGCTGCACCGCGTCGCCGGCCATGCAGCTGGCCGCCCGTATCAGCCCGCCGTTGCTGCCCAGTGCCTGGCTGGCGTTTTGCAGCAGCGAAAGCAGGGCCAGTTGCAGGCCGGCGCGGTCGCACATCAGCAGGCCGAGCGGCTGCAAATCGGTCTCAATCCGCGCATCGGGCGGCAGTTGCTCACTGGCCACACCAATGGCGGCGCGAAACGCCTCGTTCGGGTCGGCCATTGCGATCGGAGCCTGTTCGGCGCTGGCGTAGGCCTTGAGCTTGGCGACGATGCGCGTGATGCGGTCTGCGCCGCCGGCCGATTCCTCGATCAGGCCGGCGAAATCGGCAAGCACGAAGTCGATGTCGTGTTTCTGCCACAGCAAGCCGGCCTGTTCCCGCTCCCCCTGCGCATAGGCGTGCAGCGTCGCCTGTAACTGCTGCAGGTAGGTCGCGGCGGTGAGCAGATTGCTGCGCACGAAGCCGACCGGGTTGTTGATTTCATGCGCCATGCCTGCCGCGAGGCTGCCGATCGAGGCGAGCTTGGCCGACCGGTACAGTTCGCGCTGGGTGCGCCCGATCACCTCGACCTGGGCTTCTACGCGCTGCTCGAGCTGGGCCGCCAGCTCGCGATAGCGCAGTTCGGACGCCTGCAGCTGCGCATGCTTGACCTGCAGCGCCTCGTAGTCGGCGTGCACCGCTTCCAGGTGCAGATCGGCCGCCATGCGGTAGCGCAGCGAGCTGGCCAGCACCATCTCGAGCCAGCGCGCCGCGCCGGCCAGCGCGTCGCCGCTGCCGGCCGGCCCCTCGATTGCGCCGACCAGCTCGAAGT
>JBAQKU010000268.1:0-2098 GCA_049301315.1 Telluria sp.
GGGCATGACCGAGCTCACGTTCATGCCGCGCGGCTTGAGCAGGCCGTCGATGCGCGAACGAATGGCCCAGGTGGCATGCTCGAGCGCCGAATGAAACAGCTGTTCCGGCCGCATCCCCTGCTTGACCTGCGCTTTTGCGTGCACGATTCCCACGCGGTAAAACTCGCCCTGCCGCAGCAGCTTCGCCTTGCGCTCGGTGAGATCGCTGTGCTTGTCTTGTCGCGCATTCTTGTCCATGCAGTCCCCCTGTCTGTGTTGCCGCTACAGCAGCATGTCGCGGTCGTGCTTGATTTCGTTCATCGTCTCGGGAAAGGCCAGCTTGCCTTCCTTGAGCATGGCCTTCGCCTTGAGCACCAGGCCTATCGTCATGGCAAGGAACACGACGAACATCAGCAACAGGATTTTCCATCCCATCGCCTCCCAGGCCAGCGCGACAATCGTGACGGTGCCGTAGGCCAGCGCGAACCAGCAGCAGATGATGGCCAGCGCAAAAATGGCCATCAGCTCGAGGACATGGTTGCGCACCTCGGACAGCTCGAGCGCCGCCAGCTCGATGCGCGACACCACCAGTCCGAAGACGTTTTTTGCCAGCCCGGTCAGCCCGCCAATCAGGCCGGGGCCGTGGCCATGCACTGCCGCAGTCGTTTTGTCCATGGCGTCTCCGGGTCTGGTTTATTTACGGCCCAAAATCACGCCCACGAGCAGGCCTACGCCGGCTGCGGCTGCGATCGTGCGCCACGGGTTGTCCTTAACATAGACATCGGCAGTGTGCGCCAGTTCCTTGCCCTTGACGATAGCCTGACCCTGTACCTGCGAAGCCTTGTCCAGCGCCACATCGAGCAGGTGCATGCCGCGCCCGCGCATTTCCTCGGCCTTTTCACCGGTCAGTGCGGCGGCCGCCTGCAGCAGCGTCTGGGCATCCTTGACCAGCGTCTTGACGTCGGTCTGCACCGCGCTCAGGTTGCCGTTGAGCGCAGACGAATTGCCGCCGCTGGTGCGTGTTTGGGTATCTAACATGATGAACTCCTGTTGGTGGGTGAAAGAAAACTACTTGGCCAGCAAATCACGCATGTCGTCCGCGTGCTCTTCTTCGACCGCCATGATTCCGATCAGCATCTGGCGCGTGGTCGGATCGCGCTCGCCGATGGCCGCGATCATTTGACGGTACGATTCGATCGCCACCCGTTCGGCGATCAGGTTGGAGCGGATCATCGCCTGCACGTCCTCGGATGCGTCGTATTCGGCATGGCTGCGCATGCTCAGCGAGGCGGGATCGAAGTTGGGCGAGCCGTTCAGCTGGACGATGCGCTCGGCGATCTGGTCGGCATGTTGCTGCTCCTGCTGGGCGTGTTCCAGGAACTCGGCCTTGACGGGACCGTTGGCGACCCCGGTGACGGTGTGGTAGTGGCGCTTGTAGCGCAAGATGCATACCAGTTCGGTCGCCAGCGCGTCGTTGAGCATCTCGATGACCGCCTCGCGGTCGGCCTGGTAGCCTTCGGTGACGGCGCCATCGTCGAGATTGGCGGCTGCGGCGCGAATCGCCGCCACGTCGAAGCCATGCGCCAAGGGCGTTTTATGTTGTTCCATGATGTTTCCTTATATGAGACTGTGAAGGGCCGCGCAGGCGACCCGCTGCCGCCTTAGCGCGGCGGAATCGGCTCGCCTTCGTTGGAGAGCACGATTTCCACGCGCCGGTTCAGCTGGCGGCTGCCTGCGTTATCGTTGCCGGCCACCGGATAAGCTTCCCCGTAGCCGCGTACTGCAATGCGCTCGCGCCCGATCCCCATGCCAAGCAAGGCGTCGCGCACCGCGCCGGCGCGCCGCTCGGACAAGTCCTGGTTGTAGGCGGTGCCGCCGACACTGTCGGTAAACCCTTCGACCAGAACGGTGCGCTGCGGGTTCTGCGCGAGCACGTCGCCCAGCTTGCGCACGCTGTTCATGCCGGCCGGGGTCAGGCTCGCCTGGCCGGTGGCGAACAGCACGTCGCCGATCGTGACGACCATGCCGCGCTCGGTTTTTTTCGCTTGCAGTTCAGCCATCTGGGCCTCGAGCTGGGCCGCCCTGGCCTGGGCTTCGCGGGTCTGGGCCTGCGCCTGCT
>JBAQKU010000269.1:0-5824 GCA_049301315.1 Telluria sp.
GGCGCGCCCGGCCAGCTTGTGCTGCAGCGCGATTTTCTGGTCGGCGCGCCGTTCCTGCCACTGGCCCAGCGCCACCCCGAGCGCCACCAGCAGCACGGTGGCCACGAAGGGGATCGCCCGAAACCGGAAGCTGATACGCATTACAATGGAACCTTAGTCAAAAATTACACGAATACGTCAACAATGAAAATACTGGTCGCCATCGGTTTCATCCTCATCATCGCCAGCCTCGGCGCGGCCCTGTTCTTCCTGATGCGCGACAAGGGCAAGAGCAACCGCACCGTGCATGCGCTGGCCATGCGCGTCGGCCTGTCGATCACCCTGTTCCTGCTGCTGCTGGGCGCCTACAAGATGGGCTGGATCGCCCCGACCGGCATCCGCACTTCCTGAGCGCCGCTCCCGGGCACACCATCCTTTTACCATTTCAAGCAACAAACCGGGGACAGAGCCCAATTTGACGTTCATCAAATTGGGGTCTGTCCCCGATTTTTTCAAATTGGGGTCTGTCCCCGATTTTTTCAGGGCTGCTTCGCCCTTGCCGGCAAGTTACAGCCAGTACACCACGACGTACAGGCCGAGCCAGACCACGTCGACGAAGTGCCAGTACCAGGCCGCGCCTTCGAAACCGAAGTGGTGCTCGGGCGTGAAGTGGCCGCGCAGGACGCGGTACAGCACCACCGACAGCATGATCGCGCCCATCGTCACGTGGAAGCCGTGAAAGCCTGTCAGCATGAAGAAGGTCGAACCGTAGATGCCGGAGGTCAGCTTCAGGTTCAGCTCGCTGTAGGCGTGCATGTATTCGTACACCTGGAAGCCCATGAACACTGCGCCGAGCAGGATGGTCGCGGCCAGCCAGATCGCGGTCTTGGCGCGGTGGCCGGCGCGCAATGCGTGGTGGGCAATGGTCAGCGTCACGCCCGAGGTGAGCAGCAATGCCGTGTTGATGGACGGGATAGGGAACGGTCCCATGGTGTCGAACTGCTCGACCACGCCGGCCGGGCCGCCGCTGCCCCACGTCGCCGCGAAGTCGGGCCAGATGATCTTGTGGTCCAGGTCGCCCAGCCAAGGCAGGGTGACGGCACGTGCGTAGAACAGCGCGCCGAAGAAGGCGCCGAAGAACATGATTTCCGAGAAGATGAACCAGCTCATCGACCAGCGGTAGGACAGGTCGACGCGGGCGCCGTACTGGCCCGCTTCCGATTCGCCGATCGCGTCGCCGAACCAGAAATACAGCACCACGATGGTGGCCAGAATGCCGGCGATATTGAGCATCGGACCCCAGCTGGCGCCATTGACCCAGCCGGTGGCGCCGACCATGGTCGCGAGCAGGGACATGCCGGCCAGGATAGGCCATCTGGATGGGCCAGGTACGAAATAGTACGGCGCGGCGGCGTGTGGTGAACTCATCTTCATCTCCTAAATCAACTGTGTTCGGTGAATTTTGGTGCTGCTTTCAATACGTTTACTGCGATACCGCGAACCGGACCAGCATGATCAGCGTGCCGATGAACAGCGCCGCCCCGATCAGCCCGGCGATAATCACGTGCACCGGATTCAGGTTGGCCGAGTCATGCTCGTAATCGCGCCGCTTGCGGATGCCGAAGAACGACCAGAACACCGCTTTCATGGTGGCGCCGAACGACGCCTTGCGCCCGCTTGCCTTCTTCAACTCGTCCATTGCACTCCATCAGTTCGACGCATGCGCGCCGGCGATCTCGAAAAACGTGTACGACAAGGTGATGTTCTTCACTTCGCGCGGCAGCGCCGGGTCGATGAAAAATACCACGGGCATCTGTTTCGCTTCATTCGGCTTGAGGGTCTGCTGCTTGAAGCAGAAGCACTCGACCTTCTTGAAGTGCGGCATGGCCGACTGCGGCGAATAACTCGGGATCGCCTGCGCATCGACCGAGCGCGCCTTGGTGTTGACCACCTCGTACACGATGGTGGCCAGTTCGCCAGGATGCACCTGCATGCTCGCCTGTACCGGGCGGAACCGCAACGGCCCCTGTACATTGGCATCGAATTCGACCGTGATGGTGCGCGACGTGTCGACCTGGGTGTTCTGGTCGCGCACCACCGTGCCGTCCTTCTGGGTCAGCACGTTAATACCCAACGCTTCGCACATCTGCTTATACACCGGAATGAGCGCGTAACCGAAACCGAACATCACGACCGCAATCACCAGCAGCTTGCCGAGCATCGCGCGGTTCAGGCGGGACCGGCCTGTGTGTTTTGTATCCACCTTAGCTGAGCCAGATTCGCTTGACGAAGACCGTGGCGAAGAAAAACAGGGCCAGGCCGGCGACGATCAGGCCAGTCTTCAGGTTGTTCGGTTTTCTTGGTTCAGACATAGTGTCAACTTACAAGTTCAGACGGCGCGGGCAGCGCCCGCGCCCCTGTATTACTTAACCAGCGGTGGTGTTTCAAACGTGTGGAACGGGGCCGGGCTTGGAACGGTCCATTCCAGTCCTTCGGCGCCATCCCATGGCTTGTCGGCCGCTTTCGCACCGCCGCGGATTGCCGGCAGGACCACGAGGAACAGGAAGTACGCCTGCGACAGGCCGAAACCGAACGCGCCGATGGTGGCGATCGTGTTGAAATCGGTGAACTGCGCCGGGTAGTCGGCGTAGCGGCGCGGCATGCCGGCCAGTCCCAGGAAGTGCATCGGGAAGAAGGTGATGTTAAACGTGATCAGCGACGCCCAGAAGTGGACCTTGCCGCGGAACTCGTTGTACATGAAACCGGTCCACTTCGGGCTCCAGTAGTAAAAACCCGCAAACAGCGCGAACAGGGAGCCGGCCACCAGCACGTAGTGGAAGTGCGCCACCACGTAGTAGGTGTCCTGCAACTGGATGTCGATCGGGGTCACGGCCAGGATCAGGCCGGTGAAGCCGCCCATCGTGAACACGAAGATGAAGCCGACCGCGAACAGCATCGGGGTCTCGAACGTCATCGAACCCTTCCACATCGTGGCGACCCAGTTGAATACTTTCACGCCGGTCGGGACCGAGATCAGCATGGTGGCGTACATGAAGAACAGCTGGCTGGTCACCGGCATGCCGGTGGTAAACATGTGGTGGGCCCAGACGATGAACGACAGGATCGCGATCGACGCGGTGGCGTAGACCATCGAAGCGTAGCCGAACAGCGGCTTGCGTGCGAACGCAGGCAGGATCTGGGACACGATGCCGAACGCCGGCAGGATCATGATGTACACCTCGGGATGGCCGAAGAACCAGAAGATGTGCTGGTACATGACCGGATCGCCGCCGCCGGCGGCGTTGAAGAACGAGGTGCCGAAATGACGGTCGGTCAGGGTCATGGTGATCGCGCCGGCCAGCACGGGCATCACGGCGATCAGCAGGTAGGCGGTGATCAGCCAGGTCCAGCAGAACATCGGCATCTTCATCAGGGTCATGCCGGGAGCGCGCATGTTCAGGATGGTGACGATGATGTTGATCGAACCCATGATCGACGAGGCGCCCATCAGGTGCAGCGCGAAAATCGCCATGTCCATGCCGGCGCCCATCTGGGTCGACAGCGGCGCATACAGGGTCCAGCCGGCGGCGGTTGCGCCGCCCGGCACGAAGAACGAGGAAGCGAGCAGGATCGCGGCCGGCGGCAGCAGCCAGAACGAGAAGTTGTTCATGCGCGCAAAGGCCATGTCGGAAGCGCCGATCTGCAGCGGGATCATCCAGTTGGCGAAGCCGACGAAGGCCGGCATGATGGCGCCGAACACCATCACGATGCCGTGCATGGTGGTGAGCTGGTTGAAGAACTCGGGCTGGAAGAACTGCAGGCCCGGCGTGAACAGTTCGGAACGGATCATCAGTGCCAGGACGCCGCCCGACATCAGCATGGTCATCGAGAACCACAGGTACAGGGTACCGATGTCCTTATGGTTGGTTGCGAACAACCAGCGCTTCAGTCCATGCGGGTGATCATGTGCATGATCATGACCGTGGTCGATTGCGTGATCCAATGTGCTTGTGCTCATCTAAAACTCCTAATTTGTTGGGGACGGAGTAGCGCTGCGCTAAACTCTTTCCCGCAATCCGCTATTTTTACTTGCGCGCAGCCAGAACTTCGGCTGGTTGAACGATATTTTCCGCAGCCTTGTTCGACCAGTTGTTGCGGGTGTAGCTAATCACCGCAGCAATATCCGAATCCGACAATTGCTTCCATCCTGGCATTTCAGAGGGGAACTTGCCACTCTTGAGGCCATCGAGCACGACCTTGATCTGGTCTGCCTTCGGTCCGTTCACGATCGGCGAGCCGTCCAGTGCGGCGAACGCACCCGGAACGCCCTTGCCGTTGGCCTGGTGGCACACCGCGCAGTTATTAGCGTACACCTTCTCGCCCTTGATTTTCAATTCGTCAATGGTCCATACCTTGCCCGGATCCTCGGCCAGCGCCGCCATTTCCTTTTGCTTGGTGGCGACCCAGGTCTTGTAGTCTTCGCCGGACACGACTTTCACGACGATCGGCATGAAGGCGTGTTCCTTGCCGCACAGTTCGGCGCACTGGCCGCGGAAGGTGCCGATCTGCTCGGAACGGAACCAGGTGTCGCGCACGAAACCGGGGATCGCATCTTGCTTGACGCCGAAGGCCGGAACCATCCAGGCGTGGATCACGTCGTTGGCGGTCAGGACGACGCGGATTTTCTTGTTGACCGGAACCACGACTTCATTGTCGACTTCCAGCAGGTAGTTCTCGCCGCGCGGCTCGGTCGGCGCCACGCCGGGCGAGCCGACCTGGGCCCGCGGGGTCGCCAGGTTCGACAGGAAGGAAATGCCCTTGCCTTCGCCGTTGAGGTAGTCGTAACCCCATTTCCACTGCATGCCGGTGGCCTTGATGGTGATGTCGGCGTTCGAGGTGTCTTTCATGCCAACCACGGTCTTGGTTGCCGGCAGGGCCATTCCGATAACGATCAGGAACGGAATCACGGTCCATGCAATTTCCACGGCGGTCGACTCGTGGAAGGTCGCAGCCTTGTGGCCGAGCGACTTGCGGTGCTTGAACACCGAGTAGAACATCACGCCGAACACGGCAACGAAGATGATCATGCATACGACCATCATCCAGGTGTGCAAGTCGTAAATCTCCGACGCGATGCGCGTCACGGGCGGCTGCAGATTCAACTGATAATCAACCGGACGCCCCGTCACCTCCGGCACTGCCGCCAGTGCCGGGATGCTGGCGCTGATCGCCAGGCCGAGCATCAAGGCTTGAACTCGCTTTGCATATGTCATGTTTTCCCCAACCACCCAAAAATAAAAATCTTCTTTTTTTACGTCCAGCGACCCAAGCTGCGAATCCCTGCCGCTCCTAAACCATTCGCGCAAAAAGGCTCCATCGAGCTGGACGCTGGGCGCCGCGGACCCGACTGGAACCATGACATCGACCATAGGTGAGCAAAGCACACTGATGAGCGTTGGCCTGCCATTGCATTCGGCCGTCTATTGACTCAGATCAAGCGCCTGAGTCGTATGCCGAGAAAATTCGATCGTTGATTATACTAAAGGAGTAGTGTGCTCATCAAGGAAAAATCCACTGCCCCACCGGCCCTCCCCCTCGATTCCCCCTGGCGTGCGCCCTGTTCAATGCCGTTTTGCGGGCCGCGAACCACGTTTTCCGCCCCCCGTTTCGCGCTCCGTGCACCGGCTGCGGCCTAGGCAAAACAGCCTAGGGCAGCCACCCGTCCTACGTATTGCCATTGCGGCGCGGCTCGAAGCGAATGATCGCCTCGCCGGCGGCCGTCACCCGTGGCGCCGGCCGGAACGCGTGACCGTAGATGACTTCGAAGGTCAGCCCCAGCTTGCCG
>JBAQKU010000270.1:0-2564 GCA_049301315.1 Telluria sp.
CTTTTGGGGCTAATATATGGATATCCATACAGTGATTCTAACTCCGCTGGAGCTAAATGGATACCCCATATATACATACAGCATAACAGAGATCTAGAAAAACACAAGGAGGCTTCGCCTCCCGCGCTTACATCCCCGACCTGAAGGACGGGGTTTTACGCGCCACATGATAAGTTGACGGACCTCCGAGGAGCACCCGTTGCACTCAATCTAATGTCATGTCTTGCTGTTTTCAAGGCCTTGGAAACATCGGATTTTGGCCCAATGGACAAAAAAATATTTGGCGAATCGCCACGAACGTCGTGTTTTTCCCTCGTGCTACACTCGCCGGCTATTTTCCTCTTCCCAGTGTGTTCGCCCATGACCGTCCACTCCCCGCAACGCTTTCGCGCCTTGCTTGCCGCCCGTTCCGCGCCCGTGCTCGTCCTCCTCGCCGCGCTGGCCTGCCAGGCCCGGGCCGAGGTTCCGGCGCCGCTCGACCAGCCCTATCCCGGCACCATCGTGCTCAATGTCGACGCCACCAATGTCGGCCAGCAGATCTTCCGCATGCGCGCCTCGATTCCCGTCAGGCCGGGCAAACTGACCCTGCTCTATCCCCAGTGGCTGCCAGGGAACCACGGCCCGAGCGGTCCGTTGACGCAACTGGCCGGACTGAAAATTACCGGCAACGGCAAACCGATCGAATGGACCCGCGATCCGGTGCAGGTGCACGCCTTCCACCTGAACGTACCGGCCGACGTGACGCTCATCGAGGCGCAATACCAGTTCCTGTCGCCGGTCGACGGGGCGCAAGGGCGCATCACGATGACCGGCGAGATGCTGGGCGTGCAATGGCCTTCGGTGACGCTCTACCCGGCCGGCTACCACAGCCGCCGCATCACGGTGCAGCCGAACCTGACGCTGCCCGAGGGCTGGCAGTACGGCAGCGCGCTCGAGACGGCCGAGCGGACCGGCAACAAGATCAGGTTCAAGCCGCTCGACCTCGAAACGCTGATCGACTCGCCGCTGTTCGCGGGCCGCCACTTCAAGCGCATCGACCTCGATCCCGGCGCCAAGGTGCCGGTGTTCCTCAACATCGTGGCCGACAATGCCGAGAGCCTGGAAGCGAAACCCGAACACATTGCACCGCACCGCGCTCTGGTCAGGCAGGCTGCCAGGCTGTTCGGCTCCTACCACTACAAGCATTACGATTTCCTGTTTGCCCTGTCCGACGAATTCGGCGGCATCGGGCGCGAACATCACCAGTCCAGCGAAAACGGCGTCAAGCCGGGCTACTTCACCGACTGGGCCAAGAGCGAAGCGGAGCGCGACCTGCTGCCGCACGAGTACACGCACTCCTGGAACGGCAAGTTCCGGCGACCGGCTGGCCAGAACGTGGCGAACTTCAACGTCCCGCTGCAAAACAGCCTGCTGTGGGTGTACGAAGGCCAGACCCAGTACTGGGGCAAGGTGTTGGCGGTGCGTTCCGGCCTGATCTCGGCGGCCGGCATGCGCGATGCGTTTGCCGCCACCGCCGCGCGCTACGACAATATGCAGGGACGCGCCTGGCGCGCCATGCAGGACACCGTCAACGACCCGATCGTGGCCGGGCGCCGCGCGCTCGGCTGGAGCAGCTGGCAGCGCAGCGAGGACTACTACTCGGAGGGCATGCTGGTCTGGCTCGACGTCGATACCAAGATGCGCGAACTGTCGGGCGAGAAGCACTCGCTCGACGATTTCGCGCGCGCCTTCTACGGCATCAACAACGGCAGCTTCGTGCCGGCGTACTACAACTTCGAGGACGTGGTGGCGGCGTTGAACGGCGTGCAGGCGTTCGACTGGGCTCCCTTCCTGCGCGCGCGCCTCGACGGCCACGGACCGGGAGCGCCGCTCGACGGGCTGGCGCGCGCCGGCTGGAAACTGGTCTACACCGACACCCCGACCGACTTCGTCAAGAGTGCCGAAGAGCGTGCCAAGGCGAGCGACTTGAGCTACTCGCTGGGGTTCACGGTCAAGCACGATGGCACGGTGACGGCGGTGCAATGGGATGGCGTCGCCTTCCAGGCCGGGCTGTCGGGCAACAGCACGATCGTGGCCGTCAACAGCCGCGCTTACAAGCCCGAGCTGCTCAAGGCCGCAGTGAAGGCAGCCAAGGACGGCAAGGCGCCGATCGAACTGCTGGTCAGGAAAGGGCCGACCTACCGCACCATCGCACTCGACTACCACGGCGGCTTGCGCTATCCGCGCCTGGAACGCATCGCCGGCAGCAAGGACCGGCTGGAGACCATCTTGCAGGCGCTGAAATGAAGTAAAACCACTGTCATGTAGCAAGCCACAGGTATGGGGGAACGCATAGAGGTCGAGCCTCGTTAGCACCTTCAACACCGTCGTCTTCGCCATTGGCGAAACCGACTTCCCGCGAAGGCGAGAACTCATGCACTGCATGAGTTCCCGCCTTCGCGCATTGCTGTCCCGAATAAAACCGTTGACATTTGCACGTCGTTCCCGCGCAGGCGGGAACCCCATTTTGTGTGCAGTCCATTGATGCCGACTGCATTGGTGTGCTGCGAAATGGGGTTCCCGCC
>JBAQKU010000271.1:0-12251 GCA_049301315.1 Telluria sp.
GCGCCATGTCGGCGCGTCCGCCGCCCTTGCCGCCCACCTGCTGCGCCACGAAATTGACCAGCTCGCCCGCCTTGACCTTCGCGGTGGCGTCCGCGGTCACGCCGGCGATCAGGCTGACCTTGCCGTCGGCCACGCTGGCCAGCACGATCGCTGCCGTCTTCAGCTTGTCCTTGAGCTTGTCCATGGTCTCGCGCAGGCGCGCCACGTCGGCGCCGTCGAGAACCGCGGCCAGCACCTTGATGCCGTTCACGTCCACCGCCTGGGTCGCCAGTTCGTCGCCCTGGCCGGCGGCCAGCTTGGACTTGAGCGCGGCCAGTTCCTTTTCAAGCGACTTGACCTGGTCCTGCACCTGGCCGATGCGCGCGCTCAGTTCGTCCGGACTGGTCTTGAGCGCGGCTGCCGCTTCCTGCAGGCGGCGGTTGAGCGACTGCACCAGCGCCAGCGCGCCCTCGCCCGTCACCGCTTCCACGCGCCGGATGCCGGCGGCCACGCCGCCCTCGCCGATAATCTTGAACAGGCCGATGTCGCCGGTGCGCTGCACGTGCGTGCCGCCGCACAGCTCGCGCGAGCTGCCGATGTCGAGCACGCGCACTTCGTCGCCGTACTTCTCGCCGAACAGCGCCATCGCGCCGTGCTTGACCGCGTCGTCGAACGACATCACCTGCGCTTGGGTCGGCTGGTTGGCCAGGATCTCGCGGTTGACGATGGTTTCGACCTGCGCGATTTCGTCGGCCGTCAGCGGCGCGTTGTGGCTGAAGTCGAAACGCGTTTTGTCGGCGTCGACCAGCGAACCTTTTTGCGCCACGTGCCCGCCCAGCACCTCGCGCAGCGCCTTGTGCATCAGGTGCGTGGCCGAGTGGTTGCGGATGGTGCGCGCGCGATGCGCTTCATCGACCTGGGCGCCGACCGCGTCGCCCACTTTCAGCACGCCCGACTTCATCACGCCGTGCTGGCCGAACACGTCGGCCTGGATCTTGAGCGTGTCTTCGACCTCGAACAGGCCGCTGGCGCCCTGGATGATGCCCTGGTCGCCCACCTGGCCGCCCGATTCGGCGTAGAACGGGGTGATGTCGAGCACCACGATGCCCTGCTGGCCGGCGCCAAGCTGCTGCACCGCGACGCCGTCGGCGTACAGCGCGATGATCTTGCTGTCGTGCTTGAGCTGGTCGTATCCGACGAAGCGCGTCTTCTCGCCCGCGTATTCAACCCCGGCGGCCATCTTGAATTTGCCGGCCGCGCGCGCGGTTTTCTTCTGCTGTTCCATGGCCGCGGCAAAGCCGGCCTCGTCGAGCGTCACGCCGCGTTCGCGGCAGATGTCGGCGGTCAGGTCGAGCGGGAAGCCGTAGGTGTCGTACAGGGTGAAGGCGGTGGCGCCGTCGAGCTTCTTGCTGTCCTTGGCCAGTTGCGCTTCGAGGATCTTCATGCCGTGTTCGAGCGTTTCGCCGAAACGCTCCTCTTCTTGCCTGAGCACCTGCGCGACGCGCTCCTGCGCCTCGGCCAGCTCGGGGTAGGCGCTGCCCATTTCGCCGGCCAGGTCGGCCACCAGCTTGTGGAAGAACGGCTTGGTCTGGCCCAGCTTGTGGCCGTGGCGCAGCGCGCGCCGGATGATGCGGCGCAGGACGTAGCCGTGGCCTTCGCTGCCAGGAATGATGCCGTCGACGATCAGGAAGGCGGAGGCGCGAATGTGGTCGGCGATGACCTTGAGCGAATTGTTTTGCAGGTCAGTCGCGCCGGTCACGCGGGCGGCCGCGGCGATCAGGTTCTGGAACAGGTCGATCTCGTAGTTGCTGTGCACGTGCTGCAGCACCGCGGCCAGGCGCTCGAGGCCCATGCCGGTGTCGACGCACGGCTTCGGCAGGCGCGGCATGTTGCCCGCTTCGTCGCGGTTGAACTGCATGAACACCAGGTTCCAGATCTCGATGAAGCGGTCGCCGTCTTCCTCCGGGCTGCCGGGAGGGCCGCCCCAGATGTCGGGGCCGTGGTCGTAGAAGATCTCGGTGCACGGGCCGCACGGGCCGGTATCGGCCATCTGCCAGAAATTGTCCGACGCGTAGCGCGCGCCCTTGTTGTCGCCGATGCGCACGATGCGCTCTGCCGGCACCCCGATTTCATTGGCCCAGATGTCGTACGCTTCGTCGTCTTCGAAATACACGGTCACGGTCAGCTTGTCGGCCGGCAGGCCGTAGACCTTGGTCAGCAGCTCCCAGGCGTAGTTGATCGCGTCGCGCTTGAAGTAGTCGCCAAAGCTGAAATTGCCCAGCATTTCGAAGAAGGTGTGGTGGCGCGCGGTGTAGCCCACGTTTTCCAGGTCGTTGTGCTTGCCGCCGGCGCGCACGCAGCGCTGCACCGAGGTGGCGCGCGAATACGGACGCGTATCGGTGCCGAGGAACACGTCCTTGAACTGCACCATTCCGCTGTTGGTCAACAACATGGTCGGATCGTTGCCTGGCACGAGCGGGCTGGAACGAACGATCGTGTGCCCCTTCGATTCGAAGAACTTGAGGAATTTGTCGCGAATTTCAGATGATTTCATGTTGTATGGGCGAGAGAAGGCAGCATGCACTAAAAAAACGATTATAGCGTAGTCATTCCCCTGCGATACAGGGGGGCGTGGCGCCAATCGGGGAAAAGGCGCGCGCGGCGCCTCATGCGAAATCGGGGCCGATCAGGTCGATGCGGTCGGTGCAGAAGCCGTCCACGCCCCACGACAGCAGCTCGCGCGCGCGTTCCGGCTCGTTCACGGTGTAGCAGAACAGCCCGAACCCGGCCTGCCTGACCTGGCGCGCCAGCGCCGCCGTCAGGTTCTTCTGGTTGACATGGAGCGCCGCCGCACCGAGCAGGCGCGCCTGCGCTTCCCAGTCAGGGGCCAGCACGTCGAACAGGTAGCCGCGCGCCACCTGCGGCGCCTCGGCATGGGCCGCGGCCAGCGCGGGCGCGCTGAACGAGGAGAGCAAGGGCACGCTGGCGACCTCTCCGGCGGCAATTTCGTCGGCGAACATTTCCCGGGTAACGCGCGCGACCACCCTGCCCGTCTCGACCGCGAACCCGGGCGCCGGCTTGATCTCGATATTCATCCAGATCCCGTTGTCCTTGCAAAACTGCACGAACTGCGTGAACAGCGGCACCGGCTCGCCGCGGAACTGCGCGCCGAACCAGGCCCCCGCATCCATCTGCGCCAGCTCGGCCGCGTCGTAGTCGCATACATTGCCGGAACCGGCCACGGTGCGTCCCAGGTACGGGTCGTGCATCACCACCGCGACCCCGTCGCGCGCCAGCATCACATCGAACTCAACCGCGCGAAACCCGCGCGCCAGGGCGCAGCGCAGGCCCGCGATGGTGTTTTCCGGCGCCAGCTTGCCGCCGCCTCGGTGCGCTACGACTCGGGGATAGGGCCACATAATAATAGGAAGGTTGGCGATGGGTGTCGCAATCTTATCATTCGCGCGCATGAATTCAGAGCGCGGCGCGTTCGCCCAGATACAGGAAGGCAGCCACATTGAGCACCACCGTGGCCCAGAACCGCACAAGGAAGGACCGCTTGCCCGATTTGTGGCGCAGCCACTGCTGGGCCAGCACCGCGCCGGGCCAGCCGCAGGCGGCGCCCAGCAACAGCAAGGTGTTTTCCCGCGTGCGGCGCCTGCCCGCGCGCGCCGCCGACTTGTCCTGCGCATACGCGATGAAACAGATCACGCTGGCGATTGCATACGCGGCGCCGACCAGGTACGGGATGCCCCAGGCTGCCGCAGCGGCGATATAAATGAGCGCGAAGACAGGAATCGAAACGTAGGGCATGCCGCAGCTTACGGGCCGGACTCGTTCCTGTCTATCAGGCAATGCAGTGCCTGCCTTTCGCGGCGTGACGGTGAGATGCCGAACAGATCATTACGCGCCGCGCGCCTACCCTCGGCCTTGGGCATCAGCCAATCCGCTTCCAACACACCATACGAGGTTCATCATGGGTATCTTGAACAAGATTTTCCGTAAAATTTTCCCCTCATCGCATCCGGCCGTCACGCAGGCGCCTGCGCCGCAAGGCCAGCACAGCGGCTCGATGCAGTCGGCTTCGACCCAGCCGGGGCCGACCAGCGCCGAGCGCGGCGCGATGCCGCCTCCCAACCCTGCCATGGAGATGGTCGATGTGGAAGCCATACTCGACAAGATGGTGCAGCCGGGCCAGACGCTGCACTGGCGCACCTCGATCGTCGACCTGCTCAAGCTGCTCCACCTCGACAGCAGCCTGCAGGCGCGCAAGGACCTGGCGCGGGAACTTGACTACAGCGGCGACACCAGCGATACGGCGGCGATGAACATGTGGCTGCATCGTCAGGTGATGAACAAGCTGGCGGCAAACGGCGGCAAGGTGCCGGCCGAGCTGAGGGACTGAAGGCACGATCCGGCGCCGGCGCGGGCCATTGCCGCCTTGACCACGCCTTGTCCGCATGAAATACTGCGCTGCCGGTCAAGCGGGCTGGCGCCAACCTTCAGAACCCACCATGAAATCACTTTTACTCTTGCTGCTCGTGTCCGGCTCCGCGCTGGCCGACGACGGCGCGATCCTGCGCTGCCGCGAACTGTCCGATCCGGCCAAGCGGCTCGCCTGCTACGACGCGATGGCGCTCAATGGCGCGGCCAGCAAGGGCGCACTGAGCGCCGATCCGGCCGTGGCAAAAACCGCGCTGGAACAGTCGTTCGGAATGGAATACAACAAGAAGACCGTGCTCGACGCGATTGAAAGCCATATTCCCGGCAGCTTCGACGGCTGGGAACCGAACCAGCAAATCAAGCTCGCCAATGGCCAGGTCTGGCTGGTCAACGACGACAGCACCGGGGTCGTGTATGGCAGCAATCTCAAGGTCGTCATCCGCCGCGGCGCCATGGGCGCCATCTACATGGAGATCGACGGGACCAACAAGGCGCCGCGCGTGAGGCGCCTTCAGTAAGGCAGGCAGCCGGGCGAAACCGTTCGGCTGCCGCGATCAGGCAAACAGCTTGTCGTAGGCCGCCAGCAAACTCTGGTGCATGGCGCTGCCCTGCATGTCCGCTCCCAGCGTCTCGAGCCCGAAGAAGCGTTCGCTGCGATCGAGCAGGGCCTCGGCCTGGCGCACCGTGTCGGCGCCGTACAGCAGCACCATCGAACGGCGGTAGTTGTCGACATCCTCGACGTTGAGGATGCTCTCGATGCAGCGATAGACCAAACGGCGCGCCGGCGCCAGATCCTTGAAGTGATGGATCCAGTCGCAGCCTTCGAGGATCGCGTCCTGGTCGCCCACGGCCAGCGCCAGCAGGGTTTTCAGTTCGCCGATGCGCAGCTGCTTCCACGGTGTGCCGAGCGGAATGGCAAGGCCAAGGATTTCCCACAGCGGCCGCTCGTCGTTCACGTTCATGGTCTGCAGTTCTTCGAGCAGGTCGGCGCATTCCTGTTCGCTCAGGTCCGACAGGCGCACCAGCTTGGGACGGATCGCGTTGCCGATGCTGTTGTTTTCCCACTCCAGGTCTTCGACCGGATAGATTTCCGAAAAGCCCGGCACCAGGATGCGGCAGCTGTACGCGCCCTGCTCGCAGAAGTCGGATACGTAGATGTCCTTGCCTTCGCCATGCAGGCAGTCGACCAGCCAGTGGTAGTCTTCCTCGGTGGTGTTGCTGAAGTTCCAGTCGGCGAACGGGAAGTCGGGGGTGTCGCCCATGAAGTTCCAGCTGATCACGCCGCTCGAATCGACGAAGTGGATTTCCAGGTTGGCCACCGCGTTAATCTCGCTCATGTCGAAACCGGGCTCGGGGAAACCTTCGAGCGAGTCGAGCGCGCGTCCCTGCAGCAGTTCCGTCATGGCCCGTTCCAGCGCGATCTCGAAGCGCGGATGCGCGCCGTAGCTCGAGAACACGCCCTGGTCCTTGGGATGCACGAGCGTCACATTCATCACCGGATACTTGCCGCCCAGCGAGGCGTCCTTGACCAGGATGCCGAAGCCGGCCTTGCGCAGGCCGCTGATGCCGGCATGGATGTTCGGGTAGCGTGCGATGACTTCATCGGGCACTTCCGGCAGGCACAGCCCTTCGCTGATGATGCGGTACTTGATCTGGCGCTCGAAAATTTCCGACAGCGCCTGGCTGCGCGCTTCCATCATGGTGTTGCCCGCAGCCATGCCGTTGCTCACGTACAGGTTGCCGATGATGTTGACCGGGAATAGCGTCTCGGCGCCGTCGCGCAGGCGCTGGTACGGCAGCGCGCAGATGCCGCGCTCGACATTGCCGGAATTGAGGTCGACCAGCACTTCGCCGTCGATCTCGCCGTCCGGGTTGTAGAAGGCGTGCAATTCGGCATTGAGCAG
Source organism: Telluria sp. (assembly GCA_049301315.1). GTDB lineage: Bacteria > Pseudomonadota > Gammaproteobacteria > Burkholderiales > Burkholderiaceae_D > JBAQKU01. Next base: position 6,327 of record JBAQKU010000271.1, read on the forward strand.
CTCGGCCGGCCATTTTCCGTCTTCGGCCGGGGCGAACCAGCGCTCTTGCGGATAGTGCACGAAGGGACGCTTGGCGCGCGTTTCGCCAAGGTGGAAGTGGGTCCAGAAATAATGGGTGCCGAGACGCTCGAAGAATTCGCCGTAGGCGCTGGCGCGCGCGGCCAGTTCGGTCGCGCCCTTGCCGTTCGAAAACAGCATGGGACAATCGTTGTCCTTCATGTGGGTCGACCAGATGCCGTCGACTTCGTGCAGCAGCGAGGACTCGTTGAGTTTGAACCCGCGCGCGGCCAGCTTGGCCTGCATGGTGTCGATGGTCGATTCGAGGGCGGCGTCTTTGCCGGGGATGAAAGTTTTCATGCAGATATCTCGCTGAGGGGAAGGCAACGCGGCACGGCGCGCGCCGGACGGAACCGGGCTGCGGTGGCAGGTGTGAGCGATGCGGAATTCGAAGGGAATGCGTATGCGCATCATACAGCAAGCGCGCGAGCGCACCGGACTGCCCTGCCGGAACAGGGAGTCGCGATGGCGCTCAAGCGCCCTGGGGCTGCCCGGCTACCTACTGTCCGAACCGGAACAGCGCAACGTGGTCACTGCCGTCGCTTAAACGCAGCGTCAACTGCCGGCAGGTATCCGCCCATGCCTTGTCGGTTTTCCAGACATAGATGTACCGATCCGCCAGCGCGTCATAGGTCAGGCTGCTGCCACCCGCACTGACCGTCTCGGTGATTGCCGCGATCGGCGCGGTGGTGCTGCACAGCACCGGCTGGGACCTTGGAAACCCTGGAGCCAGAACCGCCAGTCCCTTATCTCCCGCCAGGCTGAACTTCAGCGGCACCGCGCTGCCGGCCCTGACGGTGTTGACGGTCGGAGGGTTATCGACAGGCTGCGCGAACCCGGTAAAATCATATTGAAATCCGCCATCGAAATTGACACCGATAATGCTGAACCCGGCAGTAGTGACGGCCAGTTTATCGGTACTGATCACCGTCACGCCGCGTATTGCGCCCGGGAAATTACCGATCACTCCCGAGCCCGCCACCGAGGTGACCGCCCCGCCAGGCGTTATCTTGCGTATCCTTTGGTCGTCGGCCACATACACATTGCCTGCGCTGTCGAGTGCAATGCCAAGAGGCTCCTGGAACCGCGCGGCCGGGCCGGGCCCGTCGTCGGAACCTGCCACGCCGGGGGTGCCTGCGAGCGTGCTGACCAAACCGGCCGGGGTAATCTTGCGAATGGTGCGATTGAGGGTGTCGGACACATACAGGTTGCCCGCCGGGTCTGCCGTGACGGCGAGCGGAACATTGAACCGGGCGGCCCCGCCCACCCCATCGGCACTGCCAGTGACGCCCGCCATCCCCGCCAGCGTGCTCACCAGCCCTGCCGGCGTAATCTTCCGGATCGTATAGGAGCCCGAATCGCTCACGTACAGGTTGCCGCTCGCGTCCACCGCGATGCCGGTCGGGAAACGGAACAGCGCAGCGGTACCTGTTCCGTCGGCGCTGCCGGAGACCCCGGCCATGCCAGCCACGGTGCTGACCACACCGGCCGTCGTGACTTTGCGAATCGTGTGGTTGAGCTGATCGGCGATATACAGATTGCCGGCCGCATCGGCCGCACTGAAGATCGGGATGAAGAAGCGCGCAGCAGCGCCAGTGCCGTCGGCACTTCCCTCAACGCCCGCCATACCTGCCAGCGTGCTGACCACGCCAGCCGGCGTAATTTTCCGGATGGTATCGCTCTCGGTATCGACGACATACAGATTGCCGTCCGGGTTTGCCGAAATGCCGTAGGAAGAATTGCTGAACTGGGCCGCCGGGCCTGTGCCATCGCTCGTGCCTTGCGTGCCACCGGCGATCAGGTAGATTGAATTGGGCGTATTCGACAATTGTGCATGTACTACACCCGCGTACGGTGATAATGCCAACACGAAAAACAATGTGCGGAAACGGCGTACCGTTGGTCCGAGGGATGCTGGCTGCATGAGCTCTCCTTTGCTTTGCCGAACGCACCAGGGCCGGCCTACCGCCGGCAAATTCGGTATTGGCGCAGGAGATACACGTTTCAGGCCCGAAGAGCCTCGGCTGAACGCTGAGGCTGCCATTACCTATCTTAGTGCCGCCCCAAGGAAATAGCGGACGAATTGGTGTCCGTCTGATACGCGTCAAGGAACGCGAGCGGGCGGCGTGAGCGATGCGAGTTGGTGGAACGCGGGCCGAGCGGCGGATGACGCTGTGCCAGGCACAGCGAAAAGCTGGCCTTCGCTGCAATCAGGCCTTCATTTTTGCCATCATATGGTCCAGCACGTGCGTGTGTTCATGCTGCGGACTGAACAAGATGAAGTCCGCGTTTTCGTCGACCTTCACCGTGTGGCCCGGCGGCCAGTAAAACAGGTCGCTTTGCTCGATGGTTTCCTGTGCCCCATCGGCATAGGTAACGGTGAGCTTTCCTTCAAGAACGTAGCCCCAGTGCGGCGCCTGGCACAGGTTTCCCTCGAGCCCTTGCAACAATGGGGAAATATCCATTCCCGCGGGCAGCGAAAAATACTCGCCGCTCATCTTGCCGTAACCGCTGGCATCGCCGAAATTGAGCTGCTGGCGGGCGGTCGCGCCCGGTATGCCGATTTTCACCGGAACTTCTTCTTTGGCGATGTGCATGACTCACTCCTCGGTTGCGATTGCGTCCGGATGTTGGCCGCTTCGCCCTGTTAGGTCCCTGGCAGGACCTAAAGTTTCCGATGGATTTACCCAGCCCGCGAATGCCGGTACACGTGATAGATCGCGCCGCGAAATGGCATCGCCTTTTCCATGCTGGCGCCGACCGCGACGGCAAGCCTGGCCGAGGCGTGATTGTCGCAGTGAATCAGGCTGATCAGGTGAAGCTGGGGCAGCTGGCGGGCCGCCATTGCCTGGACAGCGCGCGCCGCTTCCCCTGCGTAGCCCTTGCCCCAATGCCTGCGCAGCAGGGCCCATTTGATCTCCGGCTCCGGCCATTGTTTCGGGTACCACAGGCCGACGATCCCCAGTACGGCCGCGCTTGCCTTGTCTTCGACCACGTAGGGGCCATAGCCGTGGCGCTCCCAGTGCCGGCCCATGCTGGCCACCGTGCGCCGGCTTTCCTCCTCGGACAGGGGTTGCAAGGTGGTGTACCTGGTGCTTTCCTCATCCGAGTAATACTCGTGCAGGACGCTCCAGTCGTCCTCCTTGACGGTTCTGAGGCGCAGTCTGGCCGTCTCGAGCAACTCGGGAATCAGGAATGCCATAGGTTTTCGTCCATATCTGCAAACCGGATGATTCTACACTGGCTCCGGCGCCGCTTAAAAATAACGCAAGCCCAAGGCCGCCTTGACCTCGTCGGCGGTACGGGCTGCCACCTCGCGCGCGGCGAGCGTGCCCTCTTTTAACAGGCTCAGCACATGGCCACGGTCCTGCGCCAAGGCCTCGCGGCGAGCCCGTATCGGGGCCAGCAATTCCTGCAGGCACACCTCGAGCCGCGCCTTCACCACGCTGTCGCCCAGGCCGCCGCGCACATAATGCGCCTTCATTTGCGCCAGTGCGGCCTGGTCCGGGTCGAAGGCATCGAGATAAATGAACGCCACGTTGCCTTCCAGATGGCCCGGGTCCTGCACCCGCAAGTGCAGCGGATCGGTATAGATCTGCTTGACCGCAGCACGGATCTGATCGGCGCTGGCGCCCAGGTTAATCGTATTGCCGAGCGATTTGCTCATCTTCGCCTTGCCGTCGATTCCCGGCAGCCGGCCGATTTCCGGCACCAGGGCCTTGGCCTCGCACAGGATCTCGCGCCCTGCAAGGCGATTAAAGCGGCGCACGATTTCATTGGTCTGCTCGATCATCGGAACCTGGTCTTCTCCCACCGGCACCAGGCTCGCCTTGAAAGCGGTGATATCGGCGGCCTGGCTGGCCGGATAAGTGAGGAAACCGGCCGGAATATCGCGCTCGAAACCACGCAGCCGGATCTCTTCCTTGACGGTCGGGTTGCGTTCCAGGCGCGCCACGCTCACCAGGTTCAGGTAATAGAAGGTGAGCTCGGCAAGCTCGGGAATCTGCGACTGGATCAGCAGCGTCGACAGCGCAGGATCGATCCCGACGGCCAGGTAATCGAGCGCCACTTCGATCACGTTGCGGTGCACCTTGCCGGTGTCGTCCATATTGTCGGTCAGCGCCTGGGCGTCGGCCAGCATGATGAACTGGCGGTAATGCTGCTGGTACGCGACGCGATTGCGCAGGCTGCCGACATAATGGCCGAGATGGAGCGGTCCGGTCGGGCGGTCGCCGGTCAGGATGATGGCGGGGGCGGGGCCTGTTGTTGTACTCATCGGGGATTCCTTGTGAATTGCCCCGATCGGTGCCGCGCATGCAAAAACGCCACCTGTCGAGGCGGCGTGAATGAAAAGGACATGACTGTTCAGTGGGCCGCTCGCTTTAGCGGCACCACCAGTTCAAACCAGTGCAATGGGAATGGAAACAGCTCATGTGCGCATGGTTGCAGTTCGGCGGCGCGCTGTCAAGCCTCGGCATGAAAGTAAATGAACAGCTCAGTTCCGGGAAAACGCCATGCCCGGCATTAGCGAACTTTTCAGTTTTGGCGGCTATCTAATTTAAGAAAAATGTTCCATTACTGTTCCAATAAGCCCCTCCCTGGCACATCCGAGCAATCAAGAAATCGGTGGAATTCATGGATGAAAAACACAGCAAACAGGTATCTCAAGCGCTTGAACTTTGGGGCGGCCTCGAATGCACGGTCAACCGTGTGCGCGACGATTATTTCAGCCAGGTAGACAGAAACGGGCACGCCGGCCGGGCCGACGACATCGAACGTTTCGCCTCGCTTGGCATTCGCGCAATCCGTTACCCTGTCCTCTGGGAACGCACCGCGCCGCGGGGCCTCGGCTCGGCCGACTGGAGCTGGCCCGACCAGCGCTTGCCCGCCCTGCAACAAGCCGGCATCACGCCCATCGCAGGACTGGTGCACCACGGCAGCGGTCCGCCCCACACCAGCCTGGTCGATCCCGCCTTTCCGGCCGGACTGGCCGCGTATGCGGGCGCGGTCGCGGCCCGCTACCCCTGGCTGGAATACTACACGCCGGTCAACGAGCCCTTGACCACGGCCCGCTTCAGCGGCCTGTACGGGCTGTGGTACCCGCACGGGCGCCACGACCACATCTTCCTCCAGGCCCTGCTGAGGCAGTGCCGGGCGGTGGTGCAGGCGATGCGGGCGATCCGGCAGGTGAACCGGCACGCGAAGCTGGTGCAAACGGACGACCTCGGCAAGAACTACAGCACCCCCGAGATGGCCAGGGTGGCCGCGTTCTACAACGAGCGGCGCTGGCTGGCCTGGGATCTGTTGTGCGGCATGGTCGACCCGGGCCATGCCATGTGGGACTACCTCACGCATACCGGCATTGCTGCTGCCGAGATACTCTGGTTCCGCGACAACCCCTGCCCGCCTGACATCATCGGCGTCAACTATTACGTCACCAGCGAGCGCTGGCTCGACCACCGGCCCGAGCGTTATCCGGCCCACTTTGCCGGCATGACCGATGGCCGCCTGTGCGCCGACATCGAAACGGCGCGCGTGCTGGCCACCCCGACCCCGGGGATCGGTCCGCTGCTGCAGGAGATATGGGACCGCTACCAGTTGCCGCTGGCCGTCACCGAGGCCCACATCGACGCCAACCGCGAGGACCAGTTGCGCTGGCTGCTGGAAATCTGGGAGGCGGGCAAGCAGGCGCAGCGCAACGGCGTGGACATGCGCGCCGTCACCGTCTGGGCCCTGCTCGGCTCATTCGACTGGAACAGCCTGGTGACGGAATCGAAAGGGTATTACGAACCGGGCCCGTTCGACGTGCGCTCGCCGCTGCCGCGCCCGACCGCGGTCGCGACCATGATGCGCGAACTGGCGCAGGCG
>JBAQKU010000272.1:0-5220 GCA_049301315.1 Telluria sp.
GCTAATTAGAGATCTGTGGACCCTTTTGCGACAGCCTCGCAGGCGGGGATCCATAGCACCTATGAGCAGCGGTGCTATGGATTCCCGCCTTCGCGGGAAAGACGGGGGCTTAAGTCAACGCCTTTAGGGTCTGACCCCAATTTTTTGGCGATGCTGCCCCAGTGATGCGCTCAGAGCAAGGCCTGATTGCACGGGGCAATAAAATCGGTGGAGACACCCTATAATATGCAGCATGGATAAAGACTTACTGAAAGGTGTGCTGATTCTGCTCGGCATAATCGTGGCCGTGGGCGGGGTATTCCTCGCCGTCTCCGATTCGGGAACCGACAAGGCCAGGTGCATAGCGGACGCGCTCAGGTCAGGCGTCGCGTACGGCCACATCGAGAAGGTGTGCAGGCTGACGGAAAAATCGTATTAAGCATGACATGCCCGCCAACATTGGCGGGAAGTGGCGGGGCAGGTGCGCGGGCGCCGGCCCTATTTGAATTTTTCGTCGCTGTCGCGGCTGGCGCGAAAGCCGATCAGGCACAGTCCTAGCAGCATCATGGCAAACACTTCCGGCTCCGGTACATGTGACATGGTGATGTTGGCGATGAACGCGAACGGATCGGCCGGGGCGGGCCGCGCAGCAGAGGGCAACGCGGCCTGGGCAGCGGTGGCGCTTGCGGCCGGTGCGCCGGCGACGCCCTGAAGCGCTGGCAGGCTGGTGGGCGCGCCCGGTACTTCGGCGCAGCTTTGGCCCGTATTGTCGAGGTAGCAGTCCCCGGCAGGGCCAGCAATAACAGCTTCGGGGCCGCCAGCAGTCGCCCGGTCGGGCCCGGCGGCGTGGACGGCGCCAATTGACAGCGCAAGCGCCGCTGCAACTAGGATTTTTTTCACGATCGTTCCTCTTTTATTCTTGGTCTTCGCGGGCAAGGGCCTGCGGACAGGCGGTAGCACGCTCGGACAGGACGCGGTGTTCGTATTTCTATTTAAGCATGTCCGGCGCGTTTTCGATATCCGGATTCGATTGAAATCGCGGTTTTTTTCGTAAATCGCTTGCTTGTTTGCAACCGCGCAATCGTATTCATGCCCGGAAGAAAAACATATCCGGAAATGACTAGCGCAGACCGTGGCGCGTCAGCAGTTCGAAGCAGTACGCCGAGTCCGACAAGTCGACCGCGCCCATCAGATCGTCGTCCTCCGCGCTCACGGGCGTGCCAAACAGGCTGTTCAGGAAAGTGACTATGCGCTTCATGACCGTGTCCTCTTGATGTGTTCATAGATGATGGAACGGACATGTTTTTCATTCAAGCACTGATACGAACTGTTACGAAACTGTCGGGATAGCAAAGCACGCCGGCGGTGTCTAACCGGCGTTGCTGCAACGCACAAAAACAATGACGCAGGTGCATTTTTAATAGCCTGTCAATGTTTTGTGCGAGAGTGACAAGGCGTTAAATTGCCAGCTTTATCACAGGTGTTGCGTCGCAAAATTTTTTCCGTAAAACTGTTTACACTAGTCTTTTTTTTGGCGGTATAGTCTCCATATCCTCATTGCCTTCAAGCATCAAAACGATGGCAAACGGGTACGCCCGGCCTCAGCCCGGCGTCCGGAAACAAGGTATGGCGACATCGATCACTACATCGTTCGCGGCAATCCCTGCTGTAGATATCGAACGCCGCTGCCGCGCCCCATCCTTGCGCGCCAGCCATCCGCTGTTTGCATCGCCGCACCGCCGCCCACTATTCGCAGAGCATCCATATGACCAACCTCGCCAAGCTTCAGATCGCCTTCAAGAATGTTTACGTGCGCATTGGCGCCGCACTTCTGCTCGCATTGATCGCCTGGCTGGCGATCTACAAGTCCGAGGTCACGCAGGACCCGAGCCCGCTGCTGCACTCGCAGGACATTTCCAAAATCACCGCGCTGGCCGCCGAGAAGGACCGGCTCGAGTACCTGATGGTGGCCAGGCCGCTGTCGGAATCGCCGCGCTATGTGTTCAAGTTCAAGGGCGCGCCGCAACTGCACGTGGTCAAGGTGCCGAGCACTTCGCACCTGAGCCTCGAGCGCGAGGTGCTGCTCAAGAACGCCATTCCGTATTCGATCGCCAAGGAGGATTTCCTGGCCTCGCACAAGGCCGTGCTGCTCGAGGAGGGCGAACACCACGCCACCGCCGAAGCGCTCGACTTCCTGAAGCGCCACGCGCTCGACATCTTCGTGATCTGCCTGATCGTGTACGCGCTCAAGTTCGGCATTCCCGGCATGGGGATGAGCGCCTCGGTCATCATGCCCGACAAGCTCAGGGGCAGCATGGACGACCTGATCGGCATGGCCGACATCAAGCAGGAAGTGCTGCACCTCGAAGACATGATCCGCAACCGCGGCGAATACAAATCGCACAACATCGACAAGCCGTTCAATGTCATGCTGACCGGCCCGGCGGGCACCGGCAAGACCAAGCTGGTGGGCTACCTGGCCAAGCGCCTGAACCTGCCGCTGATCCAGGCCTCCGGTTCGGCGCTCGAATCGGGCTACGTGGGGGGCGGCTCGAAGGCGCTCAACGCGCTGTACCGCAAGGCCTGCGCGCGCGGCAACTGCATCATCTTCCTGGACGAGGCGCAAAGCCTGTTCATGCCGCGCGGACGCAGCGACAAGAAGTGGGATGACGATACCGCCAACACGCTGCTCGGCCTGCTCGACGGCGTCAAGAGCGACAAGGGCGCCGGCGTGATCTGGGTGGTGGCCTCGAACTTCGACGACGCGTCTTCCGACATGGACGAAGCGATGCTGCGCCGCTTCTCGGTCAAGATCAACTTCCGCCTGCCCAACAAGAGCGAGCGCGGCGAACTGCTGCACAGCTTCCTGTCGCGCAAGAAGGAAGGGCTGGTCGACTGGAGCGACCTCGACCTGGACCAGGTCGCGGAAATGACCGCCAACCTCAGCCCGGCGCTGCTCGAAACCGTGGTCGAGCGCGCCAGCATGATCTCGATCCAGGAAAAGGCGATCATCAACACCGACCTGATGTTCCGCGCCTTCGAGCGCGCCACGCTCGGCCTGACCGACCGCGCCACCACGGCCGACAAGGAAAAGCAGCGCGAGCGGGTCGCGCTGCACGAGCTGGGGCACTTCTTCATGCAGATCGATCCGCACCTGCGCGCCGGGCTGTCGCTCGAACAAGTGAAGGAAAAATCGCACCTGCTCAAGATCAGCACCGAATCCGTTTCCAAGCTCGGCGCGCTCGGCTACGTGCTGCAGTCGGGCGACGACGTCTCGCTGCGCACGCTGGAAGAACTCGAGCGCGACGTGATCCAGCTGTACGGCGGGGTGGCGGCCGAAGAACTGTTCTACGGTGCGCGCGGGATCTCCGTGGGCAGCCAGAACGACATCGAAAAAGCGACCCGCATGCTGAACCTGATGGTCAACCGCCTGTCGATGTACTCGCGCTCGAAGATCGACTACACCCAGCTCAAGCACGAAGGCAGCGGCGAGCACACGATGCGCCAGGTCGAGGAGAAATCGAACGAGCTCTATAGCTACACGCTGGGCGCGATCCGCGACTACAAGGAAGTGATCGAGTCGCTCAAGGACACGCTGCTCGACCAGTATGTGCTGTCGAAAGACGCCGTGTTCGCGCTGCTCGAAGAGCGCCGCGAGCAGTTGATGGCGCACATTGCAGTCCCGCGCAGCGCCAGCCTCAAGCTGTGCGTGGAGTGCGCCGGCGCGGTGTGATAGCGCGCCCGGCGAACGGCGCGTGAGCACGCTTGGGAGTAGTATTGAGGAACAACCCCTGATACCCCTTCATTGCAAGGTCATGAATATCGATCATCCCGGTACCGCAGGCGCGCTCGATTTTTTCTCCGCCGAGCGCAGCGCGCAGGACGAGGCCCCCGAGGGCCGCGACCTGTTCACGGTCGCCACGTACTACCTGCCGACCGAAGCGTATATCGTGCAGGGCTGCCTGGCCGCCGCCGGGGTGCCCGCGGTGCTGGCCGACGTCAACCTGGTCCAGGCCAACGCGCTGTGGACGGCGGCGCTGGGCGGAGTACGCATCCTGGTGCCCGAATGCCACCTGCAGCAGGCGCATGCCATCATCGAGGCCTACGAGCGCGGCGAATTCGCGCTCGACGACGAGGCCGACGTCGGTCCCTGAGCGCGCGGTACAATCGGAGCGTACACATCGTACGATCACCGATAAGGAGCGCCCCGCATGGCTGGACCGTTGGCAGGTATTCGCGTCATTGAAATGGTCGGGCTCGGGCCTTGTCCGTTCGCCGCCATGATGTTGGCCGACATGGGCGCCGAGGTCATTCGCATCGACCGCAAGGCCACGCCCGGCGCAGACACGCCGTTCCCGATGCTCGGCACCAAATTCGACGTGATGGCGCGCGGGCGCCGCTCGCTGGCGCTGGATCTCAAGCAGCCGGGGGCGCTTGAAGTGGCGCTGCGGCTGCTGGACCAGGCCGATGCGGTGCTCGAAGGATTCCGCCCCGGCGTGATGGAGCGCCTCGGGCTCGGCCCGGATGTTTGCCAGGCCCGCAACCCGAAACTCGTGTACGGCCGCATTACCGGCTGGGGCCAGTCAGGCCCGCTTGCGCAGGCGGCCGGGCACGACCTCAATTACCTCGCCCTGACCGGCATGCTGCACGCGATGGGCCGCGCCGGCGAGCCGCCCGCGCCCCCGCTCAACCTGGTCGGCGACTTCGGCGGCGGCGCCATGATGCTCGCCTTCGGCGTGGTGTGCGCCATGCTCGAAGCGCGCCGCTCCGGCAAAGGGCAGGTGGTCGATGCCGCCATGACCGACGGCGCCGCGCTGCTGGGCGCGATGATCTACGGCTTTCGCGCGCACGGCTCCTGGGACGAGCGGCGCGAGGCCAACCTGCTCGACGGCGGCGCCCCTTTCTACGATACCTACGCCTGCGCGGACGGCAAGTTCATCTCCATCGGATCGATCGAACCGCAGTTCTACGCTTTGCTCCTGAGACTGACCGGCGTCAGCGACCCCGCCTTCGACGCGCAGATGGAGCGCAGTGGCTGGCCCGCCCTGAAAGCGAAACTGAGTGCGCTGTTCAAGACCCGCACCCGCGCGCAATGGTGCGAACTGCTGGAAGGGACCGACGTATGTTTCGCCCCCGTGCTCGACATGGCCGAGGCGCCGCAGCACCCGCACAACCGGGCGCGCGCCACGTTCGTCGAGGTCGACGGGGTGACGCAGCCGGCGCCCGCGCCGCGCTTTAGCC
>JBAQKU010000273.1:0-7029 GCA_049301315.1 Telluria sp.
CGCCTGTACGGCGAGCCGCTGCTGCGCATGCCCAGCGACCTGTACATCCCGCCCGACGCGCTCGAGATCTTCCTCGACGCCTTCGAAGGTCCGCTCGACCTGCTGCTCTACCTGATCCGCAAGCAAAACTTCAATATCCTCGACATTCCGATGGCGCAGCTCACCCTGCAATACCTGAAGTATGTCGACCAGATCCGCCTGCACAACCTGGAACTGGCCGCCGAATACCTGCTGATGGCGGCCATGCTGATCGAGATCAAGTCGCGCATGCTGCTGCCGCAGCGCAAATCGGAGCACGACGAGGACGCGGGCGACCCGCGCGCCGAACTGGTGCGCCGCCTGCTCGAATACGAACAGATCAAGCTGGCCGCGTATGACCTGAATGCGCTGCCGCTGCTCGAGCGCGACTTCGTGCGGCCCCAGTTGTTCGTCGAACAGAGCCTGGAGCCGGCCTGGCCCGAGGTCGACGCCGACGACCTGCAGCGCGCCTGGCTCGACGTGCTCAAGCGCGCCAAGCTGACCCAACACCACAAGATCAGCCGCCAGGAACTGTCGGTGCGCGAGCACATGTCGGCCATCCTGCGCCAGTTGCAGGCGGCCCGTTTCGTCGAATTCGCCGACCTGTTCCAGGGCCAGGGCGGGGTTCCCATCGTGGTCGTGCACTTTGTCGCGATGCTGGAACTGGCCAAGGAAACCCTGATCGAAATCACCCAGGCCGAACCGTTCGCGCCGATCTACGTGCGCCTTGCCTACTCCCCGGCCTGAAGGGCCGCTTCCCGACTGATTGACTACCGCTTAGGACCTGCACCAAATGAAAATCATCTCTTCCATCGAAGAATTGCGCGACCAGCTCAGCGGACAGCTGCGCACCGCCTTCGTGCCGACCATGGGCAACCTGCATGAAGGGCACTTGTCGCTGATGCGCCTGGCGCGCAAGCACGGCGATCCGGTGGTCGCATCGATCTTCGTCAACCGGATGCAGTTCGGACCGAACGAGGACTTCGAAAAATATCCGCGCACCTTTCATGCCGACGTAGAAAAGCTCGAAAAGGAAGGCGTCTACGTATTGTTCGCGCCGACCGAAAAAGAGCTGTATCCGGAGCCCCAGGAGTTCCGCGTGCGTCCGCCCGACGACCTGGGCAACACGCTCGAAGGGGAATTTCGGCCCGGCTTTTTCACCGGGGTGACCACCATCGTGCTCAAGCTGTTTTCCTGCGTGCAGCCGCGCGTGGCGGTGTTCGGCAAGAAGGATTACCAGCAGTTGATGATTGTGCGCAACATGAGCCGGCAGTTTGCGCTGCCGACCCAGATCATCGCGGCCGAGACCTACCGGGCCGAGGACGGGCTGGCCCTGTCGTCGCGCAATATGTATTTGTCGGAAAGCGAACGCAAGGAAGCGCCGGCGCTGTACCAGAGCCTGAACTTGGTGGCCGACGAGATGCGCGGCGGGCACCTGGACGTATTCCAGCTCGAGCACAGCGCAATGGAGAAGCTGGCCGCGCGCGGCTGGGCGCCCGACTACATCTCGATCCGCAAACGGGGCGACCTGCAGCCGCCATCGGCGGGCGATCTGGCGCAAGGCACGCCGCTGGTGGTGCTGGCCGCAGCCAAGCTGGGCACGACGCGCCTGATCGACAATCTCGAGATCTGAACTGTTCGCATCACCTTCAACCCGAGACTTGAATTCGTCGTTCCCGCCATTGAGCCTATCGCAAAACGTCAGACGAGCTTCGACAAAGACCAAAGACCCGTCGTCTCCGCCATTGGCGAAAACGACGGCATTTCCGTCTTCGTCGAAGGCTGCCGCGAAAGCGGGAATCCGCTTTGCTTGCCTGCGGTTCAGGCGGTCAGGTTCTGCGCCCACGCGAGCGCCGACAGGTGCGCCTTGTTGACCTCGCCCGGACTGATGGCGAGCGAGGTGGCCAGCGAGGCCACCAGGTTCGAGTTGAGCTCGCACGCTTCGGCCAGCGCCAGGTAGGGACCGTAGATTCCGCCGCGCGTGAGCAGGGCGGCGACCACCTGGTCCGACAGCTGTATCGTATCGAGCACTTCTTTCATCGGCAGCCCGAGCAGCCGGTCGAGCAGCGAGAACATGCCGCACACGAACAGGTTCTCGCCTTCGCCGCGCCCCAGCGCCTTGTGCCCGAGCAGCTCGGCCAGGCGCCCGCGCACCACCGCCGTTTCCATCAGCACCGGCGAATAGCCGCTGGTGCTCGCCGTCGCCAGCAACAGCGTCAGCCAGCGGTACAGCGGCGCGTAGCCGAGCATCGTGATGGCCTGGCGCAGCGAGTTGATCTCGCGCCCGGCGCCGAATCCGGCCGAATTGATGAAACGCAGCAGCTTGTAGGAGAGCGCCGGGTCGCGCTTGAGCACGCCTTCGATCTTCGGGATGTCGTCGTTGTTGTTGACCATCTGCATGAGCTGCAAGATGATGGTCTGGGCCGGATTCATGCCCTTGACCACGTTGCCGGGACGCGGCGTCAGGTGCAGCTTGCCGACGAAGGCGTCCAGGCCGAGCGCGGCGCAGGCGTCGAAATCGGCCCAGGTCGTCACGGGACGGCCCACCATGCGCACGCTCGACTGCTTGACCGCGGCATAGGTGCGCGCCTGCGCGGCCACGTCGGCGCCGGAGAAGCGCACTTCGATGTAGGAGGCGCTCAGGCCCAGGTTCTTGCCCAGGTGGGCCAGGTCGCCGTCGCGCACCGAAATGCCGACCCCGCCTGCGCGCAGGCCCTGCACCGCCGCCAGCGTGTCCGGGTCGGCCAGGTCGGCCGCCTTGAGCGTGAGCACGGTGCGCTCGGGCGGCATGGCGTGCAGCGCATCGGTCGAGAGCATGGGCGGCACCGCATCGAGGAACAGGATCTTGTCGCGCAGCAACCATCCCTGCTCTTCGTCGTTGACATTCTCGGCCACGAAACTGATCAAGGCTTCGAGGGCTGCGTCGGTGCTCGGCCCGGTGTCGTGCTGCTGCCACGACAGCTCATAGCCGATCACGCGCTGCTTCGGATCGAGCAGCGGCTCGCGGACGATGAAATTTGTTTCATGCATGGTGTGGATCGCTTGGTGGGCCGGCGCGAAGCGCGCGGCACTGTCGTGTTAAGGGACCAACCGGCCTAAAAGCCCAGGCTGTCGAGCAGGTCGTCCACCTGGCCCTGGTTCGACACCACGTCGCTGCTGCTGGTCGGGTTGATCTGCGGGCCGTTCAACAGGCCGTTGTCGTACTCGCGCCTGACTTCGGCGGGCGCGAAGTCGACCAGCATCTGCACCAGCTGCTGCTCCAGGTTCTGGGCGATGCCGGTGACCTTGGTGATGACCTGGCCGGTCAGGTCCTGGAAATCCTGCGCCATCATGATGTCCATCAGGTGCGCCTTGGTGGTCGCGGCCGCGCTGCGCGAGCGCTCCAGTCCGGCCACGGTGCGTTCGGCCAGCGCGCGCCACTGCGCTTCGCCGGCGGGGCCGTCCAGCAGCTGCTGCCAGGCCGCCGACAGCTGCCTGGCGTCCGTGTCGATCTGCTCTTGCAGCGGCCCGGCCGCGTCGGTCGCGTTGAGCACCTTTTGCGCGGCCTGCTCGGACAGGCGCGCCACGTAGTCGAGCCGGTCGCGCGCATCGGGGATGTCGCTGGCGGCCTTTTCGATCAGTTTGTCCAGGCCCAGGCCGCGCAGGCTCTCGTGCAGCGCGCGCGTCATGTGGCCGATGCGGCTCAGGAATTCGTCATGGGAACCCGGCTCCGCCGCCGATACGCCGTCCATCAGGGCCGCGCTTTCGGTATTGTGCTGGCCCATCTCAGGCCCCGATTTTTTCGAGTTTCTCGAAAATCTTGTTGAGTTTTTCGTCCAGCGTGGCGGCCGTGAACGGCTTGACCACGTAGCCGTTGGCGCCGGCCTGGGCCGCCGCGATGATGTTTTCCTTCTTCGCCTCGGCCGTCACCATGAGCACCGGCAGCTTGGCCAGCTGCGGGTCGGCGCGTATGTTCTGCAGCATCGTCAGGCCGTCCATGTTCGGCATGTTCCAGTCCGAGACCACGAAGTCGAAGTTCTCGCTGCGCAGCTTGGCCAGCGCCATCACGCCGTCCTCGGCCTCGTCCACGTTGGCATAACCCAGTTCCTTCAACAGGTTTCTCACGATGCGGCGCATCGTCGAAAAATCGTCGACGACTAAAAATTTCATCTTTGGATCAGCCATGAATTACTCCGTTGATTCTTTTACTTTGGTTATGGGTAGGCGTGGGCACGACAGCAAACTGAAGGATAGCATTTTTGTTGCTTTGCGGCGATGAAACTTGCAGCAAAAGGGCGGGAAAACGGATCAAACACGCAACGCGCGCCCGCCATGCGTTGCCAGATAGCCAAGCACCATGCCGGGCAGCGCAGTGAGCGCGCCCACCTCATGGGTCGCGCCGAGCGCGATCGCCTCGCGCGGCATGCCAAATACCACGCACGAGGCTTCGTCCTGGGCGAAATTGTAGGCGCCGGCGCTTTTCATCTCGAGCATCCCGGCGGCCCCGTCCTTGCCCATCCCGGTCAGGATCACGCCGACCGCGTTCTTGCCGGCCGCCTGTGCCGCCGAGCGGAACAGCACGTCGACCGAGGGGCGGTGCCGGTTCACCGGCGCGCTCTGTTCGATGCGGGTGATGTAGTTGGCGCCGGAACGGGCCAGCATCAGGTGCGAGTGGCCGGGCGCGATGTAGGCGTGGCCCGGCAGCACGCGCTCCTCGCCGACCGCTTCGCTCACCCTGATCTTGCACAGCGAATCGAGGCGGCGCGCGAACGAGGTGGTGAAGCCTTCCGGCATGTGCTGGGTGATCAGGATGCCGGGACAGTCGGACGGCATCTGCATCAGGAATTCGCGGATCGCTTCGGTGCCGCCGGTGGAGGCGCCGATGATGATCAGCTTTTCCGACGAGGTCAGGGGGTTGCGCAGCGCAGGCAGCGCGCTGGGCGGCTTCTCGGTTCCGGGCAGGCTGCGCGGGCGGATGCGGGCCTTGGCCGCGGCCCGGATCTTGTCGGAAATGAGCTCGGTGTATTCGCGCATCCCGCTCTGGATCGAGATCTTCGGCTTGGTCACGAAATCGACCGCACCGAGTTCGAGCGCGCGCATGGTGATCTCCGAGCCGCGTTCGGTCAGCGACGACACCATCACGACCGGCATCGGGCGCAGCCGCATCAGCTTTTCGAGGAAATCGAGGCCGTCCATCCTGGGCATCTCGACGTCGAGCGTGAGCACGTCGGGATTGGTCTGCTTGATCAGGTCGCGCGCCACCAGCGGGTCGGGCGCGACCCCGACCACTTCCATGTCGGGTTGGCTCGCGATGATCTCGCTCATGACGCTGCGGATCAGCGCCGAGTCGTCCACGATGAGTACCTTGATCTTCATATGCTCCGCCTTCAAATTTAAAAAAGGTCGATCTCGCCGCCCACCGGCTCGATCTTGAGCCGCTTGGCGTAATCGAGCTCGCGCCTGGCGAGCGTGTCGTTATGAGTTTGCATCAGCTTCTTGACGAGCACCTTGCCGGTGCGCGGAAAGAAATAGACCTTGCGCGGATAGATGTCGTTCAGGTCTTCGGCCAGCACCCGCATCTTTTCCGTCTTCAGGTAATTCATCACGAACTCGGCGTTGCGTTCGCCCACGTTCATGGCGCTGAAACCGCGCAGCACGGCGCCGCCGCCGAACACCTTCGCTTCCAGGTTCTCGCGCCGCGCGCCGGCCTTGAGCAGCTCGTTGATCAGCACCTCCATCGCGTAGGTGCCATAGCGCATCGAGGCCGACACCGGGCTGCTGGACTCGCCGCTGTCGGGCAGCATGAAGTGGTTCATCCCGCCCAGCCCCGTGACGCGGTCGCGGATGCAGGCCGACACGCACGATCCGAGCACCGTCACGATCAGCATGTCCTTGGGCGTGTAGTAGTACTCTCCCGGCAGGATCTTGGCCGCGTCGCAGTCGAACGTCCTGTCGTAGTAGACGTTGGTGGCGAAATGTTCGTCGATATGTGCGCTCATCGATCACATCCCGCTGCGATGCGGCAGGCGCAGGCCGGAGCGGCGCTCATCGAGTTCATACACCGTCTTGCCACGCAGCTTGAGCGCGTCCGACACGTACAGGAAGTTCTCCGAATGCCCGGCAAAGAGCAAGGCGCCCGGCTTCATCAGGGGCACAAAGCGCGCCAGGATCTTGCGCTGGGTCGCCTTGTCGAAATAGATCATCACGTTGCGGCAGAAGATCACGTCGAACTGGCCGGCCAGCGGCCAGCTCTCGGCCAGCAGGTTAAGCTGCCGGAAGGTGACCAGCTTGCGCAGCTCGGGACGCACGCGCACCATCCCCTCCTGCTCGCCCTTGCCGCGCAGGAAAAAGCGTTTCGAGCGCTCCGGCTCCAGCTTGTCGATGCGCTCGATCGGGTATACGCCGCGTTCGGCCGTGGCCAGCACGTTGGTGTCGATGTCGGTGGCGATGATCTGGACCGGCGGGCTCAGGCTGCCGAAGGCCTCGCACAGCGTCATCGCAATCGAATACGGCTCCTCGCCGGTCGAACTGGCCGCGCACCAGAGCGTGATCGGATGCTCGTGCACATGGCGGGCGTGTTCGGCCAGCAGCGGAAAGTGGTGCGCCTCGCGGAAAAACGAGGTCAGGTTGGTGGTCAGGGCGTTGGTGAAGGACTCCCATTCCTCGCCCAGCAGGCCGGCCTCGAGGTCGTTGAGGTAGGTCGAAAACGACACGATGCCGGTTGCCCTCAGGCGCCGCGCCAGGCGGCTGTACACCATTTCCTGCTTGCTGTCGGCCAGCGAAATGCCGGCCCGCTGGTAGATTAATGCGCGCACCCTCTCAAAGTCACTGCTCGTGAAGTCAAATTCCTTGACGGATTGATGTTTGTTTTGCGGCACTTTGCTTCACCCTCATTATCATTCGCGAACCGCACTGTCGATCCCGTTACGGGATGGTGCGGCTCAAAATTCTTCCCAATCGTCGTTTCCGACGGGCGCCGCCACCTTCTTCGGAGGCGCCGCCGGCGCCCGTACCGCCAGCGCCGGCCGCGCC
>JBAQKU010000274.1:0-4564 GCA_049301315.1 Telluria sp.
GGCCTGGCCCATGCGCTGCATGATGCTGCGCAGGCGCTGCGGCGACACCGAGGGCACCGCGATGATGACGGAACGGATCGACAGGTTGTCGACCATTTCGGCCAGGCGGTCGGTGTGGAACACGCGCAGGCCGGCAATGGTGCGTTCCTTGAGGGCGCATTTTTCGTCGAAAAAGCACACCGGACGGTATTCATGGCTGGTGAGCATGGTGGCGGCCAGCTTGGCGCCGGGCTCTCCCGCGCCGTAGATGGCCACCACGTTGCCGGCGGCGCGCCGGACGCTGATGTGGTTGCGCAGGAAGTTGCGCACGCTGATGCGCGAGGCCACCACATAGGAAAACGCGACGAACCAGTAAATGGCGAGCGCGCTGCCGGGGAAGGCGGCGCCGTTGAGGGTGCGCAGCACCACGAACGCGAACAGGGACGCGAGCGCGAGCCCGATGCCGGTCACGGTGAACATGCGCTTGTCGATGAAGCGGATCACGGCGCGGTACAGGTCGGAGACGGAAAACGCGGCCACCGTGGCCAGCGCGACCAGCAGGTAGGGGCCGACCCCGAATTGCATGGCCTGGCCGAGCTCGCCCAGGCGCAGCAGCATGGCGAGCAGGAAGCAGCATGGCAGGGCGACCAGGTCGACGACCATCATCACGGCGAACTTTGCGGTGCGGTGCAGGGAGACCATGCGCGCGCAGAACTGGTTAACGAGATTGATATTGGCTGTCGTCATGGCGGCTCGCTTGCATATAATCGTGTAATTAATTCCGGTGGCTTAATTAATTAGTGAGGCGGCGGTCCAGATGATATTTTTTGGAAGATTGTCTATATTCAATATTATTTTTCTGGCTTAGAGGGCTTGTAAGAAATTAAGTTTTATTATCTGGGTGCTGGCGATTAATTGGTTTGATCGCCCTCAATGGCGGGCTCATGCTTATAATTCTGTTGTTTAATTTCTTTATTTAAATATTTCCGTTTGAAATTATCCATATGCCTTCGTTTCAATGCCGTATGAAAACATTAAGTGAACATTCTTAAAGATAATATTTTAATATTGAAAAACATCATCGTTAAGAAAATATATTTTCCCAGAATGATTTGAAAAATCGGCGTGTGGCGGGAGCGTTTTGACACGAAAACTGTCTACATTAGGTTGCGCTGCCTTGGCGATGCCATGTGCACGAGCTGCCTTTTCAAGATGGAGGAAGTAATGAGCAAAACGATCGGAATCGACCTCGGTACCACGAATTCCTGTGTCGCCGTGATGGAAGGCGGCCAGGCCAAGGTGATCGAGAACGCGGAAGGCGCGCGCACCACGCCCTCGGTGGTGGCCTACCAGGAAGACGGCGAGATCCTGGTCGGTTCGCCCGCCAAGCGGCAGGCGGTCACCAATCCGCAGAACACCCTGTACGCCGTCAAGCGCCTGATCGGGCGCAAGTTCGACGAGAAGGAAGTCCAGAAGGACATCCATCTGATGCCCTATAAAATCATCCGTGCCGACAACGGCGACGCCTGGATCGAGGTGCGCGGCAAGAAACTGGCGCCGCCGCAGGTGTCGGCCGAAGTGCTGCGCAAGATGAAAAAGACGGCCGAGGACTACCTCGGCGAAGCCGTCACCGACGCCGTCATCACGGTGCCGGCCTACTTCAACGACGCCCAGCGCCAGGCCACCAAGGACGCCGGGCGCATCGCCGGGCTGGAGGTGAGGCGCATCATCAACGAACCGACCGCGGCCGCGCTCGCATTCGGCCTGGACAAGGCCGCCAAGGGCGAGCGCAAGATCGCGGTCTACGACCTGGGCGGCGGCACCTTCGACATCTCCATCATTGAAATTGCCGAGGTCGAAGGCGAGAAGCAGTTCGAGGTGCTCTCGACCAACGGCGACACCTTCCTGGGCGGCGAGGACTTCGACCCGCGCATCATCGATTTCATCATCGGCGAATTCAAGAAAAACAGCGGGATCGACCTGGGCCGCGACCCGATCGCGTTGCAGCGCATCAAGAGCGCGGCCGAGCGCGCCAAGATCGAGCTGTCCTCGACCCAGCAGACCGAGATCAACGAGCCGTATATCGCGATGGCCAACGGCGCGCCGGCCCACATGAACCTGCGCCTGACGCGCGCCAAGCTCGAATCGCTGGTCGAGGAACTGATCGCCCAGACCATCGAGCCGTGCCGCATCGCACTCAAGGACGCCGGCCTTGCCGCCTCCGATATCGCCGACGTGATCCTGGTGGGCGGCATGACGCGCATGCCCAAGGTCCAGGAAAAGGTCAGGGAATTTTTCGGCAAGGAAGCGCGCAAGGACGTCAACCCGGACGAGGCGGTGGCGGTGGGCGCCGCGATCCAGGGTTCGGTGCTGGCCGGCGAGCGCACCGACGTGCTGCTCATGGACGTGACCCCGCTCTCGCTCGGCATCGAAACGCTGGGCGGCGTGATGACCAAGATGATCCAGAAGAACACCACCATTCCGACCCGTTTCAGCCAGGTGTTCTCGACCGCCGAGGATAACCAGCCGGCGGTGACGGTCAAGGTCTACCAGGGCGAGCGAGAAATTGTTTCCGGCAACAAGCTGCTGGGCGAATTCAACCTGGTCGGCATCGCGCCGGGGCCGCGCGGCATGCCCCAGATCGACGTCACCTTCGACATCGACGCCAACGGCATCTTGCATGTCAGCGCCAAGGACAAGGCCACCGGCAAGGAGAACAAGATCACGATCAAGGCCAATTCCGGCCTGACCGAGGCGGAAATCGCGAAAATGGTGCAGGACGCGGTTGCCCATGCCGACGAAGACCGGCGCATCAAGGAAGTGACCGAGAGCCGCAACACGGGCGACGCGCTGGTGCACGCGACCCGCAAGAGCCTGAGCGAGCAGGGCGACAAGCTGGGCGCGGCGGAACGCGAGCAGGCCGAGGCCGCCATCGCGGCGCTGGAAACTGCCCTGCACGGCAACGACAAGGCCGAGATCGATGCGCGCATCGAGGCGCTCTCGGCTGCCGCGCAAAAACTGGGCGAGAAGATGCACGCGGGCGCCCAGGGCGCTGCCGGCGCCGGGCCGCAGGGGCAGGGCGAGACGGCCGGCGCACGCTCGGAACAAGACGTGGTCGACGCCGAGTTCAAGGAGGTCAAGGACCGCTAGGCGCAGCGCACAGGCGGGCGCACGGGTCAGTCCTGCCGGCAATTGAGGAAGCTGAAGCTGGCGATCCTGGTGCGCGCGGTAAAGCGTCCCGTGGCAGGGACGTACTGCCGCGTGCTCCAGAAGGTGCAGTCGTTGCCGGGGTCGGTCGCCAGCGCACCTTGCTCGCCCCAGCGGTGCAAGGAATCGACCTGCACTCCGCTGCCATTGACGACGATGGCTTCGGCCTGCATGCGCCCCGGCGCGTCGCTGCGCAGGCGTCCCGTGTAGCGCATGCCGGGCGGGCTCGCCGTTCCCGCCACGTTGTAGCCGAGCGCGATATTGCCCACCTTGTCCATCGCGATGCTGCCCATCCAGCGGCTGTCGGCATCGGGCGCATGGGTGCCCTGCTGGTAGAGCGCGGCCGCGCCGTTGGGGTCGCGTATTTCATACCAGCGCAGCGCGGTCGGTCCGTCCTGCCGCGCTCCGCTTTGCTGCACGGTATGGTTCACCACCATCGCCTCATGGCTGCCGAAGTTGCGGTAGGCCAGCCGGTGCATCAGGCGGTCGCCCATTGCGTGCAGCGTTTCGCCCGGCGCGGCTTGCCTGATGCAGGCGCCGCCCAGGCTGCCGGGACAGGCGATCGTGAATGGCGCAACCGGAACCCGGATCGGGCCGCTGAGAAGGTTGCCGGAAAACGAGAAGCGCCACAGCAAGAGGTGATCGCCTTTTCCGGTCCCTGAAAAATCCATCGACAACAGGAAATTCGGACTGCCTTCGGGCGGCGCCGTGGCGCCGTCGAGGTCGGACGGCAGGAGCGCGCCGAATCCGCTGCCGAGGTCGCGACAGCGCACTGTTGTATTTTCGCCCGCCAGCATGGCGGCGCGCCCGACACCGCACACGCGCGGGCCGCGGTAGCCGCCGGCGGCAGTGTCGAACAGGACAAAGCTCAGGTAATAGGCATCGGGCCAGACGCCGAGCTTGGGGGCGTCGGCGAACACGACCTTGTTGGTGGCGCTGCGCAACTCGAGCACATAGCGGTAATAGCTGCCGAGCACATCGGACGAGCTCGAGACGGCGATGCACTGGTAGAAGGGGCCGGTCTCGGCGGCGCCAGCCGCCCAGGCGAGCTGCGTCATGATCCAGCGCTGCGCCAGCTTGTCGTAGTGCACGCCGGACGCGCCCTCATTGTTCAGGGCGCACGCCTGCGCGCCGGCGCTGCCGGCAAAGCCGCCGAACACCGCGTTGCCATTGACCGGCCCGAGCAGCAACGCGCCGTCGCTCTTGCGGTAGACCGCCAGCCGGGACCCGGCCAACTGCACATAGTCGGTGGCGCCGGCCGCTCCGTTGACGCCGGAGACCAGGCCCGCGTGGGCGGACATGCCATCGACGTTGAGCATGGTGGCGCCGGTATTGACCTGCGGCAGGGCTGGCGAGGCCGGGCCGGACGGGACCGGGC
>JBAQKU010000275.1:0-1615 GCA_049301315.1 Telluria sp.
CCTTCAGCGCGTTGCAGCGCCGCGCCGAAGTGATCGCCGCGCGCTACCGCCAGGGCGCGCAATGCCTGGCCGCCTACCGCGCCGGCGAACTGCTCGGCTTCCTGTGGTTTACCGCCGGCCCCTACCAGGAAGACGAGGTGCGCGCCCGCTTCGTGCCGGCCACGCAGCAGGCCTGCTGGGACTTCGACGTGCAGGTATTTCGCGAACACCAGCTGGGACTGGCGTTCGCACGGCTCTGGGACGAGGCCAACCGGCTGCTGCATGCGCGCGGCGTGCGCTGGTCGTGCAGCCGCATTTCGGCCTTCAACGCCGCCTCGCTGCTGGCGCACCGGCGCATCGGCGCGCACGAGCTGGGCGGAGCGGTGTTCGTGCGCTGCGGACGCTGGCAATGGACCGCGGCCACGCTCGCGCCCTACCTGCACCTGTCGCGCGATCCCGCATCGTTTCCGCAATTTCGACTGGAGCCACCATGCAGCACCTCGAACAGGTAAGAACCATCCTCGGCGGCGCGCTGGGCGTGCCCACCGCCCACTTCAACGCCGCCTCCGCGCTGCTGGGCAGCGTGCCAGAGCTCGACTCGATGGCCGTGATCGGCGTGATCGCGGCGCTCGAAGAGCATTTCGGCATCGTCATCGAGGACGACGACATCAGCGCGCGCCATTTCGCCACGCTCGGGAGCCTCACCACCTTCGTACAGGAGAAATTGTCGCCATGAACGCCCCCCTGATGTCCACGCCGCACGTGGAACCGTTTTTCTTCGACTCCGAGCCAGGCACCCGGTTCTGTCTGTATCACGCCCCCAATCCGCACCAGGCGCCGCGCGGCGCGATCCTGTACGTGCATCCGTTTGCCGAGGAAATGAACAAGTCGCGCCGCATGGCCACGCTGCAGTCGCGCGCCTTTGCCGGCGCCGGCTA
Source organism: Telluria sp. (assembly GCA_049301315.1). GTDB lineage: Bacteria > Pseudomonadota > Gammaproteobacteria > Burkholderiales > Burkholderiaceae_D > JBAQKU01. Next base: position 918 of record JBAQKU010000275.1, read on the forward strand.
CGCGGTGCTCCAGATCGACCTGTTCGGCTGCGGCGACAGCTGCGGCGACTTCAGCGCGGCGCGCTGGGAGCTCTGGAAGAACGACCTCGAAGTGGCGCGCCAGTGGCTGGCGGCGCGCAGCAGCGGCCCGATGCACCTGTGGGGACTGCGCCTGGGCGGCCTGCTCGCGCTCGACTACGCCAGCACCACCGACCAGGTCGACGGCATCATCCTGTGGCAGCCCTACCTGAACGGCAGGACCTGCATCAACCAGTTCCTGCGGCTGCGCCTGGCGTCCCAGATGATGGACGACGAGCCCGGCGTGGCCCACAGCAGCGCCGAACTGCGCGCGCAACTGGGCGCGCGTCGCACGCTCGAAGTGGGCGGCTACGAAGTGGCGATCGAACTGGTGCAGGCGATCGACGCCTGCGACGCAGCCAACATGGTGCTGCCGCCTTGCACCGTGCACTGGTTCGCCTGCGGCGTCTCGGCGGCCCGGCTGCGCGCCAGCGCTGCCCGGCTGGCCGAACGCTGGGCCCCGGGCGGGGTCAGCGTGCACTTTCACAGTGTCGACGGCGCGCAGTTCTGGGGCACCACCGAAATCGCCGAATGCCCGGCCCTGCTGGCCGCCACCAACGCGATATTCGCCTCCAACCCCTCATGAATGCCGGACAGCGCGCGCTGCGCTTCATCTGCGAAGGCTCGGCCCTGGTCGGCAT
>JBAQKU010000276.1:0-3828 GCA_049301315.1 Telluria sp.
AGATTGCCGGGTCGAGCGTGGTGAGCGTGGTGAGCGTGATGGCGGCGATGGCCTGGCGCTTGGCTGCCATCGCGGAAATGAGGTCGATGTCGCGTTCGATCAGGGGCGACTTGGTGATCAGCGCCACCGGGTGAGCGCATTCGTGCAGCACTTCGAGCACGCGCCGGGTCAGGCCGCGTTCGCGCTCGCAGGGCTGATAGGCGTCGGTGTTGACGCCGAGCGCAATCGGCTCGGGCACGTAGGAAGGCTTGGCCAGCTCGCGGCGCAGCAGGTCGGGCGCGTTGACCTTGGCGAACAAGCGGCTTTCGAAATCGAGGCCGGGCGAGAGTCCCAGATAGCTGTGCGTGGGCCGCGCGAAGCAATACACGCAGCCGTGCTTTATATCGACTTGTTTTGTTCACGTGTATGTAGAAACGCTTGTCTTTTAACGGAAAATCGGCACTTCCGGCGAATAGGGTGTTCATGAACAAATCAGAAAGGCCAGAAAATCTCCGAAGCATACGCTGGCAGTTGCATCGCGTTGTCGACAGGATCGCCACGTCCTCAAGACGCAACGACGTCGGCTGGCTAGCGCAATGGTTTCAGGCCCGGTGGGCTAAGCGACTTTCTAAACGATCAGCGAAGAGCGCCAAGAAACATTTGCGAGGCGCAACGCCTTGTGCAGAGTATGCTGGCCCTGCTCAAACCTGTAAGGTCACGCCGCCTATGGCGGTGTCAGGCTGGAGTAGATCGGACCAGCGGCGTACCGCAAAGTCGCGGCCTCTGTGATACAGAACGATCAGTTGCTGTCAGGTTCGCTGGCCGAAAATGTCGTTTTTTTTCGCGCCGGTGCTCGACGAGCGCAGGACAGTTCAAGGGATTGCTATAACAAACGAGACCGTGGCGCCTTGGCCCATTGTCCCGGATACCGTCGAGCTACCATCCAGGAAAGTGATCCCGCCACTAAGCGCTATTTGATAGGTGCCGACGTCATCAGGCGCTATTGTCGCCGTGATGGAAAGGGTAGCATTACCGGAACGGAGGGCGCCGATAGCGCAGCTATTCGAAGCGCCGATTGCCGTCACGCAAATTTGTTTTCCGTTGACGGAAACGGAGAAGGCGTCATCGGCTAAGGTACCGTTGTCGCTGACCTGGACGGCGCCATTGACATTATTACCGATGCAGGCATTCGGATCGATCTTCGACCCCTTGCTGAAGATTTCACCGTTGGGCGCGTATTCGACATGCAGATGAGATGCTTGCGACCCTCCAGAGTTGTCGGACAAAGCGATTGTCTCCCCAGCGGTGACAGATTCGCCTGCCGACACTTTTATATCACCTGTCTGCAGATGCGCGTAGAGCGACTTGCTGCCATCGTTATGAGTGATCACCACATAGTTACCCCATCCCTTCACCATCTTTCCGCTGCGCGGATCTGGTCGTGGAAGCGGTCGCGAGTCAAAACCTATCTTTGATACCGTGCCGTCAGCCATCGATTGGACATCAGTACCATCCGCAGCCCGGTAGTCGGTCCCAAAATGGGTCGGCGGATTAAATTCCCCGGTCACCGTTAAATCAGCGAGCGGCGGCCGTAGGGTGGCGCCGGCGCACGCAGCCGCTGTAGCCGTGGCCGCTAGTAGCACTAGGTCGCGTGGGGCGGAAAAATTGACCTGACCGGCAATTGCAAGCGGAGGCCAGGGACGGGCTGTTTCGGTCCCAGCGAACTCTTTCAAGGCATGGGGCGGCGCCTTGGGCGCCGTCGGTGACGAAGGCTTAGTGGGCGTCGATCCGACTACGATGACGGCCTCCCACGTTTCATCGAGAGAGCGGCGATCAGTAAGCATGTTCGGGTCGAGATCGAATTGCAAGACCTTCTTGCTTGCGTCGTATACGGCGGGGACAAGCTCAAAACTGTCCAGTACCTCTTCACCACCGGCCTGGAAAATTTGAATAAACACTTTTGGTTCGTCCTTTGCTTGCAAGCGGGCTTCAAGTTCAGCAGGAAGGTTTGCGATGACCTTGAGGGTCTTCGATGGTTTCACCTTTCCTGTATTGACCCGAATTTCTTGTGTTGCCCTGAGCGAAGCGCTGAACATCTGCGCCGTCAGATCAAAATCGGCGGCTGTGACGGGGTTCGAAGTGGCCCAGACTCCGAGATGCGTGGGGGAAGGAAACGCGGCTTCGGGCACCTGAACAGATGCGACTTGAGGCAGCGTAATCGTTACCGCAGCAGTTTCCACGGCTGCCGATACGGCCGGCGTTTTGATGTCGACGCTGCGCGTCGCCGAGGCTATTGCGCCGTTATTGTCGGTTACTGTCAGCTTCACCAGATAGGAACCAGAGGTGCCATAAACATGCACTGGAGATGAAACAGTGCTGCTGGTGCCGTCACCGAAATCCCACGCAAAGGAAGCGATCGTACCGTCCTTATCCGTGCTTCCCGCAGATGAAAACGCGTATGTTGTAACTTGTTCGGCCGATGGTTGCGATGCGGCGAACACCGCCGTGGGCGCTTGATTGTCAGTGCCGCGGTGACATGCAGTCAGCAACATCGCACTGACCAGCATAATTGCGTGGATCCTGTTTCGGTAATTCAACATTAAATTCCTCCGATATTGTTAATCTTGGTTTGGTGCCTCTAGGTCGTGGGATGAATTGTAGGGCGGCAAAGCTCACGTGATTCATGAGGGGATAGCAGAAAGGCTTCCTTGGAAACCATTGCAGCGACTGTCTGGTCGCTGCAGCAGCGCGATGATGCGAGGACGTAATGCGGTGTTGCCTTTCTATCGACCAAGGGTACGCTTCTTGGCGACGCCGTCTTTGGCGAAATCGTTCCTTATGCGAACACTTGATCCCAGTCATGGCACTTCCGAGCATGCGGCGCCGTGGGTCAGGTGCGGCTCCGCGCGGGACGATTCTCGGCAACGTTGTCGCGGAACCTGTGGGACGAGGCCGTCGTCCCACATACGCAAACACCGACCACTGGTCAATCTGGCAATTGTTTTCGGCGTTGGGGGTTGCTCACGGTTTTTGTCCATGCAAACGGGCGGTCGCCATGGACGAAAGCTCCTTGGTAGCTGGTGCGCCGATGACTTGCCACCACGATACGCCGAGGGACCGTGCGCTGGAGGCACAGCGCCTTCCTGGCGCAGCATCCAAGCGCGCCATCGCGCAGCAGATCTCCGCTTCGCACGGCCCGAGCGGACGCAACCGCGATTACCTGGTCGACCTCGCGCACGCGCTGCGCGAACTGGGCATGGACGATCCGCATGTGTTCGCGATAGAGCGGCATTTATCCGAGATCGAGGGCGCGTAAGGCCTGCGGCACACCGTAGGGCGGCTAGCTACGAAAACAGGTCGAGCTGGCCGGTGGCGTTGCCGCACTGCTTGGCAGGCGTCGTTGGCACCACCTGCGGGCGTTTGAAGCCCGAGCTGTCGAGCTTGTCGAAGCGCCGGGTATGCGCGCCCATGCCGAGCCGCTCGGAGGCCTTCTCGAAACGCTGGCGTATCAGGTCGGCCCACACCCCTTCCCCGTGCATGCGCTTGCTGAAATCGCTGTCGTAGTCCTTCCCGCCGCGCATCTCGCGCACCCGGTTCATCACGCGCTGGGCACGCTCGGGAAAGTGCGCCTGCAGCCATTCCTGGAACAGCGGATTGACTTCCCACGGCAACCGCAGCACCACGTAGTGCGCATTCACGGCGCCCGCTTCGAACGCCGCTTCGAGCACCCGCTCGAGGTCGGGCTCGGTAATGAAGGGAATCACAGGCGCCACGCTAACGCCCACCGGAATGCCGGCTTCGGTAAGGCGGCGGATGGTGCGCAGGCGACGCGCGGGCGCGGCCGCACGC
>JBAQKU010000277.1:0-4988 GCA_049301315.1 Telluria sp.
GCTCTGGCGCGCGCTAGGCGCCAGCCTGCCCGAGCATGGCCGCGAGTCGGGCCGCGCCACCATCCATGACCGTTTCGTGCGGGCCAGCGAGCAGGGCGCGGAGCCGGCCGCGCGCTTGCCGCGGCGCGTTGTCCTGTTCGGTATTTCGGCGCTCCCCTACCAGACCTTGCAGGCCGTCGCGGCGCTGTCGCGCTACACCCAGGTGCTGCTGGCCGTGCCCAATCCGTGCCGCTTCTATTGGGGCGACATCATCGAAGGGCGCGAGCTGCTCAAGGCCCGGCACAAACGCCAGCAGGCGCGCGACGGCGTCGACCTGTCCCTGATCCCGCTCGAACAATTGCATACCTACAGCCACCCGCTGCTGGCGAGCTGGGGCCGCCAGGGCCGCGACTTCGTGCGCATGCTCGACGAATTCGACACCAATTCGGCGGGCCGCTTCGAGAACCTGCGCATCGATCTGTTCAGCGAGGGCGAGGGCGACACCTTGCTCGCGCAGGTGCAGGCCGCGGTGCGCGACATGCTGCCCTTGGGCGAACACCCGAAGGCGACGCCGCACGCGCAGGACCGTTCGATCGAGTTCCACGTCACCCACAGCGTGCAGCGCGAAGTCGAGGTGCTGCACGACCAGTTGCTGTCGTGGTTCGCCGAAGCGGGCGAGCCGAAGCTGCGTCCGCGCGACGTGGTCGTCATGGTGCCCGACATCGACACTTTCTCGGCCGCGATCCACGCCGTGTTCGACCAGCACAAGCGCAGCGACCCGCGCTTCATTCCTTTCGAAATCGGCGACGTCAAGGACCGCAGCGTCAATCCGCTGCTGGTGGCGCTCGAATGGCTGCTGCGCCTGCCGCAGCAGCGCTGCCGCCAGAGCGAGGTGCGCGACCTGCTCGACGTGCCGGCGCTGGCCGCGCGTTTCGGGTTGGAGGCTGATGACCTGCCGACCCTGGGCCAGTGGATCGAAGGCGCCAGCGTGCGCTGGGGCCTGGACCAGCAACACCGCGACGGCCTCGGGCTCGGCTCGGCGGGCGAGCAGAACGCTTGGATTTTCGGGGTGCGCCGCATGCTGCTCGGTTACGCCAGCGGTGCTGGCGCCAACTTCGGCGGCATCGAACCGTATGCCGAAGTGGGCGGACTCGATGCGGCGCTGGCCGGTTCGCTCGCCCAACTGATCGAAACGCTGCTCGCATGGCGCGCCACGCTGGCGCGCGTGCACACCCCGGCGCAATGGGGCGTGCAGGCGCGCGCCTTGCTCGCCGCCTTCTTCGATGCCGGCGAAGAAGGCGACCGTCTCACGCTGGTGCAGCTGCAAGATGCGCTGCAAGGCTGGCTCGAGATCTGCGAGAACGCGCAATTCGAGGAGGCCGTGCCGCTCGCCGTGCTGCGCGAAGCCTGGCTCGGTGCGCTCGCCGAGCCGACCCTCAATCACCAGTTCGTTTCCGGCGGCGTGACCTTTTGCACCCTGATGCCGATGCGCGCGGTGCCGTTCCGGGTGGTGTGCCTGCTCGGCATGAACGATGGCGACTTCCCGCGCCGTGCGCGCCAGGCCGACTTCGACCTGCTCGCGCTGCCCGGCATGGCGCGCCCGGGCGACCGCTCGCGCCGCGACGACGACCGCTACCTGATGCTGGAAGCGGTGCTGGCCGCGCGCGACAAGCTGTATGTCAGCTGGGTCGGACACAACGTGCGCGACAACAGCGAACAGCCAGCCTCGGTGCTGGTGTCGCAACTGCGCGATTATCTTGCGGCCGGCTGGGACCTGGACCTCGGTGCGATGACAACCGAACACGCGCTGCAGCCGTTTAGCCGGCGCTATTTCGAAGAGGGCGGTTTGCTTACCTACGCCGGCGAATGGCGCGCCGCGCACGCAGGCGCAGCCGCGCAGGACGACACGGCGCTGCCGGCCTTCGAGCTCGAACCGGATTACCGCCTCAAGCTGGGCGAGCTGGCCAGTTTCCTGAAGCAGCCGGCGCGTTATTTTTTCCGGCGCCGGCTTGGCGTGTCGTTTGCCGACGCCGCCCAGGTGGGCGAAGACGAAGAGCCGTTTTCGCTGGACGCGCTGGAACGTTATTTTTTGGAAGACATCCTGCTCGAGGACGACGGCGCGCCGGAGGCGGTGAGCGAGGTGCGCGCCAATCTGGCGCTGCGCGCCGGGCGCCTTGCGCGCGAAGGCGTGCTGCCGATCGGCCTGATAGGGCAGCAGTGGCAGCGACAGCTGGTCGAGGAACTGGTGCCGGTGCGCACCGCATGGCTGAAGCTGGGCGGGCAGTTCAACGCGAGCGCGCCCAAGCTGGCGGTCAGCCTCGGGTTCGATGGCGTGCAGCTGGACGACTGGATCGACAAGCTGCGCAGCAGCGACACGGAGACCGCATGGCTGATGCAGATCTCGTCCAAGGTGCTCGACAAGAAAGGCAATGCGCGCGGCGACAAGCTGATAGCGCCCTGGCTGCGTCAGCTGGCGGCGGCGGCGGCGGGCGAAACCGTGAGCGGCTACCTGGTGGCGCGCGACGCGACCGTCAGGATGGCGCCGCTCGATTCGGCTGCGGCGAAAGCGGCATTGGCCACCCTGGTGGCGCTATGGCGCCGCAACATGGATGCGCCACTGACGGTTGCCTGCAAGAGCGCACTGGCGCTGCTTGGCGGCGGCGATGCGCGCACCGTCTACGAGGGCGGCCATCAGGTTTCCGGCGAGGTCGCAGACCTGTGCCTGGCGCGCCTGTGGCCCGACTATGCAAGCCTGGCGGCAAGCGGCGAATGGCCCGCGAGCGCCGAGCAATTGTACGGACCGCTGGCGCGCTGGCTGGACGGTATCGTGATCACCGAACACGGCGGGGAGCCGGCATGAGCGCGCTACTTGACGCCCTGAGCTTTCCGCTGCACGGTTCGCGCCTGATCGAGGCGAGCGCCGGTACCGGCAAGACCTGGACCATCGCCGCGCTGTATGTGCGGCTGGTGCTCGGGCATGGCGGCGAGCACGCGTTTGCCCGGCCGCTGCTGCCTTCCGAGATCCTCGTGATGACGTTCACACGCGCGGCGACGCGCGAATTGTCGAACCGGGTGCGCGAGCGCCTGGTGGAGGCGGCCGCCTTTTTCCGCGGCGAGCGCGAGCTGGACGAGACCTATTTGCACGAGCTCGCGGCGTCCTTTCCGACCGACGGCGAGCGCCAGGGGGCGGCGCACCGCCTGATGCTGGCCGCCGAGACAATGGACGAAGCGGCCATCTTCACCATCGACGCGTGGTGCCAGCGCATGCTGCGCGAACACGCCTTCGACAGCGGCAGCCTGTTCGACGAGGAGCTGGTCAGCGACGAACATGCGCTGTTCGAGGACGCGGCGCACGACTACTGGCGCCAGCACGTCTATCCTCTCAACAGCGCGGCGCTGGGCGCCTTGCTCGCATGCTGGCCCGATGTCGAGGCCCTCAAGCAGTCGGTGCGCGAACTGGTGCGCCGCGTCGCGGTGCTGGGCGAGGTGTCCGAAGAATCGCTGGCGGCGCTGATCGCGCGCGTCGAGCGCGCCCAGCTGGCCGAGCTGGCGCGCCTGAAAACCGGCTGGACCGAACGCGCCAACGCGATGGAGCGCTGGATCGCCGCGCAGCGCGACAGTGCGCCGAAGTGCTTCAACGGGAACAAGCTGCGCGCCGATTCGCTCGTCAAATGGTTCGAGGCGCTGCGCAACTGGGCCTGCAACCCGGCCCAGCTGATGCCGGGCATGACCGACACGGGCTGGCACCGGTTGACGCCGGACGGCATCACGGACGCGTTCAGCAAGGGTTACAGCGCCGACATCCCGGATTGCTTCGACGCCACCACCGACCTGTGGGAGGCCCTCAAAGGGCTCGATCCGCTGTCGCATGCGCTGCTGCGGCACGCCGCCGCCAGCATCGCCCGGCGCATGGCCGAACTCAAGCAGCGCAGCCGCCAGTTCGGCTTTGCCGACATGCTCGATCGGCTCAAGGGCGCGCTCGAAGGGCCGAACGGCACTGCGCTGCGCAACCGCATCACGGCCCAGTTCCCGGTCGCGATGGTCGACGAATTCCAGGACACCTCGAAGGACCAGTACCGGATCTTCGACCTGCTGTACCGGGTGGCGGACAACGAGCGCGCCCATGGCCTGTTCCTGATCGGCGACCCGAAGCAGTCGATCTACGGTTTTCGCGGCGCCGACATTCACAGCTACCTGGCGGCGCGCCGTGCCACCGCCGGGCGCCACTACCAGCTTGGCACCAACTATCGCTCCACCGAAGCGCTGGTGGAGGCGGTCAACCAGTTGTTCCGGCACGCCGAAGGCCATGGCGGGCATCCCGGTTTCGCGGCCGGCGCGTTCAGGTTCCGCAAGGGCGAGGTCAATCCGCTGCCGTTCGAGCCGGTGAAGGCGAACGGGCGCGCCCAGCACCTGGTCGGGGTCGCGGGACCGTACCAGGCGATGGCGATCTGCTGCTCGGAGCGCGACGACCTGAAGGCCGACGACTATCGCGAGTTTTTCGCGCATCACTGCGCCGAACATATCGTCGGCCTGCTTAACGATCCGAGGGCCGGATTCGTGGAAGGCGCGAAGTTCACGCGGCTCGCTCCAGCCGATATCGCGATCCTGGTGCGTGACCGGCGCGAAGCGGCGGCGATCAGGCACGCGCTGCAGCGGCGCAAGGTCGCGAGCGTGTATTTGTCGGACAAGGATTCGGTGCTCGAAAGCGAGGAGGCGGCCGACGTGCTGCGCTGGCTGCACGCGGTGGCCAATCCGCTCGACGGCGCCCTTGCGCGCGCCGCCTTCGCCACCCGCACCGCAGCTTTGCCGCTGGCCGCGCTGGCGCGCTTGTCGTCCGATGAACTGGAATGGGAGGTGCGCGTCGAGCAGCTCAAGGCACTGCACGGGATCTGGCAGCGCCAGGGCGTGCTGGCCATGCTGCGCCGCTTCATTCACGAACTTGGCCTGCCGGCGGCGTTGTTGCAGGAGGCCGGCGGCGAACGCAGGCTGACCAACCTGCTGCACCTGGC
>JBAQKU010000278.1:0-15890 GCA_049301315.1 Telluria sp.
CTCCCCAGCTCCATGCTAAATGAGACAACTGTAAACCTCGCTTCCGCACCGGGCCGGTTTTAGGTGACAAACCGGCCAAGATAGTTGTCGTCTACCGGCCAAGATAATTGTCGCTCACCAAAAGTCGACCAGTTGCACAATTTCATGATCGTTTACACCACGCATGGCAACCACATTCAACTTAATGCGGTCAAAACCGGCCGCCTTCGCCGCGAATAGCCCGTCCAGCACCTGTTCCAGCTTGCCGCTATGGGTAATCCTGCGGAAGTTGTCGCTGTCGAGCGAATCAAGTGACACGTTGATGCGCGACAGGCCAGCGGCCTTCAAGTCTTCGGCATGCTTGCCCAGTTGCGAGCCGTTGGTGGTCATTACTACATCCGGTGCTTCGGGCAGCGCCGCGATGTTTCTTACCAGTGAAGCCAAGCCCTGCCTGACCAGCGGTTCGCCACCTGTCAGGCGCACCTTGCGCACGCCCATTCCGACAAACACGCGCACCAGCGCAAGGTTTTCTTCCAACGTCATCAGCTGCTCGCGCGGCAAGAAGCGGGCGGATGTCGGCATGCAGTAGGTACAACGAAAATCACAGCGGTCGGTGATCGACAGGCGCAAATAGGAAATAGACCGGCCGGAACGGTCAATCAGTATAGCTTCATCATTTTGATTCATGCCCGGCCTTGTACTAATTAATAAAAAAAACAGAATAGTTACTTCAGGGTCAGGATGTACTGCACCATGGTCTTGACGTCCGCATCCTTGACCGTGGCGTTGGGCGGCATCGGAATCGGGCCCCAGGCATCCTTGCTGCCATTTTTGACCTTGGCAATCAACTGCGCTTCGGCGGCTGGGTTGCCGGCATATTTTTTGTTTATATCCTTCCAGGCGGGTCCGACAATCTTGTTGTCGATGCCATGACAGGACATACAGCCGCTCTTCTTGGCGATATCCAGCGCGGCGGTCACGTCGACTGCGAGTGCCGGGGCGGAAAGAATGCCCAGGGCGGTCAGTATTAAAATCTTTTTCACTACATTCTCCAGTAAAGTTGAAGGCGGTACCTCTGGGGTACCGCCGTAAAGTAGTTAAACGATATTGCGCGGCTTCAGGCTCATCTGCGTGAAGCTGTGCTTGTACGGCGACTCGCCGACCTTGGTCACCGCACCCCGTCCGAGCTTGTAGCGGTAATTGTTGGTCATCGGGTCGGGCACCGCGGAAACTACCGCGTTGGCAGGCGATTTCGGCATGTTGAAGTTCGCCTTGCAAACGCCCGGACGCATCTCGTCGGACACGACGGCGACGGTCTGGAATTTTCCGACCGTGGTCATGATGTGGCCATCCTTCATCAGTTGATTGAAAGTCAGGTCGGCATCCATCACGCCTTGCGGCTGACCGGTCTGGATATAGACTGCGTCATTGACGATCTCCACGTAATCGCCGGACTCAATTCCGCGTGCCTTCGCGTCGTCCGGATGGATGAACAGGAACGCTTCCGGCCAGCGCTGCGAAAGGTAAGGCTTGCGCAGGTCGTCGAACCCCGACTGCCAGGTTTCATTGACGCGGCCATTGGTCACCCACAGTTCGTTCTTCTCGGCGCGCGGCTTGATCGCTTCATAGAACTGGATCCAGCCGGCATACTTCCAGGGCGACTTGAGCAGGATGGCTTTACCGCTATGCGTGTTGAAGGCGTACATGGCGGCGGTCTGGACTTCCGGTCCTTCCATTTCGCCCCAGTCGTTATCGGGATCGTGCAGACGCTTCGTGCCGACCAGTTTTCCATCCCGCACGCGAATCGGCGTCTGGATGCCGGTCGTGCCATAGGTGCGCAACAGTTCCTGGGCCTTGATGCCATTGGTCTTGGCCTGCGCTGCCAGCGGGTGATAGTTCAGCACCCCGCCACGCGAGAATCGGGCTGCCTCTTCAAAGACATCGTTGGAATCTTTCCAGGCGTAACTGCCGTCCTTGTCATATCCCATTTTTTGGGCAACTTTTTGCACAATCCACCAGTCTGGCTTGGCTTCACCCGGCGCATCGTAGAACTTGCTGTAAAGGCGCAGGCGGCGTTCCGAGTTACAGCGGGTGAAGTTGTCTTCACCCCATGAGGCAACCGGATAAACGATGTCCGCAAAATCGGTACCGATGGGCTCGACCGGATACAGGTCGGAATTGGCCATCACCATGCCACCCGAGTCGACACGTTTCTTCAGAATTTCGAAAATCGCGGCACGGTCCAGGCTCGTGATCTGATGCGGATTCTCGCTGGTCAACTCGCGCATCTTTTTTTCCAGCGCATTCGATCCCATCATGGAAGCAACCCAGGTCGTTCCAATCACCCATGCGAAGCGCAGTTTGCCTTGTGTGAGCCAAAGATCGAGATTGAAATCCTTCTTGCGCCGTCCCGGATGTTTTTCCGGCGACAGCCACCCGGAGCCGCCGCCGGCCGACAGGCCGCCACGCTGATGCCCGCCGCCGCGTGAAATCATGCGTCCAGGGCGGTTTCCCGAACCGCAAATCAGGCCCAGGGAGGCAAAAGAAGCGGAGTTCATGTAGTTGTTGGACCAGTAATTTCCTTTCTCGCACATGAACGAGGTTTTTGGTGCCGAGCCATTGGCCTTCGGCTTGGCCATCCACTCGGCAGCCTTCTTGATGTCTTCCGGTTTGAGGCCTGTCATCTGTGCCGCGACGTCAAGTTTGGACTCTTCTTGCGACAGGATGAATTTCTTGTAATCGTCCCAATCGCTTTGCCACGTGCCCCAGGTGGTGCGCCACTGCCAGCCGGTATTGCGGGTGCCCCGGCCATAGCCGGCTTCGACTTCCCAAGGCTTAGCGACCCATTTGTCGATAAATGCCTGGTCCTGCCAGTTGTTCTCGATGATGATGCGCGCCAGCGCCATATGCAGCACGGTATCGGTACCTGGAATGATCGATAGCCACAGGCCGCGCCCTGCCTTGACCGACCATGCAACACCCGTCGTGCAGTGCGGCGTGACGAAAATGAATTTTTTATCGCCCGGCATCATGTGCGAGGTAAACAGCGTCGTTTTGGTTTCGTAGGGATCGACGCCCGACAGGAACGCCACTTCGCAATCGGCCCAGTCCTCGTAGCTGGACGCAAAGGAATCGATACCCGCGTCATCCAGGCCGGTCGCATCGTTGGTCGCCGAACACTTGTCGTGCCATGCGAAGGACGGCGTACCGACGGAGGTCATGGCCAGTTTGGTGATCGCATAGACGTTCTCGAAGTACTGGTATGAATGGGATTTCACCCCCCATGCATGCTCGCCATGTTTGGAAATGATGTATTTGGAAATGTCGGCCATGACTTCGGTCGCCAGGTCCCAACTGACGGGCGTCAGCTTGCCATTGACACGGATCATCGGGTGTTGCAAACGTTCACGTGTCCGGTTGCCGGGGTTGTAGCATTTCTCGGCGAGCGTCCCGCCGCGAATCGAATGGTTGCCGCCGACGTTGACCACGGCAGCATCCTTGTCCGGCATGACGACGACGTGATGGGGCTTACCCTTGTGGCTGACGATGTTGTGCATTGCCGGACTGATCCAGGCTCCCATCATGTGCTGGTGCGGGAAGTCGGTCTTGAGCGCATTCTGGGTCGCCGTGGCGCCGCCTTCCTTGCCGACCGGCCAGCGGTACACCTTGTAGCCGCAGGCCACGGTGCAGTAGTCGCAGGCGGTGGTCAGGACATCGGCGTCCTTGGGTGGCAATGGGACAGCGTCCGGTGCCGTGTATTTCTCTTGCTTGCTCATGTCATTCTCCTATCAGGCACGCGTGGCCGTATTGGCGGCGTAGCCGTAAATCAGCCCCATCACGCCGACCGCGTAGATGTCGTTGCCCTGTATTTCCAGCAGGATTTGCGGCAGGGCCTCGGTAGCATGGCCGGAAATCACCATGCCGTGGCGGGTCAGATCAAACGTCGTCAGGTGCAGCGGGCATGGCCCGAGCGCCTGATATTCGTCCTTGTAGGTGCCCTGTAGCGGGCCGCCCATGTGCGTGCACTGCTGGTTGAAGGCGACGATGTCCTTGGCGGGTCCGGCGCCGGCACCGGCTTCGGTCCCAAGCTTGACCAGCATGTTTTGCACATTCGGATAGGGGTAGGCAAAGTCGATCGGTTTGCCCTTTTTTAGGGCCGATAGCGTGCCGATCTTGACCTTCGGGTAAGACTTCATCAATGCATGCAGCGATGCGGCAGATGCCGCGCCGGGCAATGTGCCGATCGCGACCAGCGATATCACCGCACCGCCGGCGAGCAGGAAGCTGCGCCGGCTCATGCAGGCGCGCTCGCCGCCGTGATCGTGATCCTGTTCCTGCTTGATCTGAATCGTTTTGTTGCTCATGATCGTTTCCTTATTTGTCTGCCGCGGGAAGCGGCTGATAATCGCCCGGCAGCGTCGGTGCGTCGTGCAGCAGAGGTCGGTCCATCGACAGCGCTTCGAGGAAGGCGACCAGATCCGTTTTTTCCCGCTCGCTCAGCTTGAGCGGCTTGATCAGCGGGCTCTTGTTTACTGCCGTACCGCCGCCGACGTTGTAGAAGTCAACCACGTCCTTCAGCGTTGCGAGCGTGCCGTTGTGCATGAACGGCGCGGTATATTTCAGCTCGCGCAGCGACGGCACGCGGAACTTGCCGATGTCCTTCGGGTTCTTGGTCACGTAGTACAGGCCGGCATCATCCACAGCGCCGCGATAGTCCTTTTCGCTCATGCCTTTTTGATACCACTGCCAGCGATGCGTGACTTGGGTAATTTCGTCGTTCTTGAATGCCGGATGGTCCGGCACACCCAGCGCATAAAACTTCTGGTCGGACGCCAGCGGCCCGCTGTGGCAGGCGAGGCAGTTGCCCTTGCCGTTGTACAGTGCCATGCCGCGCTTCTGCGACTCATTGAGCGCCTTCTTGTTGCCCTTCGCGTAGCGGTCGAACGGCACCTGCTTCGCATCGGTGACGATGGTGCGCTGGTAAGCGGAGATCGCGCGGTACGCATCATTCATGCGCGGCCAGTCGGCGCCGAAAACCTTCTTGAATTCGGCAACATACTCCGGCAGAAAGCGCAGACGCATTTCCATCACCGACGGATCGCCGTTAGCGGCCACCGCACCCTCGGCTGCGGCGGGTGCCTGGCTTTCCAGGCTGGTGACCGAACCTTCCCAGAACAGCTTGTTGTAGTAAGCGGAGTTCAGGACGGTTTGTGAATTGCGCCAGTGCTTGGTACCCGGATAGCCACGCGAGAGTTCCTGCTTGTCGCCCCAGCCGAGCTGCGGCAGATGGCATATCACGCAAGGCGAGGAGCCGTCGCCGGACAGGCGGCTGTCCCAGAACAGTTTCTTGCCGAGTTCGATTTTTTCCGGGGTGTTCGGATTGTCTTTCGGGATTGACGGCGGCGGCAATGGTCCAAGCGGCGCCGGCTTGGCGTCGGCGGCATATGCCGATAGCGCGATGCTCAGGGTGCTGATGACCGCAACGCCCAGTTTAATCATGGGTTTCATGGTGGTTTCCTCAGTTCTTGCCGTAGTTGGTGCGGATCTGCATTTCCGGCTGGCCCGGGTCCTTCACGCTCAACTGCTCGCCCGACAGCGTCAGCAGAAATGCCGTCAGCGCCTGCTTTTCGGTTGCCGAGAGATTGAGCGGTTTCAGTGCCGAGCCATTGCCGCCGCCCAGGTCGTAGAAATTGACCACCTCATCAAGCGTGGCGAAGACGCCGTTATGCATGTACGGTGCGGTGTATTTCAGGTCGCGCAATTGCGCTGTCTGGAATTTTCCGATGTCCTGCGCATTCTTGGTGACGGCATAGAAACCGACGTCGGTGCGGGCATTCATGTAGTTCGGCATGCCGGAAGTCGCGTAGTGGCGCAGCATGGTGATCGTGCGCAGGGGATTCTTCAGCACGTCGGGGTGCTCGGGCACGCCGGTCTTGTGCAGCAAGCCGTCCGAGCCGATCGGGCCGTTGTGGCAGGAAACGCAATTGGCCTTCCCCTTGAACAGCGCGTAGCCGGCCTTGGCTTGCTCGCTGATGGCGCCGGCATCACCGTTAATGAATTTGTCCAACGGTGCGTTGGCGGTTTCCAGGCTCTTGATGAATTCGCCAATCGCATTGAACATGCGCGGGCCGTACGGATCGCTTCCCTTGCCGAATGCTTTTTCCCACAACGTAACGTATTCGGGCACCTGCTTCAGGCGCTCCTGTACCAGCCGGCCGTCGCCGTTCATCGTGTGCGCCTCGGTGACCATGTCGCGTACCAGCGTGCCGGCATCGCTGCCGTCGAGGCGACCATCCCACATGAAACGCTTGCGATGTTTACTGTTGAGTACAGTCGGCGCGTTACGGAAATACTCCATTGATGGATAGCCGGCCGACAGCGCCTTGCCGTCGCCCCAGCCCTTGTCGGGTGCGTGGCACGAGGCGCAGGAAACCCCCATGTCGCCGGAAAGGCGCTTGTCGAAGAACAAATACTTGCCGAGTTCAATCATCTCTGGCTTGCCTGGCTTCGCCTCCGGCATCGGAGCCAAGTCGGCAGCGCCTTGTGCGCGTGCCACGTCCGGGCTCAACGCAAATGCGGTCACCATCATCAGGCCACTCAGGCCGAGCATGGCGCTCTTGATACAGTTATTTTTCATATCCCTTCCTTAGTCGTAGGAGACCTGTAGGAACAGCCCTACGGTACACATGCTTACGCACGTTTCGTACCAGCAACCGAAGTTGCGAATTGAGAGGGAAAGCTTCTGAAAGGGGGGGCGAGTACGGTAAGAAACTTACCGAGCGGCCACAAGCTGGCCGGTCAAATATTTACCACCTCACCTGCCCAGAAGGGCAACAATGCAACTAGCATTGACCTGAAGGGCAGGGCTTAGCGCGCGCCTGGTCAAAATAACAATGGCCCAAACGCCACTGGGGAATGCGCGTGTGCCATTCGCTTTTCGAAATGCGGGTCAGGTGCCCAGGCTGCCGGTTTCGTCTTGGTCACGCAACTTGCTGCGTAGCGTCAACCGACTGATGCCAAGCAATTCCGCGGCGCGCGTCTTGTTTCCTCCGCAATGAAACAGCACAGTGCGAATGTAGTCGGATTCCACTTCGGACAAGGTCTTGACCTTTTCCCGTGGCGCTTCCCAACTGATACCAATGGCAGGCGTCCGGCGCGGCGACAGTTCACGGGGCAGATGCTCCAGCGAGACTGTTCCGCCGCCGCACAAAATGGCCGCACGTTCCATGACGTTACGCAGCTCGCGGATATTGCCAGGCCATTCGTAAGCAACCAGGCTGGGTCCGGTATTCTCCGCCAGATCCAGCACCGCGCCCACTGCAGGCGCTGATCGCGCAAGAAAATGTCTGGCCAATGGCAAAATGTCTTCCTTGCGCTCGCGCAGTGACGGCACGTCGATCACACCGACATTCAACCGGTAGTACAAGTCTTCACGGAACGTGCCTGCCTTCACCATCTCAGGCAAATTGCGATGCGTGGCGGCGACGAAGCGAACATCGACGCGAATCTCCTTCTGTCCACCGAGCCGGCGAAAGGTCTGCGTTTCCAGCACACGCAGCAGCTTTGGCTGCAAGGTTAATGAAAGGTCGCCAATCTCGTCGAGAAACAGCGTACCGCCATCGGCCAGCTCCAGCAAGCCACGCTTTGTCTGTTTGGCATCGGTGAACGCGCCGCGCTCATGGCCGAACATCTCCGACTCCAGCAAACCTTCCGGCAGCGCGGAACAATTCAGTGTCACCCAGGGCTCCTGTGCGCGTGGCGAGCGAGAATGGATTGCCTGCGCGACGTGTTCCTTGCCTGACCCGGTTTCGCCCCGGATCAGTACAGGAATGCGGCCGGCTGCGGCGATCTTGTGCGTCATTGCGATCATGTTTTGAAACGCCGGACTGTTGCCGATCATAACTTCGATGTCGTTTATTGCGCTTTGTGCACGACGCCATTCAACTTCACGACGCAGGCGGTGGGTCTCCATCGCACGTCGTATCAGCTCAACCAGGTCTTCCAGGTCAAACGGTTTGTGAATGTAGTCATACGCCCCAGCCTTAAGCGTTGCCACTGCGGTGCGAACCTCCGGGAATGCGGTCATGATGACAACCAGTGGTTGGTCGTCACTTTCCCGCAGCTTTGCGAGCACGTCCATGCCGGTCATGTCGGGCAAACGCAGATCGAGCAGCACAAGATGATAGCTTTGCTGTTTCAGCATCCGTAGCGCGGTCGCGCCATCTTCGGCGACATTGACGGCATAGCCCCGCCGCGTGAGAAAATTCCCCACGGTGACGCGAATGGTTGCATCGTCTTCAACAATTAAAATTGGATCAGGCATGTCTTTTCTCGTAAATTGGCCAGTTCAGCGTAAAGCATGTTCCATGTCCTGGCGTGCTTACCACGGAAATCCAGGCTCCGTGCTGTTCAGCGATTTTGCGCACAATCGCCAACCCCAAGCCAGAGCCCTCGCTGCGGGTGGTAAAGAATGGTTCGAATATTTGGGACATGGCTCCGGCGCGTATGCCCTCCCCAGTATCACAGACTTCGATCCGTGCCATGCCATCGACCATGTTCGCTGTCAATGACAGCATTCCACCTTGCGGCATCGCGTGCACAGCGTTGATCACCAGGTTCAATAATGTCTGCTTGAGCTGATTGGAGTCGGCCCAAAGTGCCGGCAGCTCGCAAATTCCACTTTGCTCGATAACGATTCCTTTGCTGTTCGCATCCTTACCGATCCAGAACAACACATCATCGAGCACGTCGTCGAGTTGACACGCATCGGCATGCAGTTGTTGCGGTGCTGTAAAACCATGGAAGCTACGCAGGAAGCCCGACAACCGGTCAATCTCATGCTCCATGCGCTTGAGCGCTTCCATCAAGCCTTCCGGCACGTCTTCCTCATATTGCATTGCCTGCGCAACCGCTTTCATGCCAGCCAACGGATTGCCTATTTCATGCGCGAGTCCCATCGCAAGTTCACCGAGCGTGGACAACTTTTCCATCTGGAACATCTGCCTGTCGAGCATACGTTTTTCGTCCAGAAAGCGGCGCTCCTGGCTGACGTCGCGCGCCACCACAATAAACCCGGCTGTCGTCGGCGCCACCGTCAGGGACAGGACACGATCCTGCAATTGCAGATCGCAACGGATCGCCCCCTTCGAAGTGTCCGCCGCGATTTGTGGCCACTGCGGCCAGAACGCTGCCAGTGGCTTACCCTGTGCCTCATGGGCTCCAAGCATATGAATACCTGCTGGATTAACCAAGCGGAGCCGGCTGCTTGGGTCGACGGAAAATATCCCATCGGCAGTATGCTCAATCACCGCTTCCAATGATGCCCGCTCCCGTTCAAGGTCGTGCGTGCGTTCACGTACCTGCGCTTCCAGGCGCTCCTGGTAGGCAATGCCCTCGCGCGCTGACTGCTGCAAGCGCGCTGCCATGACATTGAACTTTTCGCCGAGGGCGGCAATTTCATCGTTACCTTTCACCGCGACGCGACGCGTAAAATCGCCGTTGGCGATCGCTGCAGTTTCCTGCGCCATGTCGCCGATCGGTTTAAGCAGCCGGCGCGACAGCACGAATCCGGCAGTGGCAGTGACCAGAAGCGCTGCCAATAACGCGGAGTACAGCATGGTCAGATTAATTGCAGCGAACAACAATTCGTGTTCCGGGAAGGCCAGCGCGAGACGCCATTTGCCCCGCAGATTTTCGGGCAGCTCCTCGCGTGCGAAGTCAATCGACGCCTGGGCCATGATCCAGCCATCAGCGCGATCTGGCGAGGTGTCACCGGCGATCAAATTACGACTGATCGAGTCTGGTACCAGCCGGTTAAGCTTTTCGACGGGATCCATCACAAAGCCAGCTGACTGGCCGCCGGCGGAGCGGTTCATGTAGTGGCCGGATGCATCCAACAGAAAGGCCATTCCCTTGCGCGCATCTGCCATTTGCTGAACCTGCTCCAGCAACAGATCGGCATGCAGGTTGATAACCAGTATGCCCAGCTTCCGCCCGTCGGCGTCGGCAACCGGGGTAGCGACGCGGATTACCGGACGTTCCGGCTTTTCGACCTTGCCGAACTCAACATTTAAGTCGAGTGGCGAAATATAGAGCTGGCCCGGCTCCAAGCCGATTGTGGAACGGAAATAATACCGGTCGCCCTTGAATTGGAGCGTTTGGGCCGGAACGATGGTAACGCCTTCCGGACGGCGGTCCGCGCGTACCAATTCTTGTCCGTCTGCCCCGAGAAGACGTATCTGGTCCACGTAACGTGAGTAACTCGTCAAAGTCGCATAGTCGTGTTCGAGCCGCATTGCTGCTGCGCGGATCCGCTCTTGGTCGCCCGACGTCCGAGCAGCAAAAACATCGTTCAGCTTGCTGTCACTGGCCATCGTAAGTAGTTGCGCCGACAACTGGTCAAAAAACCGACCCAGTCCCTGCGAGCGAATCGTTACTTCTTGATCCAAGTTGCGTATTGTCTCCTGTTGCAGCGCGCGCAATGAGAAGTGCACACCGACGAGCGCGACCACCGCCGTCGGGATAATGGTGGTGAGCAGAAAGGCAGCGTAGATTTTACGGGACAGCCCGGAGAAAAAACTAAAGCGTGGAAAGTTCATAAGTTAAGTTCAGCAAGGCATGTTCCCGGTCACAAGTGATTCATTGTAACTTGATGCTTTCAGTGATCTTTTTTTTCAAGAATGGGCTCTTGTGCCGATCAGGGCAAATGTTTTATTCCGTCGCACAGCTCTTCGGTACTCCAATGTAGTAGAGGTCGAGTCATGCAGGTACGGGCGCACGGCATGACAAAGGCGGCGATGTTATGGGGATGGTGCCATGCATTGACGGACGTGGCGATGAACGGCGCAGGCTGCGCGATGGAATCCCTGCCAGTCGCCAGGTGGTAGAGCGCACCCACAGTTGGCTCAATCGGGTTCGCTGCCAGCCGGTACGATGGGAAAAGCGGGCCGATACTTTATCCGGCCATGTTGCACTTCGCCTGCGGATTAATTGCATGGCGTTTCGCCCTAACGAAATAGGTTGTAAGCACACATTAACTGCTGCGCACGGCGAAACCCGGAAGTGTGCCTGCCGCTGCAACAGGATCGATCAGGTATAGCGTCGTCGCATCTGACTACACCAGTTGCCGTGCTTTTACCTGATGTTTGCGGGTTTGTAAAAGCGCGCAAATCTGGGCGCCATTGCGCATGGTCTCGCCCTAAAGCGCTGCCCCAGACCCCGCACTGCCGTGGGCTGGTTGGCGTCAACTATCTTGGCCGGTCGCCTTGACTCACTGTTTTTGTTACCGAGTTGTTGCTGTTGCCTCACATAAAATGCTACCTATGGCAAACCCATGGGGGCGACATGACGAGGCAAATCAGCATGACAAGCGCAAGGAATTGATTGCGGCACTCGGAGAGCGGTATCGAGCAGCGCCAAGGCCGACAAGGTGAAGATTTTGGATGAATTTTCAACGCTGACCAGCTACCACCGTAAACACGCGATCCGGGTTCTGAATGGATCCGGGACCGACCCGGCAACGACGCCATTGGCATCGCACAATCGTGTCTATGATGAGGCGGTTCGACAGCTACGCAGGTTGCCCTGAAGGACGGCGGCATTATGTGAAGCGAATCAGAGCAGTGTGAAAGATCTGAACCAGGCGAAACAGGCGTTGCCGTCGCCCCAGGTCAGTTTACTCCGCATAACAATATCCTTTCCATAAGAACGGAAAACCGGGTTAAGCCGTTGGCGTTACTTTCAGGATTTGATACAGCGTCTCGCGACTGATGCCGAACTCGCGCGCAAGCGTGGCTTTCTGCTCACCGGCGCCGACGCGGCGGCGTAGCTCGACAATCTGGTCGTCCACCAGCGCTTTCTTGCGGCCACGATAGGCGACTGACATCAGGTTAGGATATAGCTCAACCTTACAAAATGCGCGTCAAAAAGTCACGGCATCTTGCGCACCGTCAATCTCCCTTTATCTGTCCAGACCCAGAATGGTTGCTCTGTATCCATCACCAAGGAGCACACCAATGGCAATCGACGTGTATCTGCAAATTGAAGGCATCAAGGGTGAATCGGCCGACTCCACGCACCAGGGCTGGATCGAAATCAGCCAGGCCCAATGGGGCGTGACGCAGCCTATCAGCTCGCCGGGATCGGCTGCCGGCGGCCGCACCACGGGACGCAGCGAGTACCGCTCGATGTCGCTGGCCAAGCTCGCCGATCTTGCATCGCCTGCGCTGATGCAGCACTGCTCGAATGGCAAAACCATTCCGAAGGCAAAGCTGGAATTCATGCGGGCCGACGGCGACGGCAATCGCGTGAAGTACTACGAGGTCGAGCTGGAGAACGTGCTGATTGGCAACATGGAGCAGATGGTGGCCGAGGGGAGCATTCTTCGTGACCATCTCGCCCTCCAGTTCACCAAGGTGAAATGGAAGTACTCGCAACAGAAGATCAGCGGTGGCATGGGCGGCCACACAGCCGGCGGTTGGGACCTTTCCTGCAACAAGTCGTGTGCGTGACGGAGGCGGTTCATGAGCGATGAAAAACCCGACCCGCCGCGGCCTGCCCAGGACTCGCGCGGTTTCTTCATGCTGTCACGGTCGCCGGCGGAATCCGGCTGGTACACCTATGGCAGGCTCAACGGGAGCCCCGACAGGGGCGCGTACCAGTACCCCCACCCGATCATGATGACGGCGATCCTTCGGGTGGGCTTGGAGTGGCAAGCCATCGACAAGCGCCGCTTCGGCGTCGGAAATATCAGCCTGGCCGATGGGCCGAAGCACAAGGACCATGTAGGGCATAGGAACGGGCTCCAGGTGGACTTGCGAGCGATACGTAAAGACGGACTTGAAACGCCGGTCAAGTGGACGGACCGGGATTACGACCATGACGCCACGGCCAAGCTGATCGAGTTGTTCCGCACGTTTGCCCCAGTCAAGAAGGTCCTGTTCAACGACACGAAGATTCCATTTGTCGCATGGGCCGCGGATCATGACGACCATTTTCACTTAGAGCTGATAGGGTGAATATGCGCAAATCGACGTTGCTAGTTTTTGTCGCCGCCTGCCAGCTGGCCGGCGCTGGCGAGACCGAAAAAAACCCCCATGAGCTGAACCAGTGGAATCGGCTTGATGCGACGTACAAAATCCATTCTGGAGGCGCCGCCTATTCGGAGCTTCCAACGAAGACAGACCGTACATTTACGGTCAACTTTAAGGGGGAGGCTGCCAAGCAGCTTTTCGACCAGATGGGGCCGGATGTGAAAGACGGTTGCAGCTCCGAGAAGGGCGACCGGGAACGCCGGAATAAGGGTGCTGTCTGTCTCTACGAGACGCGGCTCGATAGCCCTACCGACTCCCACTATCGCTGCTGGATTGGCATCGATATACGCACCGGAGCCGGCAGCGCTCGGGTGTCCTGCTAACCCTGCTTTTTGGCAACTGAGGCAGATCAAGCTTTCTCTCGAACGATCAGCGCGAAAACTACGGTCGCTACGCGGGACCGCCTTCTCTCTCCTGGCATCAGCCTGGACCAGCAAGCACGCCTGTGGAACACGAGCTACATGGAGGCCGCAGTGAACCAGCTGCGCGCAGACGGCTCCGAGGTGAGGGATGAGGGCGTGGCCAGGCTGTCGCCGTTGCTGCATGAGCACATTAACATGCTGGGCCGGTATTCGTTCTCGACGCCGGACGCGGTGGCCAAGGGTGAGCTGCGACCATTGCGCAATCCGGCTAGCGATGAGTAGAGCGGCAAACCGGGATATGGCCAGAAATGACACATAGACGCGAAAGTAATAACGCCCTGATTTTTTATGCAATGCCGGTGTGGCCGTCCCGGGTCCCGGATCACGGATTTTCCTTAACCCGGTTCTGGGGATTCACCTCCGGCACGCTCGGTTTCACGCTGTCGTTCCTGTATGCCGGGCGCGAAAGCGTGGCGCGCCGCTTTGCCGTGCATCTGCCGCAATGGATCCCCTACGACCGGATCGGCTCCCTGTTCGCCGCGCTGGTGGTGCTGTCCTCGCTGATGTTCATCGCGCGCTTCCTGCTGCGCCTTGGCATGTCTTCAGCCTGCACGATTACCGGGGCAAGCTGCTCGCCATCGAATTCATCTACACACGCTGCAGCACCATCTGTCGCACGCTCGGCATGTCCTTCAAGCAGATCCGCGATCGCATTCCGGCGCACGCGCTGGGCCGCGACTTCGCCCTGCTCACCATCAGTTTCGATACGCAATCGGACGACCCGGCCCGGCTAAAGGCCTACGCCAACGCCTATGGCGCCGACGGCAAGGACTGGCGCGTTGCACGGGTGCCCGATGCGGCGCAGCTAACCTGAATGTTTCATAAACTGCCACTACGGCGCCGGCTCGTCGACACAGGACTTCCTCGGCAGCGATCGCGCTGTCGCGGACAATGGCGCCCCTACCCAATTAAACGGGACATCAAATGGAGCGGTATGAGGTTGATGGTTGGCGGTGGGGTGGTCAGTTCTCGGCAGACCGGACGTGGCTAACTCAAGACGAGTTGAGGTACCTGGCCGGCGTCGGCAGATACAGTCGTTCGGTCAACGTGTGCAGGAGATGTTTGACTGGGCAGGCGCTCGGCAGATGAAGGACGATCTTGTTCTTGTACTGCCGGACCTGCACGGCGATCTTGAACAGCTTGGAGATGACCGTCGATGGTTGCGCCTGCGACAGCGCGGTGTGCTGCAGTGCCTGCGTTCTCAGTTGCTGGTGCAAGATATAGGCGGCGGCATGCAGCAGTAAACGCATGCAGTTGGCGAGAAAGCTGGTGCAGGAAGTGCGGTCGGCGGCCAGATCGTCTTTGAGATGTTTGATATAGTTTTCGGCTTGACCGCGCGCGCAATAAATGTCCTCGTACAGCATGTCAGCATCGAGTCCGGGTAGCGAGGTCACGATGAAGCGCGTGTTCTCGCCGAGCGCCATGACTTCGGCCTTCATCAATACCCGCCATGCCTTCGGCCATGAGCGGGCCTTGTACGTAAATTCGTCGAACAGGCGTAGCGCATTGGGCACTACGTCCTGCGTTTGCGCCGCTACCCACTGGTCGATGGCACGAAGTCTTGTAGGCTCGGCCATCGCAAGCAGCTTGACGTTGCAGGAGAAACCGAAGATGAAGTCGATGTTCGGCATGCTGTCAATGAGGCCCATCAATTCAGGTCCGCTGAAGTGGCCGTCGCCCCGAACGAGAATGTGGGTGTCGGGGAAATGGAGACGAATCAGTTTCAGAACGCGGCGCATGATCATCGCATTCTCGTCGCCAAATGGCCGCTTTCCGGGCCGCAGCACGGCAGCAATCAAGCCGCCTGACTGTCCGTCGAAAATCATCAGCGGCAGGTAGCAGGTCGAACCGTAATGGTGGTTGTAGAACGCCAGGGGCTGCTGACCGTAGCAGGCATCCTGGGAGTGATCGAGGTCGAGAATCAAGCTCTTTGGCGGGCTGGCGAAGCTGGCGATGAACTGCTCAACGAGCGCTTCGCTGACGCGGTAGATATCCTGGCGGCTGGCAGCGTGTTCGAAGCGCGAGATAATCGCTCCCGACGCCAGCGCGGCATCATCGTCGAACGGCAAGCGGGCCGCGCCCAGCTTGAACATTGGGTCGTGGCGCAAACTGTTCGCGTCGTTGCCGTCCTCGTAGCCGCAGCCAATTTGCTAGATTCGCTGCGTCAGAATATCGTGATACGAATGGCTGACGTAACTCTGATGGCGGCGGTCAGGCAAGGCCGCAGCGAGGCGCTTGGTCAAGCCAATCTGGAGGTCGACGCCACGCAGCAGAACCGGACCGAGATCGGACGACAACCCGCCGCCGGCAAAATCGGCACGGACGCTATGGGATGGAATGGATGGAAAACGAAGCTGCTCTGGGGTAGAATTCATGTCGGGCAAGGTGTGTTCGTGCT
>JBAQKU010000279.1:0-4903 GCA_049301315.1 Telluria sp.
CCGCGCTCGCTCCCTGGGCGATCGCGAGCGCGCTGCGCATCTCGCTCGAGTGACATGGCACGGCGCTTGCATTGATGTTCGGCACTACTCACTCGGCAGACCAGGATCATGAACCAGCACACTCCACCGCGCAGCGAGAACGCCGCCCGCGCGGGCAAACCCGGGCAGGGCGCGTTCCCGGTTTCGGGAAAAGGCGCGGCGCCAGTTTCGGGCCAACGCCTGCACTGGTTCAAATACGCCGCGCCGCAAGCGTTTTTCTCACTATCGGGAAAGCTGATTCCCTGGTTCGGCGCGGCCGCCTTGCTGCTGGGCGTGCTGGGCATGGTGGTCGGCTTCCTGATCGCGCCCACCGACCACCAGCAGGGCGACGCCTACCGCATCATCTTCGTGCACGTGCCGGCCGCCTGGATGTCGATGTTCATCTACCTGGTGATGGCCTTCTGGGCCGCCATGGGACTGGCCTTCAACACCCGCGTCTCGTCGATGATGGCCAGCGCGCTGGCCCCGACCGGCGCCATGTTCACCTTCTTGGCGCTGTGGACCGGCGCCCTGTGGGGCAAGCCGACCTGGGGCGCGTGGTGGGTGTGGGACGCGCGCCTGACCTCGGAACTGATCCTGCTGTTCCTGTACGTCGGCTTCATCGCGCTGCAGGCTGCGATCGACGAGCCGCGCCGCGCCGACAAGGCCGGCGCCGTGCTGGCCCTGGTCGGCGTGGTCAATGTCCCGATCATCTATTTTTCGGTGAAATGGTGGAACACCCTGCACCAGGGCTCCTCGATCAACCTGAAGAGCGCGCCCACCATGGCCGCCACCATGTTGATCGGCATGCTCCTGATGGCGCTCGCGTTCTGGGCCTACACCATCGCCGTGACGCTGATGCGCGCGCGCTGCATCGTGCTCGAACGCGAACGCCACACCGACTGGGTGGCACAAACAATGGAGGCAGCAACATGATCTGGCAAAGCTGGAACGATTTTTTCGCCATGGGGGGCTATGCCCTGTACGTGTGGGGTTCGCTGGGCGTGACGTTCGCGCTGATGGCGCTCGAAACGCTGGCGCTCAGGGCCCGCACGCGCGAACTGCGCGCGCGCCTGCGCAAGATGGTCGCGCACGGCGCGCGCAAAGGGAGGACGCAATGAAGCCGCGCCACAAACGCCTGATCCTGATCGCGGCCGGGCTGGCCGCGCTCGGCCTGTCGGCCGCACTGGTGCTGTCGGCATTCCAGAAGAACCTGGTGTTCTTCTTCACGCCGACCCAGGTGTTCGCCGGCGAGGCGCCCACCGCCACCAACTTTCGCATGGGCGGCATGGTCGAGGAGGGCAGCGTGCAGCGCCAGCCGGACGGGGTCACCGTGGCCTTCGTCGTGACCGACAGCGCGCAGCGCGTGCGGGTGCATTACCGCGGCTCGCTGCCGGACCTGTTCAAGGAAGGCAAGGGCGTCGTCGCGCAGGGCAAGCTCGATGCCAACCGCCTGTTCCTGGCCGATGAAGTGCTGGCCAAGCACGATGAAAACTACATGCCGCCCGAGGCGGCCTACGCGATGAAAAAAGCCGAGCAAGACAAGACGACCGCGGCCGCAGCCGCGGCCGCTGGCGCCAACCCGACCGAGACTGCAAAATGATTCCTGAAATTGGCACCTATTCCCTGATGCTGGCGCTGTGCCTGGCGCTGGTGCAGGGCACCTTCCCGATTGCCGGCGCTTTTCGCGCCAATGCGCGCTGGATGGCGCTGGCGCGGCCGACCGCGGCCGGCCAGTGCGTGTTCGTCACGCTCGCCTTCATCTGCCTCGTGTACGCATTCGTCACCAACGATTTCTCGGTGCTGTACGTCGCTTCCAATTCCAATTCGACGCTGCCGGTGTACTTCCGCGTCGCCGGCACCTGGGGCGGGCATGAAGGCTCGCTGCTGCTGTGGGTGCAGATGCTGGCCGTGTGGACCTTCGCCGTGGCCGTGTTCAGCCGCCAGTTGCCAAACGATACGGTGGCGCGCGTGCTGGGCGTGATGGGGCTGGTCAGCGTGGGTTTTCTCACCTTCATGCTGTTTACCTCCAATCCCTTCGAACGCCTGCTGCCGGCCGCGCTCGACGGGCGCGACCTCAATCCGCTGCTGCAGGACTTCGGCATGATCATCCATCCGCCGCTGCTCTACATGGGCTACGTCGGCTTCCTGGTGGCGTTCGCGTTCGCCATCGCCGCGCTGATGGGCGGCCAGATGGACGCCGCATGGGCGCGCTGGTCGCGGCCCTGGACGCTGGTGGCGTGGATGTTCCTCACGCTCGGCATCTTCATGGGCAGCTACTGGGCCTACTACGAGCTTGGCTGGGGCGGCTGGTGGTTCTGGGACGCGGTGGAAAACGCCTCCTTCATGCCGTGGCTGGTCGGAACCGCGCTGGTGCATTCGCTGGCGGTGACGGAAAAGCGCGGCAGCTTCAAGAACTGGACCGTGCTGCTGGCCATCGTCGCGTTTTCGCTGTCGCTGCTGGGCACCTTCCTGGTGCGCTCCGGCGTGCTGACCTCGGTGCACGCGTTCGCCACCGATCCGCGCCGCGGCCTGTTCATCCTGGTGTTCCTGGCGATCGTGATCGGCGGCTCGCTGCTGCTGTTCGCCTGGCGCGCCCCGAAGGTCGGCCTGGGCGGGCGCTTCGCCCTGTTCTCGCGCGAGTCCATGCTGCTGGTAAATAACGTGCTGTTGCTGGCCGCTACCGGCACCGTGCTGCTGGGCACCCTGTATCCGCTGTTCCTCGACGCCCTCGACCTGGGCAAGATCTCGGTCGGCCCGCCATACTTCGAAGCCGTGTTCGTGCCGCTGATGGTGCCGGTGCTGCTGCTGATGGCGGCCGGGCCGTTCGTGCGCTGGAAGGAAGCCTCGGTCGCGCAGCTGCTGCGCCGCCTGCGCCTGGTGGCGCTGGCCACGCTGGCGCTGGCGCTGGGGGCGGCGCTGCTGCTCAAGGTCACCCCGATGGTGCTGCTCGGCATGACGTGCGCGGCCTGGATCATGCTGGCCACCGCCTCGCACCTGCTCGAGCGCCTGCGCCACGCGCCGGCCGGCACCGGGCTGTGGACCCGCGTCACGCGCCAGCCGCTCAGCTATTGGGGCATGCTGGTGGCCCATGCAGGCATTGCCGTGTTCGTGCTTGGGGTCACCCTGGTCAAGGGCTGGGACAGCGCCAACGACGTGAGCATGCGGGTCGGCGACAGCGCCAGCGCCGGCGGCTACACCTTCCTGATGACCGACCTGCAGGAAGTCAAGGGCCCCAACTACGTGGCCGCGCAAGGCACCTTCGAGGTCAGCTACGCGGGCAAGCACGTGGCCGTGATGAAGCCCGAGAAGCGCCTGTACTCGGTGCAGAAAATGGCCATGACCGAGGCGGCCATCGACCGCGGCTTCACGCGCGACCTGTACGTGTCGCTGGGCGAGGCCAGCACCACCAGCGAAGGCAGCTGGGTGGTGCGGGTCCAGCACAAGCCGTTCGTCGGCTGGATCTGGGGCGGCTGCCTGATCATCGCCCTGGGCGGCCTGCTCAGCGCCTGCGACAAGCGCTACCGGATGACTTCACGGGTGCGCGCTGCGCAGCCCCAAGCCGTGGCAAGCGGCGCCGCGCCGCTTGGCGCCTGAGCCCGGCCTGGATTTCGCCTTCAACCAGAAAGTGCAACAACATGAAACGATTTCTTTTGCCCCTGGGCATCTTCATCGCGCTGGTGCTGTTCCTCGGCGTGGGTCTGAACCTGAACCCGCGCGAAATTCCTTCGCCCTTCATCGGCAAGCCGGCCCCGGAGTTTACCGCCAGCCAGCTGCACGAGCCGGGCAAGACCATCTCGCCCAAGGACATGCTCGGGCAGGTCTGGCTGCTCAATGTCTGGGCCTCGTGGTGCGTCTCGTGCCGCCAGGAGCACCCGGTGCTGATGGATCTGGCGCGCCAGGGCGTGGTGCCGCTGCTCGGCCTGAACTACAAGGATGCGCGCGCCGACGGCACCGAGTGGCTGCGCCAGTTCGGCAATCCCTACCAGCTGTCGGCGTTTGACCTGGACGGGCGCATCGGCATCGACTACGGCGTGTACGGGGTGCCGGAAACCTTCGTCATCGACAAGCGCGGCGTGATTCGCCTCAAGCATGTCGGCCCGGTCACGCCGAAAGCGCTTACCGAAAAACTCTTGCCCCTGATCAAAGAGCTCAATCGTGCATAAAATATTTCTTGGCTATCTGCTGGCAGCGGCCTGCAGCGGCGTACTGGCCGGCGAGGCGCCCCCTGCGGTGGCCGACCCCGCGCTCGAAAAACATGTGATGGCAATTTCCGAGGAGCTGCGCTGCCTAGTGTGCCAGAACCAGACCATTGCCGACTCGCACGCCGAACTGGCGGTCGATCTGCGCAACCAGGTGCGCGAACAGATCCAGCAGGGAAAATCGGACCAGGACGTGCTCGACTACATGGTGCAGCGCTACGGCGACTTCGTGCTGTATCGCCCGCCCGTCAAGGGCAGCACCTGGCTGCTCTGGTTCGGACCGTTCCTGCTGCTGGGCGCGGGCGCGCTCGCGCTGCTGCTGCGGCTGCGGCGCCGCCGCGCGCCGCTTGACGCGCTGCCGCAAGGCGAAATGGAACGCGCCGCACACCTGCTCGACGCCACCACTGAACTGAAAGAAACCCGATGACCACTTTTCTGATTGTGGCGGCCCTGCTGACCGCCGCCGCCCTGCTGTTCGTGCTGCCCACCCTGTTGCGCGGCGCCTCTGGCGAGGCGCCTCACGCATCGCGCGACCAGGTCAACCTGACGGTGCTGCGCGACCAGTTGCGCGAACTCGACGCCGACCTGGCCGCCGGCACCATCTCGGGCGTCTCCTATGACGGCGCGCGCCAGGAACTGGAGCTGCGCGTGGCCGAGGACGTGCAGCCCGGCCAGCCGTTGCC
>JBAQKU010000280.1:0-4244 GCA_049301315.1 Telluria sp.
GAGATGTACGCGCTGTCGGCCTCGATCATCGGCAAATGCCACTTCTGCGTGAAGTCGCATTTCGAGCTGCTGCGCCATGAGGGCATGTCGTCGCAGCAGCTGCGCGACGTGGGACGCATCGCCGCCGAGGTCAACGCTGCCGCGCAGGTGATCGCGGCGTCGCACTGACCTGGAGCGCGGCAAGCCCCGTCCTTCAGGGCGGGGTCGAGAGCGCGGACGGCGCAGCCGTCCTTGGCTAGCGGAACCGTGTTGGTACTTGAACAAATCGCTGTATATAATTACAGTATGATTCGCTTGCAAGCCTACAATTTTGAATTGATGCCGGATGGCGAGCAGCTGCGCTGTATGCGCCGCTTCGCGGGGTCCTGCCGGTTTGTCTATAACAAGGCACTGGCAATGCAAAAAGAGAATCACGAGGCGGGCAACAAGTTCACCGGCTATGCCGGCCTGTGTAAGGCGCTCACCGGATGGCGCAACGGCCAAGATACGCCGTGGCTCAAGGACGCGCCGTGCCATCCGTTGCAACAGGCGTTGAAGGACTTGGAGAAGGCGTACAAGAATTTCTTCGCAAAGCGCGCCGATTTCCCGCGCTTCAAACGCAAGGGCAACGGCGATGCTTTCCGCTACCCGGATCCGAAGCAGATCAAGCTCGATCAGGCCAACGACCGGCTATTCCTTCCCAAGCTTGGCTGGCTGCGCTATCGCAATAGCCGGGACGTTCTTGGCGACTTGCGCAACGTCACCGTGAGCCAGACAGGCGGCAAGTGGTTCGCGTCGATCCAGACCCAGCGCGAAGTCGAGCAGCCATTGCCGAAGGCGACGACCGCCATCGGCATCGATGTTGGCATTGTCCGGTTCGCGACCCTAAGCGACACGACCTATATTGTACCGCTCAACAGTTTCAAGAAGCATCAGCAACGGCTGGCGCGCTACCAGCGCCGCATGAGCCGCAAGGCTCGGCGCCCCCGGTACAAATTCAGCAGTAACTGGAAGCGGGCGAAAGCCCGCGTCCGGAAGATTCATACCGGCATCGCCAATGCCCGCAAAGATTTCCTGCACAAGATCACAACGACGATCAGGCTAGCCGCCCGCGCAAACCACGCGCTCGTCTGCATCGAGGATGTGCGACACGAAGTCGCTTATAGAAGTTGTTCCTACTTCAAACTGGAAGGAACCATCCGTGCCACCGGATGAATCTAAGGCCCTGAATAAAGAGCGGACCTGACAATGTAACGAAACACCGGGAAGTGTGGGGTGCGAATCGTGAGAGGCAGACCCTCCTGGCAGCCATAAGCCGGGTAAGTGCTAGATAGTCGGTATGGTGAACATATGTGAATCTGCGATAAAGACCGTAATGCAGAACAAGCGGAAATGGCTTTGACGCTTGGACCAAAATGGTAATGGAGACGGGAGCTACGCGTATCCTCTGCGTGCTCGTTGGCCCGCAAGTCTCCCGGTCAAATGCAGGCACCTAAACCGACGTACTTCAATAAGCGGAACGTGGAAACCCCGTATCGCTCCCTTCGGGGACAGCAGGCCGCAAGGGCTGCCCATGGCGGTGCGGGCATAGGAACGAGGACAAAGCGAATGCCGATCTGTAATGGAACGGATAGGGGTTGCAACATCATCCCACGCGAAAGCGGGCAGACTTCCTCATGGTCTCTCATCACAAGAGAGTTAGTAGAACCATCTTAACGGAAGGGATGCAAATGGACGCAGCAACACCAGCGTGTGCGCCTTCCGGCGTGACATGGGACGGCATCAGTTGGACCGATGCCCAGCGTCAGGTAAGACGGCTGCAAGCGCGTATTGTGAAGTCAATACAGGCCGGCAAACACAACAAGGCGAAAGCTTTGCAGTGGCTGCTGACCCACTCGTTTTCCGGCAAGGCATTAGCCGTTAAGCGGGTGACTGAAAACAAAGGCAAGAACACCCCCGGTGTTGACAAAGTCATCTGGAAAACACCGAGGGCAAAGATCAACGCGATCGCGTCATTGAAGAGACGGGGATATTCGGCTCTTCCGCTTCGGCGGGTATTGATACCGAAGAAGAACGGCAAGACGAGGCCTCTAGGCATACCTGCGATGCGTTGTAGGGCAATGCAAGCACTGCACCTGCTTGCATTGGAGCCCATTGCGGAAACCACTGCCGATCCGAACTCGTATGGGTTCAGGCCGGAACGCGCGACTGCCGATGCGGGGGAACAATGCTTCAATGTTCTCGCCAAAAAGACAGGCGCGCAGTGGGTGCTTGAAGCCGACATCAAGGCCTGTTACGACGAAATCAGCCACTCATGGATGGTCGCCAACATTCCTATGGATAAGGTGATCTTGCAAAAGTGGTTAAAAGCGGGATATGTGTATCAGGACGCGCTCTTCCCGACTGAGGCTGGTGTGCCACAAGGCGGAATTATTTCACCAGCGGTGGCTAACATGACATTGGACTGCCTCGAAGCGAGGCTTGCGGAGAAATTCCCAAGGGCAAAGCAGACAGGTTTGAAAATGAACATGGTGCGGTATGCGGACGACTTCATCATCACCGGTAATTCGAAAGAGTGGCTGGAGGACGAAGTCAAACCCGTGGTCGTTGCATTTCTGGCGGAACGTGGGCTCCTCCTATCGCCTGAAAAGACCAAAGTAACGCATATCGGGGACGGGTTTGATTTCCTCGGATGGAATATCCGCAAGTACAACGGCAAGCTGCTGATGAAGCCGTCGAAAGCGAACGTCAAAGCGCATCTTGACAAAATCCGGGAAGTCATCAAAGGCAACAAGACGGCCAAACAGGTAAATTTGATACGACTGCTCAACCCGATTTTACGAGGGTGGGCGAACTATCACCGCCATGTGGTCGCGAAGGAAATCTTTGGCAGAATCGATGCACAGGTCTGGTCAATGATGTGGCAATGGGCGGTTCGGCGACATCCGGAAAAAGGAGCCCGCTGGGTAAAAGGGAAATACTTCAAATCCCAAGGCACTCGGAACTGGGTGTTTGCCGCAACCGAAAAACAAGAGGATGGAAGTCGAACGGATATAGTTCTGCTGAAAGAGGCGGACACGCCAATACAACGGCATGTCAAGATCAAGGCCGAGGCCAATCTGCGTTTTCCGGGGCAAACTGGACACCCATTCCACGACAAACTGGACACTGATTCCACGGCAAACTGGACACCCAGTCCAGCGCAAACTGGACACTGATTCCGCTCCAAACTGGACAGTTTGAAGCGGCCTGAAGGAGGCTGACGGCAAAGGGATAACTGTGGCACCCTCGGGAATTTTTTCCGGAGGGTTGCTTGACCAATAGAAGGTTATCCATGCGCAAGATCCATGAAGTCCTACGGCTGCATTTTGAACACGGCCGTTCCAAGCGGGAAATCGCCCGCATCATCAATGTGTCACCGACCACCGTGTCGGATTACCTGGCCCGCGCCACGCTGGCGGGCCTGAGTTTCCCGTTGCCGCCTGAGGTTGACGACGCGGCTCTTGAACGGCGCCTGTTTCCACCGTGCGAGCCGTCGTCGGTGCAGCGACCTCAGCCGGCCTGGGCGACGGTGCACAAGGAGCTGCGCCGCAAGGGCGTCACTCTCGAACTGCTGTGGCAGGAGTACAAGGCAGAGCAGAACGACGGCTTCCAGTACAGCGCCTTCTGCGAGCATTATCGCCGCTGGCGCCAGCGTCTTACGCTGTCGATGCGCCAGACCCACACGCCCGGCGAGAAGCTGTTCATCGACTACGCCGGCCAGACCGTGTCTGTCACCGACGGCGGCACTGGCGAGATCCGTGAGGCGCAGGTCTTCGTCGCCGTGCTGGGGGCGTCGAACTACACCTTTATTGAAGCGACCTGGAGCCAGCAACTGCCGGACTGGATCGGCAGCCATGTGCGCGCGCTCGCCTTCTTCGGCGGCTGCACCGAATTGTGGGTGCCAGACAATCTGCGCAGCGGTGTATCCAAGGCCTCGCGCTACGAGCCGGACATCAACCCGACCTACCAAGACCTGGCCGAGCACTACGACGTGGCAGTGCTGCCGGCCCGCGCGCGCCGTCCGAAGGACAAGGCCAAGGTGGAAAACGGCGTGCTGGTGGTCACGCGCTGGGTGCTGGCGCGGCTGCGCCACCAACGCTTCTTCAGCCTCAATGAGCTCAACCGCGCATTGCGCATCCTGCTGGTCGATCTCAACGACCGCCCCTTCAAGAAATTGCCGGGGTGCCGCGCCAGCGCCTTCGCCGAAATGGACCAGCCGGCCC
>JBAQKU010000281.1:0-3031 GCA_049301315.1 Telluria sp.
GTTCGAGCACGTCCAGCGCGCGCAGGGCAGCCTCGGCGGCGAGGTGGTCGTCGCTGCCTTCCCAGTAGCGGTCCGCATGATACGGATGGCGCGCCATCAGCACCGCCTCGATGACGCGGTAGGCAAAGGCGTCGCTGCGGCTCTGGCCCAGGAAGGCGCGGTGGCGCGCCAGCGCCTCCATCTGCCAGCCGGCGAGCGAGCGCCCGCCCAGCGCGACCTGGCCAGCGTCAGGCGCACGCAGGCCGGCCAGGGTGCGCAGCAAGGTACTCTTGCCAGCCCCATTGCGCCCGATCACGCACCAGCACTCCCCGGGGCGCGCGCGCCACGACAGGCCTTCAAGCAGCACGCGCGAACCGGCGCGCAATAACAGGTCGGTGGTGTCGATCATAGCCGGCGCAGGTGTAGCTGGTGCAGTTGAAACAGGAAAATGGGAACGCCGATCAGCGCGGTCAGCACGCCGACCGGCAGCTGTTGCGGCGCCAGCAGCGTGCGCGCCAGCGTATCGGCCAGCACCAGGAAGCTGCCGCCGGCCAGCGTGGCGGCCGGCAGCAGCAAGCGATGGTCGGGCCCGAACGCGTAGCGGCAGGCGTGCGGCACGATCAGGCCGACAAAGCCGATGCCGCCGGCGGTGCTGACCGCGCTGGCGGCAAGCAGGCCGGAACAGATAAACAGGGAACGGCGCAAGGCGCCCACATTGATGCCCAAGGTGGCGGCGGCATCGGCGTGCAGCGCCATCACGTTGAGCGAACGCGCCTGCCGGTAGGCGAACAGCAGCGCCGCGACCAGCACCAGCCACGGCAAGGCGCGCCACTGGACGCCCGACAGGTCGCCGATCATCCAGAACACCATGCCGCGCAGGCGCGACTCCGGCGCGATCGACAGCATCAGCGTGACCAGCGCCATGCAGGCGGACGCCAGGATCACCCCGGTCAGCAGCAAGGTGCTGGAGTCGGCCGCCAGCTCGCGCTGGACGCTGCCGCCAAGGTCGCGCCGCGCCAGCAGGTACAGCAGCAGCGAAATGCCGACCGCGCCGGCCAGCGCCCCAAGATCGACCATCCAGAGCGCGGCGCCAAACAGCAGCGCTGCCAGCGCGCCGACCGCCGCGCCGCTCGAGACCCCGAGTACGTAAGGGTCGGCCAGCGGATTGCGCAGCAAGGCCTGCATCATCACGCCCGACAGCGCCAGCGCGGCGCCGGTGACGAAGGCGCTGCAGGCGCGCCCCAGACGCAGTTCGAGCAAGGTCGCGGTCATGCCGGCGGCCTTGCCGGAGACGATTTGCGCCAGCGCGGAAGGCAGCTCGCCGAACGGCAGGCTGACGGAACCGACCAGGCTCGACAACAGCAGCACGAGCAGCGCCACGGCGCACAGTCCGGCGAGGACCAGGCGGT
The DNA here is from genome assembly GCA_049301315.1 of Telluria sp. Lineage (GTDB taxonomy): Bacteria > Pseudomonadota > Gammaproteobacteria > Burkholderiales > Burkholderiaceae_D > JBAQKU01. Next base: position 1,389 of record JBAQKU010000281.1, read on the forward strand.
GGCGCAGGCGCGGGTCAGCGGAAGTTTTTCGGTTCACGTCGATCCGCCCTTGTTCAGAACGTGTAGCGCGCCGAGGCTTTCAGCTGGCGCGCGTCGCTCGGGTAGATCCCCGACTGGCACCCGAACGCGTTGCTGAAATACTTCTTGTCGGTCAGGTTCAGTCCCGACACGGCAAATTCCCATGCGCCCAACTGGCGTGCATAACGCGCGTCGATGGTGGCGTACGGTGCAATGCGCGCGCCGCAGGTGTTGCTGAAATCGCTGCCATAACGCTGGCTGTCGACCCACTGCGCACCGACGTCGGCGCTGTGGCCACCGGCCAGCCAGGACAGGCGTACCGTCGCGATATTTTTCGGCACCAGCACCATTTCGCGGCCATCGTTCGGGCCCGCCGTGAACCTGGCGTCCACATGCTGCAGGTGGCCGCTGAGGCGCCAGGCAGCGCCAATGCGCACATGGGCATCGATCTCGGCGCCTTCGCGTTTGGTCGGGTCGAGATTGGTATTGGCGCCCCAGGCCCCGAACAGGGTCGGGTCGTAGAAAATTTCGTTGGTGAGCGCATGACGGAACAGGCGTGCGGTAAGCTGGCGCGTCGCGTCGCCCCAGCTCACACCGAGTTCCAGGTCGCGCGAGGTCTGCACCTTGAGCACGCCCGGATCGGAGCGGTAGCTGTTTTCGTCGGCGTTCGCAACGCGGTAGCTGCGGCCCGCTTTTGCATATGCGTTTACCAGCGGCAGCAAGTCGTAGCTGCCCTGCACTTCCCAAGCATTCTGCGATTGGGACGTGCTCTCGGGCGTCACGCCGGTGTCCGCGTAGTCCTTGTCGAACACTTCACGGCGCGCGCCAAGCGCGAGGCGGCCGTTGTGCGCCGCGTCCCACTTGAGCTCGTCGCGCACATACAAGGCCTTCGACTTCTGGCTCGCGTCGGCCATGGAATAGCTGGCCTCGGTCTTGCGCTTCCAGTCGATCAGGTCGATACCGGCGACGAGCTCATTGAGCATGCCGTCAAAGCGGGTCAACTGGCGCGCGCGCGGTGAAAACTGGGTCTGCCTGGTGTTGTAGGCCGCCTTCGAGGCGCCATAGCTGGCCCTGACTTCCTTTTCGCGGTACGACAGTTCGGCTGCCAGGTCGACCCCGCCGACCCGGTGCTCCACGGACGCGGCGATACGGTCAGAATCGAGCTCGCCGCTGTCGCCCGGGGTCAGGCTCTGGCGCGCTTTGGCCCGGAACTGCGCCAGGGTGAGTGCGCCGGGGAACTGCGAGTCATTGCGCGAGCTGGCCACACGTACCGCGGCGCGACCGCCGGCATAGGTCCACTGGGCGCCGCCGCTGAAGAACTTCTGTTTGAATTCGCTATGGTCGCGGTAGTTGTCGGTGCGCTGCCCGCCGATGCTGGCGTCGGCCGCAAAGCCGTCCCACGAGTGCGTCAGCGAGGTGCGCAGGTCGCGCAGGCCGAACTGGCCGGCTTCGGCGCGCACACTGCCGCGCGTGCCGTTTTTGAGCGGGCGCCTGGTCACGATCTGGATCACGCCGCCGGTCGCGCCTTCGCCGAACAGCACGCTCGCGCCGCCGCGGATGATCTCGATGCGCTCGATCGTATCGACGGGAATGGTCGAGAGCACCGCTCCGCCCAGGTCGTTTTC
>JBAQKU010000282.1:0-4803 GCA_049301315.1 Telluria sp.
CGGCGCCGCGCGCTTCAGTTCTTGACGATGTTGTGTTCCGGGCCGAACGGGAACTTGGTGATGTTTTCGGCGCCGTCCTTGCCGACAATCAGGATGTCGTGCTCGCGGTAGCCGCCGGCGCCCGGCAGGCCCTCGGGGACCATGATCATTGGCTCCATCGACACCACCATGTTCGCTTCGAGCACCGTGTCGATGTCTTCGCGCAGCTCCAGGCCCGCCTCGCGGCCGTAGTAGTGCGACAGGGTGCCGAACGAGTGCCCATAACCGAAAGTGCGGTACTGCAGCAGTCCGTGCTCGTGGAAGATCTCGTTGAGCGCCGCCGCGATATCGCAGCAGCGCGCGCCTGGCTGGATCAGTTTCAGCCCTGCCTCGTGCACCTTGACATTCACTTCCCACAGGCGCAGGTGGTCATCCGAGCACTCCTCGGCGAACAGGGTGCGTTCCAGCGCCGTGTAGTAGCCTGAGATCATCGGGAAACAGTTCAGGCTGAGGATGTCGCCTTTCTGGATCCTGCGCGACGTCACCGGGTTGTGCGCACCATCGGTATTGATACCCGACTGGAACCAGGTCCAGGTGTCCATCAGCTCCCCATCGGGATAGGTACGCGCGAGTTCCCGGACCATCGCCTGGGTCGCCGCCAATGCCACCTCGTGTTCGGGCACGCCCACCGCGATCGCGGCGCGGCACGCCTCGCCGCCGATATCGGCGATGCGCGCGCCATGGCGGATCACCGCGATTTCCTCATCGGACTTGATCATGCGCATTTTCATGCAGGCCTTGCCGATATCGACGATCTGGGCGTCGGGCAAGGCGTGCTTGAGCTTTTGCAGATTGTCGACATTGATATGGTCGAATTCGACCCCGATGCGGCGCTGGCCTGCCATCAGCGCTTGCACAGCATGGAAGTAATTGTCGCGCCGCCAGTCGGTATAGACGATGTTGTCGCCAAAACTGCGCCGGCCCGGCTGGCCGCCGTCGATATTGGCACTCACGGTGGTGTGCTTGTCCTGGGTGACCACCAGGCCATACGAGCGGCCGAACGAGCAAAACAGGAAATCGGCGTAATAATTGATGTTGTGGTACGACGTGAACAACACCGCGTCAATGCTTTCCCTGGCCATGTGCTGGCGCAGATTGTCGAGCCGGCGCTGCATTTCGGCGCCAGAAAAGGTCGGCACCGCCTTATCCCCGTTCGGAATCTGCAGGACCCTGGTGTTTCTCATTAATTCAGCCGCACTGCTTACTGTTGTCATGTCCGTCATCTTGGTCATTGTCTGTGTCCCGTCCATTTAAGAAAATTTACATAGCGTCTGCCGCATCCACCTCGAAGGCAGGAGCGGCGCGTTGCCAATCACATGTCGGCTGACCGGATCCGGGTTATTGCCTTTATTTCCCGATCCGTCTGTCGTCATACTAGGCTTCCGGCTAAATCCTTTTTCCTCAATACCGACAGTAAATTGCCCAAAAACGAACAAGGCTTCCTACCGGCCCTGCTGCAAGCGATCGCGCCAGAATTCGGCCAGGTCCAGCATGCGGCTGGCGAACCCCCATTCGTTGTCGAACCAGACCAGCAGGTTCACCAGCCGCGGACCGCAGTTGCGGGTCTGGCTGCCATCGACGCTGGCCGAATGCGGGTTGTGGTTGAAGTCGACCGAGGCGTGCGGGGCGTCGGAGTAAGCCAGCAGGCCGGGGCGTTCACGGGCGGCACTGGCCAGCAGCGCATTGACCTGCCGTGCGCTGGCGTCGCGCCCGAGGCTGACCACCAGGTCGATCGCCGACACGTTCAGGACCGGCACCCGCAGGGCCTTGGCCTGCACCCGTCCGGCCAATTGCGGCAGCAAGCGCTCCACCGCCTGCGCAAGGCCGGTGCCGACCGGGATCATCGACTGCATCGCCGCGCGGGTGTGGCGCAGGTCGGCATGGTGATAGCCGTCGATCAGGGGCTGGTCGTTCATCACCGAGTGCAGCGTGGTCAGGAAGGCGTGGCTCACCCCGAAGGTACGCTGCAACAGATCGAGGATCGGCACGACCGCATTGGTGGTGCACGAGCCATTCGAGACGATGCGGTGGGCCGAGTCCAGCCCATGATGATTGAAACCGTACACCACCGTCAGGTCGACGTCGTGCGCGCCGTGGCCAGGCTGCGAGAGCAGCAGGCGGGGACAGCCGGCCGCAAGGAAACGCTCGAAGTCGGCGCGTTCCTTGTAGCGGCCCGAACACTCGATCAGCAGATCGACGTCGAGCGCCTTCCAGTCGATTTCTTCAGGCGTGCGGGCGTGCGATACCGGAATCGATTGACCGTCGATGCGCAGGCAGCTGTCACCGCGCTCGACGCTTCCAGGGAACACACCGTGGGTCGTATCGAAGCGTGACAGGTGGACGATGCTCTCGAGTGGCGAGGGTTCGTTGATCGCCGCGACCCGGAAGCGGCGGCCGAGGGGCGATTCGTACAGCGCCCGCAGGAAGCAGCGCCCGATGCGGCCGTAACCATTGATCGCCAGGCGCAACGGCCCTCGTCCGCACGCGTGCGAACGAGGGCCGTGCTCATCCATTGACCGCGGAAAGAGCAGGCACGCCTCGCGCCGCAACTGCCGACGGCTGCAGGCGCGTGTCGATGGCCAATCCATATTCGGCGGCGGCGTCGAGCAGCCACAGCCATAGGTAATCGGCAAAACTGCGGCGCAAAATCAATTCAAAGGTCGGCTCGTCATCGAGCTGATACAGCAGGATGGGCGCTTTGGCAAGATGCGATTGCGCGCACCGGCCCGGGCCGAAAGCGCGTGGATGAAGGTCGAGCGAACAGCCCTTGGCCAGCACGTCGCGCACACGCTCGCCGCGCAAGGCGACGATCGTCTGGCCCCCGCTCACTTCGGTCACCGCGAAAAACTGCCCGTGCAGCACCCGCTGCACCTCGGCCACGAGGGCCGCCGCGGCCCCGTCCGGCACCACGATCAGCCATTCATTCGGTCCCAGCCAGAACACGGTCGTGCTGTCGTTGCGCGTCACGCTATTCGGCTGCAGTGGCAGCGCGAACCCCAGCATGCCCCGCAGCGCCGCAAGCACGTGCGGATTGGCCGGATCGGCACGCAGGTTGACATGGCCGCAGAAGGCCCGCTCCGATGCCCTCACCCCGGCCGCGCCCTGCGAGCGCGGCAGCCGATTGCGCTCGCGCTCGAAACGCACCAGCGGGCTTGCTCTTTGTATCGATTCAGACATTTTGTCGTGCTCCTTCAGGATCAATGAATACCGGGCTCGTGATCACCGCATCGATCACGCGGCCACCGGCCAGCGGGATGCGTACTTTTTCGCCCATTCGTTTCAGTCCGCCCTTGACCAAGGCCATGGCAATCGAGCGGCCCAGGCAGGCGCTGTAATAACTCGAGGTCACGTGGCCGAGCATCGGCACCGGCAGCGCGACGTTCGGGTCATCGACAATTTGTCCGCCTTCCGGCAACACTTCTGCCGGGTCGTCCGTCAGCAGGCCGACCAATTGCTTGCGCCCCTCACGCGCGGTGTCGGCACGCGACAGCGAACGGCGCCCGATGAAGTCCTTGCCCTTGCCGATGATCCAATCCATGTCCAGGTCGACCGGCGTGACCGAACCGTCGGTGTCCTGGCCGACGATGATGAAGCCCTTCTCGGCGCGCAGCACGTGCATGGTCTCGGTTCCGTACGGCGTGATGTCGTATTGCGCGCCGGCGGCCATGACCGCCTCCCATACATGGCGGCCGTAGTTGGCGTCGATATTGATTTCATAGGCCAGTTCGCCGGAAAAACTGATGCGCATGATGCGCGCCGGCACCCCGGCCACGGTACCTTCCTTGTACGCCATGAACGGAAACGACTGCGACGAGAAGTCGACGCCGCTGCACACCTTCTGCAGCACCTTGCGGCTGTTTGGTCCGACCACCGCCATCGTGGCCCAGTGATCGGTCACGGACGTCAGGTGCACCAACAGGTGCGGCCATTCGGTCTGCAGCCAGCGCTCGAGCCAGGACATCACGCGCGCCGCGCCGCCGGTGGTGGTGGTCATGACGAAATGGGTCTCGCCCAGCCTGACCGTGACGCCATCGTCCATCACCATGCCGTTTTCATCGAGCATGAGTCCATAGCGGCAGCGGCCGACGCCGAGCTTGGTCCATGCATTGGTATAGACCCAGTTAAGAAAGGTCGCCGCGTCCGGTCCCTGGATATCGATCTTGCCAAGGGTCGATGCATCCATGATCCCGACGCTGGCGCGGGTGGCGAGGCATTCGCGGTTGACCGCATCGTGCAGGCTCTCCCCGGCTTTCGGGTAGTACCACGGGCGCTTCCATTGCCCGACATTTTCGAACAAGGCGCCATGCTGTTCATGCCACTCATGCATCGCGGTCTTGCGGATCGGATCGAACAGCTCGCCCAGGTCCGGGCCGGCAATCGCGCCGAAGGTGACTGGCGTGTAATTGGGACGGAACGCGGTGGTGCCCGTGCTCGCGATATCCTGGCCCAAAGCCTGCGCCAGGATGCCCATGCCGTTGATATTGCCAAGCTTGCCCTGGTCGGTGCCAAAGCCAAGCGCGGTATAGCGCTTGACGTGTTCGATCGAGTGGTAACCCTCGCGCGCGGCCAGCACGATATCGGATGCGCCGACATCGTTTTGCAGGTCGACGAACTGTTTGGGTACGCGTCCGATCGACCTTGGCGCCGGTACCACCCACAGTGGCCTGATCGGTGCTTCGGCAAACGCCTGGGCCACCGGCGCCGGCCTCGGGCGCGCGTCCTCGAATCCTGCCAGGCGCGCGGCGCGGGTCCCCATCTCGGCGC
>JBAQKU010000283.1:0-2590 GCA_049301315.1 Telluria sp.
CTCCAAGACCGCCGGCCAGGTCGGGCCCGTGCTGCCGATTCCCGACATCGTCGCCAGGCGGCGCGCCGAAGCGCTGCGGCGCGAACGCGAGCGCCTGACGCGCTTGGCGCAACAGCTCAGCTCGACGCTGGCGCCACTGGTCAGGGAGGGCAAGGTCAGGGTCACGCAAAACAGCCGCGGCGTGAGCGTGGAAATCAATGCGAGCGTGTTGTTCGCTTCGGGCGACGCCGCGCTCACCGCCGAATCGAGCGAAGCGCTGCACGCGGTCGCGGCCCTGCTCAAGGACGACCCGCACGCGGTGCAGGTCGAGGGCCATACCGACACCACGCCCATCAGCAACGCGCTGTTCCCGTCCAACTGGGAACTGTCGGCGGTGCGCGCGAGCAGCGTGGTGCGCCTGTTCGAGGCGAGCGGGGTGGCGCTGGCGCGCCTCTCCGCGGTGGGACACGGCGCGAACATCCCGGTCGCCTCCAACGACACGGCAGCGGGGCGCGCGCGCAACCGCCGGGTCGCCGTTACCATCCTGTCGGCGCTGCCCGACCCCATCACCGAGAGTCCCACCCGCTAAGGCGCGTATTGAACCGGAAATAAAAAACGGCTGCGCAGAGGCAGCCGTTCGATGCGGTGGGGCGGCGCTTTAGCCGACCACGGAGCGGCGCGAGGCGAGGCCGCCCGTGGCGTGCCCGCTCGGGCCGTAAAAGCCGGCGTCGGCGCCTCCGGCAGGAGTGCGCATGGCGTTCAGGATGGCCAGGTTGTGCGCCATCTGTTTGTTGATCAGCATGCCGTTGACGCGGTTCAGTTCTTTCGCCGCGCGCGTCAGGTTCAGCAGGTCTTGCCACAAATCCATCACACCCGGCTCGCCGCAACTGCCCAGCCAGCTTTCCATGCCGCCTTCGCCGGCGGCGAACCCGGCCGCGCCCAGCGCCTGGTGGCGCTGCGCCGCCAGGGCGGCCATGCGGGCCGTCAATTGCGATTTTTGCGCCGTCAGCGCCGTCAAGCCGTCAGCGTCCGCGCCGATCAGCAGTTGCTGTTCGTGTTTCATCAGCTCCGTCAGGGAGGCGATCAGCGTCTGTTCTTCGCGCAGGGTGGTGCTGGGGCTTGCGTTTGGCATGGTGTCTTATCTTTTGCGGGAATGCAGCAGGTCGCGCACGGTCTCGAGCAATCCGTCTGCAACTTTTTCGGAATTGACCTGGAACTGTCCGTCGGCGATGGCCAGCTTGATGCGCTCGACCTTTTTGGTGTCGAACACGGCGCCGGCCCCGGCCACGCTGGCCAGCGCTTGTCCCTGGGTGGACAGGCGCACGTTATCGGATGTGGCAGCAGTGGCGGGCGCGGCCTTGTCAGTCCCCTTGCTTGCCTGCGCCGTGGTATTGGCCACCGGGAGCGCGGGAGTACTCTTGATCGTATCGTTAATTTTCACAGCATCATCCTTGTCTGGCGCGAGCGAGAAACTCAGGCGCATGCGTAAGTAACGGCGGTTCGTCCTTAAACTTTAGCGCACCAGGGCGGTTTTTACCACTTAAAACACCACCTCGACCAGACCGCCTGCCTTCGCCACGCCGCTCAGGATCGCGCCGCCGGGCGTGCGCACCTGCACCACCTGGCCGGCGCCGGCCGTGCCGATCGCGTGCGCCGAGGCCGAGACGCGAAAACCGGCGCCGGAGCTGACCACCCGCACCAGTTGCCCTTGCTGCACCACCGGGCTGCTGCGCAAGGTGTCCAGCCGCAGCGCGCTGCCCGCCGGCAGCGACACCATCGGGCTGCGCCCGAGCGCCTGCGCCATGTCGGTCACGATGCCGTTCGGCATGGCGGCGATGTCGCCTTTCATGCTCACCAGCTGGGCCTGGGTGATCGGCTGGCCCTGGGCCAGCGGTACCGCGGCGGCCACATAGTCGGCCAGCACGCTCACCTGAGCCTGAATATACACGGTCCAGGCCGAAGGCGCCGCGCAGCGCACCCCGACCGTGGTCTTGCCCCAGGCGCGCGCGCCGCCCTGCTGGAAGGCCTGGGGGGCCGCGCAGGCGGCCAGGTTCATGCGCCGGTCGAGCTGGCCCACCTCGATGCCGACCTGGCCGGGCAGGCCGGCCGTTTGCAGCGCCAGGTACTGTCTGGCTGCCTGGCGCAGCGCCTCGTGGTCCTGGCGCGCGGCCGGCTGTTGCGCTAGCGCAACTTGCGAGCTCAGGAGCAGTGCGCTCAATATGCTAAGTTTCATGGTGAGGGGGTCCTTGGAATGAGACCATCTTAGCCCCGGGCGCGCCGGTCTTAAGCGTGGAATAGCCCACGTTTGCAGGGCCTGATCGTTCGATTGAGAAGCGTGCGCCGGCCGTACTATCGATCCTGTCACAACAAGATCATTGCCCCCGGCCCGGAGGCGAGCGACAGATGCGGAGCCTGACATGATTGGCAAACTCGACAATTACCTGCGCTTTAACGAAGCGGCACTGAGCCTGCGTTCCCAGCGCCAGCAAGTGCTCGCCTCGAATATCGCGAACGCGGACACGCCCAACTTCAAGGCCCGCGACTTCGATTTTTCAAGTGCGCTCGCCGGCGTGCTGGCGCGCGGCGCGGCGCCGGCCGGCGTGCTCGCCAC
>JBAQKU010000284.1:0-4924 GCA_049301315.1 Telluria sp.
GGGGCAGGCAGGCGGCCCAGCCGAGCACCAGCGCGGCGAGCCGGGCGCTCAGGGTGGCTGGTGGCGAAACGGGCGGCAAGGTCGTCAGGCCAGTTGGTCCGAACGCCAGCGCCGGTAGATGCGCAACGCGACATGGGCGTCGTCGGCCGCGTACAGGATCTGCTTTTCCGACAGGCGCGCCACGGCCCAGTTGGTGGTGGTGATTTTTTTCGATTTCTGCAGCCTTTGCCCGAAAAAGCGCGCCACCGCGCTCTTCGCGCCGAGCGTGTTGCGTTCGCCCTTGCGCAGCGCCGTGGCCAGGTCGAGCACGTTGCGCGATTCGATGTCGAGCTTGATGCGCAGCCGTTTCACGTCGTCCGACAGGCCGAAGCCGACCTTCAGGATCGCGGCCGATTCGAGCACCGCCCTGAGCACATCGAGCGCCGGCGCGGCGCCGATCTGGAACAGGTAGGCGCATTCGTCGGTTGCCAGTTGCACCAGGTGCGGACCGGTCGACACTTCGCCCTTGAGGAAGGTGGGCTTCGATTCGGTGTCGAACCCGAGCGCATCCATGGCCGAGAGCGAGGCCAGGGCCTCGGCCGCATCCTGCTCGGAGCGCACCATGCGCACGTCGGCCAGCCTGATGCCCGCGTAGGGCGGCAGCAGTTCCTCGTCGGTCGCCATGGGGCGCGCTAGCCGTTGCGGGAAAACTTGGAGGCGAGCTGGAGTAATTTTTCCTGGCGCAGGCGATTCGCTTCTTCGGCTTGCGCCGCATCCCGCTCGGCCTTCTTGCGCTCGGCTTCCTTCTTGAAGCGCTGCTGCAATACCTCTTTCGCGTGCAGGCGGTGGGTGTCGCTCACCTCGGCCCCGGGCGTGCCGTCCAGGTCGTAGCGCACGCTCGCCTTTTCCATCGCGCGCAGGTAGCGCAGCGACCCGGTATGGATGCCGAGCGCGGTGCGCATGGTCTTGCGGTCGAGCTCGGGCATGCGGGCGAGGATCTGTTTGTCGATGCCGATGGAAAGCGGCAAACAGTCGCGAAAGGCGGGAAACTGCTGCTGGAACTGCTTGAGCAAGGACCGTGCTGACAGGGCTGGAGCCGGAGCCGGAACTGGGGCGTCGACGGACTCGGCGACAAGACTAGTTGTATTCATTGACTTCATTGTAAGAGCTGGAACCGGAAGGATAGCATGGGCACATTCGAAAAGGACGGCGCCGTTCGCCAAGATGTTGTTTTAGCCACTGCAGGGGCTGGAGATCGGTGCGCCTGGGCGCCGCGTCGTGAAGAGTGAAATCGTGTATAATCTCCCTCTTGCCCTGCGTACGGTTTGAGGCAGCGCAGATGTAACAGCAAGGTCGAAGAGGGCGTCGCAGCGACGATAATCATACGTGTTTCGTATATCCGATATTTGATTTATCAATTATCCAGATATCTTGCTTTGCGGCATAATGGCCTGACTCCTCTATTCTTCCCTGAAAAATAGATTCAAGCCCGTTTTAGCTGACGGGCTTTTTTTCGTTCTGCCATGTACATCGCCATTTTGAACCAAGCACAGCCATTTCTGCAAGCCCTGCCGGGGCGTCGCGCCGCTTTTTTGCGGCGCTTGACATCCGGCCATGCCGCCCTTGGCTAGGGCCACCCTGATACACGCTGCATCCGGTCCGATCGCTCGGGCCTGGTGGATTATTGACCTCGCAGGCGCGCCACTCGCCTCGACTGGAGAGTTATTATGAAGAACACCGCCAAGACATTGACATTGACCGCCAAGAAAGCGCCGCGCAAGGGCACTGCGCAGCTGGTGGTGCCGAAAACGGCGACCTCCTACTTCCTCGAGACGGAAGCTGCGAGCAAGGTTGTCGTGGTCAAGACGCGTTCGCGCCTGGCTGGCGCAGCGGCCCAGGCCGAGGCGATGGAAGCGGCCAACGACACGGCCGTGGTGCGCAAGCGCGCCAAGCTGGCGGTGCGTGCGGAACTGGAAGTGCAGGTCGGGCTGGAGGCGCCGGCCGCGCCGGTCAAGCCGCGCGCCGCCCCACGCAGGGCCGAGGCCGAGCCGACCGTGATCATCACCGCCGGCCAGTCGGTCAGCCAGACCACCGATGCGGCCGCGCTGGCCGCGATCGACACCTCCGGCTACCTGCTGCCCTCGGTCAAGGTGCCGGGACGGCGCGGGCGCAAGCCGAGCGAATTCACGCCTGAAAACGACGAGGTCGCGGCGCTCAACGCGGTCGAGCGCGCCGAACTGAAGGCGGTCTCGAAGGCGCGCGAGCGCAAGGCCAAGAGCGGCCTGAGCAGCGTGCTGGCGGCCGACGCCCAAACCTCGGAAGCGGACCTCGAGCGGCGCCGCCAGCAGATCAAGAACCTGATCAACATGGGCAAGGAGCGCGGCTTCCTGACCTATGCCGAGATCAACGACCAGTTGCCCGAGAACATCATCGATCCGGAAGCGATCGAAGGCATCATCGCCACCTTCAACGACATGGGCATCGCCGTGTACGAGCGCGCGCCCGACGCCGAAATGATGCTGCTGACCGATAACGTGGCCACCGCCACCAGCGACGACGAAGTCGAGGCGGCCGCCGCCACGGCGCTGTCGACGGTCGACTCCGACTTCGGCCGCACCACCGACCCGGTGCGCATGTACATGCGCGAAATGGGCGCGGTCGCGCTGCTCACGCGCGAAGGCGAAATCGAAATCGCCAAGCGCATCGCAGGCGGCCTGAAGGACATGGTGCAGGCCATCTCGGCGTGCCCGACCACGATCGCGGAAATCATCGCGCTGTCGCACAAGATCGCCAACGACGAGATCAAGGTCGACGAAGTGGTCGACGGTTTCGTCGACCTCAACGAGAGCTCCGCGCCGAGCGCGCCGGCGCCGCACGCCGCGTCCGACGAGGACGATGAGGACGACGAAGAGCACGAGGAAGAAGACGGCGACGCCAACGGCGGCGCGGCCGGTTTCTCGAGCGAGCAGCTGGCGCAGCTCAAGAAGGGCGCGCTCGACAAGTTCGCCCTGATCGAGGCCCAGTTCGAGAAGATGGCCAAGGCCTTCGAGAAGGAGGGCTACGGCTCCAAGCCTTACGTCAAGGCGCAGGAAGTGATCTCCAACGAGCTGCTCGGGATCCGCTTCACCGCGAAAGTGGTCGAGAAGCTGTGCGACACCCTGCGCGGCCAGATGGACGAAGTGCGCCACATCGAAAAAGCGGTGCTCGAGATCTGCGTGAACCGCTGCGGCATGCCGCGCGCTCACTTCATCAAGGTTTTCCCGGGCAATGAAACGAATCTGGACTGGGTCGACGGCGAAGTCGGCGCCGCCTATCCGTACAGCACCGTGCTGGGCCGTAACGTGCCGGCGATCAAGGAACACCAGACCCGCATGATCGACCTGCAGGCGCGCGTGGCGCTGCCGCTGGCCGACCTGCGCAAGATCAACAAGCAGATGGCCGCCGGCGAAAAGCGGGCCCGCCACGCCAAGCGCGAAATGACGGTTGCCAACCTGCGCCTGGTGATCTCGATCGCCAAGAAGTACATCAACCGCGGCCTGCAGTTCCTCGACCTGATCCAGGAGGGCAACATCGGCCTGCTGAAAGCGGTCGACAAGTTCGAATACCGGCGCGGCTACAAGTTCTCGACCTACGCGACCTGGTGGATCCGGCAAGCCATCACGCGTTCGATCGCGGACATGGCGCGCACCATCCGGGTGCCGGTGCACATGATCGAGACGATCAACAAGATGAACCGCATCTCGCGCCAGATCATGCAGGAAACGGGCAGCGAGCCGGACCTGGCGACGCTGGCGCTGAAGATGGAAATGCCCGAGAACAAGGTGCGCGAGATCATGAAGATCGCGAAAGAGCCGATCTCGATGGAAACGCCGATGGGCGAGGACGGCGATTCGCAGCTGGGCGACTTCATCGAAGACAACACCACGCTGGCGCCGCTCGACGCTGCCTTGCATGCATCGATGCGCAATGTGATCAAGGAAGTGCTCGATTCGCTCACGCCGCGCGAAGCGAAGGTGCTGCGCATGCGCTACGGCGTGGAGATGTCGAACGACCACACGCTGGAAGAAGTGGGCAAGCAGTTCGACGTCACGCGCGAGCGCATCCGCCAGATCGAGGCGAAGGCCATGAGCAAGCTGCGCCAGCCCTCGCGTTCGGACAAGCTCAAGAGCTTCCTGCATAACAACTAAGCGCCGCGGTTCAATCCGCGCGCGCCGCCTGGTGCGCGTGCGCCTGCACCGGAATCTGGATCGACAGCGTGGTGCCGTTGCCGCGCTCGCTGTCGATCACCAGTTCACCCCCGAACGCGTCTATCCTTTCCCTGATCCCGCGCAAGCCGAACGCGGCTGCCTTGGCGGCGTCGCCCGGCCCCATCCCGATGCCGTCGTCCACGATCGTGATCCACAGCTGGCCGGCGTCCTGGCTGAGCGTGAGTTTGACCGCGCTGGCATGCGCGTGGTGCACGATGTTGGCCAGCGACTCTTGCACGATGCGGTAGATGGCGCCGTCGCGCCGGCTGTCGGCCGGTTCGCCGGGCGTGCCCACCACGCTCAGCGTGGTAGCGATGCCGCTGTGCTTTTCGAACTGGGCGAGCAGCCATTCGATGGCGGGGCACAGGCCCAGCTCGAGCGTGCTTGGGTGCAGCTCGTTGATGATCGTGCGCACCGAGCCGATGGTCGCGTCGATGGTCGCGAGCATGGCGCCGGTCTTGCGCTCGAGCAGGGGATCGCGCGCGCCTATGCGCGCGTGCAGCATTTCAATGTCGATCTTGAGCGCCATCAGGTTCTGCCCCAGGTCGTCGTGGATGTCGAGCGCGATGCGCTTGCGCTCGTCTTCGTTGATGGTTTCCAGGTGATCGGTGAGTTGACGCAATTGCAGGAAGGACTGCTGGAGCGCCGCTTCGGCACGCGCGCGCTCGGTGATGTGCGCGATCTGGCCCCGCAGTTTT
>JBAQKU010000285.1:0-1729 GCA_049301315.1 Telluria sp.
GGCCAAGGACGGGGTGCACGATCCGGCCAATCCCGGCATCAAGCTGCTGCAGGAGCCGGCCGATGCGCTCGCCGCGCTGCCGCGCGACGTGGTCGGCAACCAGGTGCGCTGGGTGCAGGCGCTCGAACAGGGCGCGATCGCGCCGCGCACCAACATCATGCCCGATACCAAGATCCGGGTGCTGGACCTGGACGTGCTGCTGCCGCGCACCGGTGAAATGCCGATAGTGCTGTTTCCGCACCGCCAGCACACCGAGTGGCTCGATTGCAGCAATTGCCACGAGCAGCTGTTCAAGTCCAAGGCCGGCACCACCCCGGGCCTGAACATGTTCCAGATCCTGCAGGGCGAATACTGCGGCCTGTGCCACGGCGCGGTCGCCTTTCCCCTGACCGAATGCAAGCGCTGCCATAGCGTGGTGCGCAAATGAATGCGCACGCCCGTCTGCGCATCGCATGCGCCTTGCTGGCAGCGTGCGCGGCCTTGCCGGTGAACGCCGAGTACGCCGACGTGGTGCTCAACAAGCGCGCCGAGAAGGCCGGGGTGCGCCCGGTGGTGTTCCCGCACTGGTTCCACCGGATGCGCTTTCGCTGCAAGGTATGCCATTCGGAACTGGGGTTCCGGATGCGCGCCGGCAGCAACGACGTGCTCATGTCCGATATTATCGACGGCAAGTTTTGCGGCATGTGCCACAATGACAAGATCGCCTGGGGAGCGGCCAACTGCGACCTGTGCCATTCCGGATTGAACGGTTTGAAAAGCGGTATCTACGGGGGCGACTCGACGGCGGGGCCGGGGCGTTGGTGATGCATGCGGGAAGTCAAGGGGAGAGCGGCGTGAACTCACATCGGGCACAGGGCGGTTGCCGGGCCATTGCAGCGTGCTGCCTGCTGGCACTGCTGCACGGGCTGGCGCCGGCGCGCGCGGCGTGCGCGCCGCCCGGTCCTGTCCTGTCGGTGCAGGGCACGCTGGCCGGGGCGCGCGTGGTGGCGCGTGCGGAAGGCGCGGGCGCGCTTGGCATGGGCAATGCGCCGGGTCCTTATCTGCCGTTCCTGGCCCCGGCCGCGGTAGCGGCGCGCGGCAATCTTGTGTACGTGCTCGACGCCGGGCGGCGCCAGGTCTTCATCTACGACCAGGTCATGCAGTCGATGGCGCCGCTGGCGCGCTACGACGCCTCGTCCGCCTCGGCGCTGGCGGTCGGCGCGGACCGCTCCTTGTACGTGGCCGACCTGGCCCAGCAGCAGGTGCTGCACTTCTCCATCGACGGGCGCCAGCTGGCACCGTTTCGCAGCCAGGCTGACCTGGTGCGCCCGAGCGCCCTGGTGCTCGAGCAGGTGGCCGGCGCGCTGCTGGTGGCCGACAGCCAGTACCGGCATGTGGTCGCGTTCGACAGCCTGGGCCGGGTCAGCGGCGTGCTCGAGCCGGAGCCGGGCATCGGCATCGATGCGATGGCGCGCGGGCCGGACGGCCTGTACCTGGTCGACCGCAGCAGCGCCCAGGTGCACGTGCTCGACCGTTACGGGGTGCCGCGCTACGCGCTTGGCGCGGGCGTGCTGACCAGCCCGGGCCCGATCGCGGTCGACGGCTACAACCGCGTGTTCGTGGCCGATGGCGAGAACAGCATCAAGGTGTTCGCCGGCGCCAGGCTGGTCGGCAGCGAGGGCGCGGGCAGCTTTAGCCGGATCGCCGCGCTGTGGCTCGAGAACGACCTGCTGTACGTGGCCGACAGCGG
>JBAQKU010000286.1:0-1989 GCA_049301315.1 Telluria sp.
CGCGCGGACTGCGGATCGGGCGCGAGCCCCAAGGTCGCGCCCCGCACCACGCCGCGTCCGCCCTCGACCAGATCGAAGAACACGTGGATACGCTCGCTGTCGGCCGGCTTGAGCGAGGTTATGTGCAGGTACTGGCGTCCATCGCGCCGCATCACCGACAGGTTCAGGCTCGACAGCGCCGGGTGCATCTCGACGTTGGCGCCGCGGTACACGTCCGGATTGGCAATCCTGACCTGGACGTTCGCGTTCGGGTCCGCCAGCGCGACCAGTTCGATGTCGGCCACCAGCGGCTGTCCGCGGTAGGAACGCACCGCCGCCTCGCCCAGTTCCACGGCTTGGGCGAACGACAGCGATCCGGCCAGAGCCGTGGCGCTGCCGAATTGGATGATGTGGGTGAAGGAGCGACGGGGCATATGGGTTTAAAGTTTATCAGTAATAAGTTGCGGCCACGGAAATTTGTAGCCTCAGCGTAATTAACGAGCGTTGGAGTAAACTCTTTAATCCTCATCATTGCAAAAAAGGATGGCCCCATGCAAAGCAGGATCGAAAAGGACAGTTTCGGCCCCATCGACGTGCCTGCGGAGCACCTGTGGGGCGCACAGACGCAGCGCTCGCTCGAGCATTTCCGAATTTCCAGCGAGCGCATGCCGCCCGAGCTGATCGCCGCGCTGGCGCAGGTCAAGCGGGCCGCGGCCGAAGTCAACCGCTCGCTCGGCCTGCTCGCCGGCGCCAAGGCCGACGCCATCATCAAGGCCGCCGACGAGGTGCTCGCGGGCCGCCATCCCGGGGAATTTCCGCTGTCGGTGTGGCAGACCGGCTCCGGCACCCAGAGCAACATGAACATGAACGAAGTGCTGGCCAACCGCGCATCCGAGCTGCTGGGCGCTTCGCGCGGCGAAGGCCGGCTGCTGCATCCGAACGACGACGTCAACATGGGCCAGTCCTCGAACGACATGTTTCCCACGGCGATGCACGTGGCGGCGGCGCACGCCCTGGTGCACGAGGTGCTGCCGGCGCTGGCCCGGTTGCGCGGCACGCTGGAGGTCAAGACGCGCGAATTCGCAGGCATCGTCAAGATCGGGCGCACCCACCTGCAGGACGCGACCCCGCTCACGCTCGGACAGGAGTTCTCCGGTTACGTGGCCCAGCTCGAATTTTCCGAGCACGCCATCAAGGCCGCCCTGCCCGCGCTGCTGCTGCTGGCCGCGGGCGGCACTGCGGTTGGCACCGGCCTGAACACACACCCGGAATTTGGCGCACGCATGGCAGCGGAACTGGCGGCGCGAACCGCCCTGAGCTTCAAAAGCGCGCCCAACAAGTTCGCCGCGCTGGCCGGGCACGACGCGCTGGTCGGCGCGCACGGCGCGCTCAAGACGCTCGCCACCGCGCTCATGAAGATCGCGAACGATGTGCGCTGGATGGCGTCCGGACCGCGTTCCGGGCTGGGGGAAATCACGATTCCGGAAAACGAACCGGGCAGCTCGATCATGCCCGGCAAGGTCAACCCGACCCAGTCCGAAGCGCTCACCATGCTGTGTTGCCAGGTATTCGGCAACGACGTCGCGATCACCTTCGGGGGCGCCTCGGGCAATTTCGAACTGAACGTGTTCAAGCCGCTCATCGCGCACAATTTCCTGCAAAGCGCGCGCCTGCTGGCCGACGGCATGCGCTCGTTCGAGCGCCACTGCGCGCACGGGATCGAGCCGGACCGGGCCCGCATCGGCGAGCTCATGGAACGCTCGCTGATGCTGGTGACCGCGCTCGCGCCGCACATCGGCTACGACCGCGCCGCCCAGATCGCCAAGAAGGCGCAGCACGAGGGCAGCACGCTCAAGCAGGCCGCGCTGCAACTTGGGTTTGTCACCGAGCAGCAGTTCAATGACTGGGTGGTGCCGCTCGATATGACGCGGCCCGGGATCTAGCAGCCTGTCGGACTTGAAGGAAATCGGCTGCAAATCCGCCTGACCGGTCCATATTTCGCCGCTTTTT
>JBAQKU010000287.1:0-11718 GCA_049301315.1 Telluria sp.
TGCCGGGGCCGCTTTCGGGCCGCCCTGCAAGCGTTTCGCCAAGTGTTGTTTGCTTGTTCATTTGGCTGTCTGCGATTGCGGGCAACCCTGGAACAGGTTATAATCTGCAGCCTAATAAAAGTTCTTCGCCGCGAATCGCGCTGCAGAGTGCTTTCATCTGGTCAGGAATATAAGAAGATGGGCAGATGCCCATTTTTTTTTTGGTGAATCGTTTTTAGCCTGGAGAAATTGTTTGCAGCAGTTTGAATTAATCGCCAAGACGGTCAGTGGCCTGGGCTACGAACTCGTTGATGTCGAACGGGGCGAGCGCGGCATCCTGCGCGTGTATATCGATTTCACTGCGGCCGACGCGGAAGAAAAAGGCCCGATCACGGTCGAGGACTGCGCTACCGTCAGTCACCAGCTGTCGCATGTGCTGACGGTTGAAAACGTCCCCTACGAGCGGCTCGAGATTTCGTCGCCGGGGCTGGACCGTCCGGTTCGCACCATGGCCGATTTCGAGCGCTTCGCCGGTCACGAATGCACCGTCAAGCTGCGCGTGGCAATGCCGGGCACGGCGAACCGCAAGACCTACACCGGCGTGCTGCAGGCTCCGCAAGGCGAAAAAATCGGGTTGGAATTTGAAAGTAAGGATGGATCGGCGCTGCTTGAATTTACGCTCGCCGATCTGGATAAGGCACGTTTGGTGCCGCAGGTGGATTTTAGGAGTCGCAAAGCATGAGTCGCGAAGTGTTGTTATTGGTTGATGCGCTGGCGCGCGAAAAAAATGTCGATAAGGATGTCGTCTTCGGGGCGCTCGAATTCGCCTTGGCGCAAGCCACGAAGAAGCGTTACGAGGGCGAGGTCGACATTCGCGTCTCCATCGACCGCGAAACCGGCGAATTCGAGTCCTTCCGCCGCTGGCACGTGGTGCCCGACGAAGCCGGCCTGCAACTGCCCGACCAGGAAATCCTGCACTTCGAAGCGAAGGAGCAGATTCCCGACATCGAGGTGGACGAATACATCGAAGAGCCGATCGAATCGGTTGAATTCGGCCGCCGCTTCGCGCAGGACACCAAGCAAGTGGTGCTGCAGCGCGTGCGCGATGCCGAGCGCGAGCAGATCCTGGTCGACTTCCTCGAGCGCGGCGACTCGCTCGTGACCGGCACCATCAAGCGCATGGAGCGCGGCGACGCCATTGTCGAATCGGGCAAGATCGAAGCGCGCCTTCCGCGCGACCAGATGATCCCGAAAGAGAACCTGCGCATCGGCGACCGGGTACGCGCATTCATCCTGCGCATCGACCGCAACATGCGCGGCCCGCAGGTGATCCTGTCGCGCACCGCGCCTGAATTCATCATGAAGCTGTTCGAGCTCGAAGTGCCGGAAATCGAGCAAGGCCTGCTGGAAATCAAATCGGCGGCGCGCGACGCCGGCGTACGCGCCAAGATCGCGGTCTACACCGCCGACAAGCGCATCGACCCGATCGGCACCTGCGTCGGCATGCGCGGTTCGCGCGTGCAGGCTGTAACGGGCGAACTGGGCGGCGAACGGGTCGACATCGTGCTGTGGTCGGACGATCCGGCCCAGTTCGTGATCGGCGCGCTGGCTCCGGCCAACGTGTCCTCGATCATGGTCGACGAAGAAAAGCACGCGATGGATGTCGTGGTCGACGAGGAAAACCTGGCAATCGCGATCGGCCGCTCCGGCCAGAACGTGCGCCTGGCCTCGGAACTGACCGGCTGGAAGATCAACATCATGACGGCCGCCGAATCGGCCGACAAGTCGGCCACGGAAACGGCCGCGGTGCGCGCCCTGTTCATGGAAAAACTCGACGTCGACCAGGAAGTGGCCGACATCCTGGTGGAAGAAGGTTTCGCGAGCCTGGAAGAAATCGCCTACGTGCCGATCTCGGAAATGCTGGAGATCGAATCGTTCGACGAAGACACCGTCAACGAACTGCGCACCCGTGCCCGCGATGCGCTCGTCACCGAGGCAATCGCTTCGGAAGAAGGCCTGGAAGGCATGGACGAAGCGCTGGTGAACCTCGAAGGCATGGACCGTACCACCGCCGGCAAGCTTGGCCTGGCGGGCATCAAGACCGTAGAAGGTTTTGCCGCGCTCGCATACGACGAATTCGGCGCCATCCTGGCGCTGCCGTCGGAGCGCGCGCGTGAACTGATCAAAAATGAGTTTAATGATGTGACCGACGATGAGATGAAGCTGGTCGACTCTAAATACGACGACCGTGCCAAGGCATTGCAGGCCAAGGCATGGGCCTTGGCAGAAACGGCCAAGGCTTGATCTGAGTATCTTTATCATCTCCGCGACACATAGAAAAGAGGACTGAATGGCGAGTAACAACGTAGCCCAATTTGCCACCGAACTGAAGATGCCTGCAGACTTGCTGCTGACGCAGCTGCGTTCTGCCGGCGTCGAGAAAAGTTCGACGTCAGATCCATTGTCGAAAGATGATAAGGATAAGCTGTTGGATCACCTGCGCCGCACCCACGGCACAGTGAACGACACCGAGAAGAAAAAGATCACGCTGACGCGCAAGGAAACCACCGAAATCAAGCAGGCTGACGCCACCGGCAAGTCGCGCACGATCCAGGTTGAAGTGCGCAAGAAGCGCACCTTCGTCCAGCGCGACGACGTGATCGCAGCGGCGCCTGCGCCGGCTGCCCCGGCCGCTCCCGTCATCGACCTGGCCGAAGTGGCCCGGCGCGAGGAAGAGGCGCGCCGCCAGGCCGAACTGATCGCGCGCCAGGAAATGGACCTGCGCGAAAAGCAGGAACGCCTGGCCAAGCTGGACGCCGAAAAGGAAGCGCAGGCCAAGCAGGCCGAGACCGACGCCAGGCGCGAAGCGGACGCGGAAGCCAAGCGCATCGTTGCGCAAGCTGCCAGCGCCGGCGAAGCGGCCGGCGAAGAGGCCAGGAAAGCGGCCGCCGACGAAGCCAAGAAGAAGGCTGCGAGCGCGGCCAAGGAAACGGCTGAACGGGCCGAGGCCAACGATCGCGCCCGCAAGGCGGTGGCCGACGAAGTGGCGCAGATCAAGGCCATGATGAACGCGCCGCGGCGCGCCATCAAGGCGCCGGAGCCGGCGCCCGCGCCGGTGGCCGCGCTCAAGCCGAAGGCCCCGGAGGGCACGCTGCACAAGCCCGCCGACAAGAAGCCCGGCGAGAAAAAAGACGAGAAGAAGCCGGTCACGCCGGACAAGAAGTCGATCAAGTCGGCCAATGTGTCCTCGACCTGGTCGGACGACGCGAAAAAACGCGGCGCGCCAGGCTCGATCAAGCCGCGCGGCAATGTGCCGACCGGCGGACGCGACGGCTGGCGCGGTGGCGCCAAGGGCCGTCGCCCTTCGCACGCGGACGACCGCGAAACGAACTTCCAGGCGCCGACCGAAGCAGTGGTCAAGGACGTGCACGTGCCGGAAACGATCACGGTGGCCGAACTGGCCCACAAGATGTCGGTGAAGGCGTCCGAAGTGATCAAGCAGCTCATGAAGCTGGGCCAGATGTGCACCATCAACCAGGTGCTCGATCAGGAAACGGCAATGATTCTGGTCGAAGAGATGGGCCACAAGGCATTTGCCGCCGAAATGGACGATCCGGAAGCGCTGCTGGCCGACCAGGGCGAACACGCCCACTTCGAATCGGTCTCGCGGGCGCCGGTGGTGACCGTCATGGGTCACGTCGACCACGGCAAGACCTCGCTGCTCGACTACATCCGGCGCGCCAAGGTCGCGTCCGGCGAAGCGGGCGGTATCACGCAGCACATCGGCGCCTACCACGTCGAAACGCCGCGCGGCATCATCACCTTCCTCGACACCCCGGGCCACGAAGCGTTTACCGCGATGCGTGCACGCGGCGCCAAGGCAACCGACATCGTGATCCTGGTGGTCGCGGCCGACGACGGCGTGATGCCGCAAACGAAGGAAGCGATCGCCCACGCGAAAGCTGCCGGCGTGCCGCTGGTCGTTGCGATCAACAAGATCGACAAGCCGGGCGCCAACCTTGACCGCGTCAAGCAGGAACTGGTTGCCGAGCAGGTGGTGCCGGAAGAATACGGCGGCGAATCGCCGTTCGTGCCGGTGTCGGCCAAGACCGGCGAGGGCATCGATGCGCTGCTCGAGCAGGTATTGCTGCAGGCCGAAGTGCTGGAACTGAAGGCGCCGATCGATGCGCCGGCCCGCGGGCTGGTGGTCGAGGGACGTCTCGACAAGGGCCGCGGCCCGGTCGCGACGATCCTGGTGCAGTCCGGCACCTTGCGCCGCGGCGACGTGATCCTGGCCGGCTCCTCGTATGGCCGCGTGCGCGCCATGCTCGACGAGAACGGCAAGAACATCGCCGAAGCAGGTCCTTCGATCCCGGTCGAAATCCAGGGCCTGACCGAAGTGCCGGTGGCAGGTGAAGAAGTCATGGTGATGGCCGACGAGCGCAAGGCGCGTGAAATCGGCTTGTTCCGTCAGGGTAAATTCCGCGACGTGAAGCTGGCAAGGCAGCAGGCGGCGAAGCTGGAAAACATGTTCGACCAGATGGCCGAAGGCGAGGTCAAGAACCTGCCGATGATCATCAAGACCGACGTGCAGGGTTCGCAGGAAGCGCTGGTGCAGTCGCTCCAGAAGCTGTCGACCTCCGAAGTGCGGGTGCAGGTCGTGCACGCAGCGGTGGGCGGCATCACCGAGTCCGACGTCAACCTCGCGGTCGCGTCGAAGGCAGTCATCATCGGCTTCAACGCCCGTGCCGACGCCCAGGCGCGCAAGCTGGCCGAGTCGAACGGCGTGGACATCCGCTACTACAACATCATTTACGATGCGATCGACGAGATCCGTGCGGCGTTGTCCGGCATGCTCTCGCCCGAGAAGCGCGAGACCATTACCGGTTCGGTCGAGATTCGCCAGGTCATCCTGGTCTCGAAGGTCGGCGCGATTGCGGGTTGCCTGGTGACCGACGGCGTGGTCAAGCGCAGTTCCTCGGTTCGCCTGCTGCGCAACAACATCGTGGTGTGGACCGGCGAGATCGACTCGCTCAAGCGCTTCAAGGACGACGCCAAGGAAGTACGCGCCGGCCTCGAGTGCGGCCTGTCGCTCAAGAACTACAACGACATCGAGGTCGGCGACGTCCTCGAAGTGTTCGAAGTCCAGGAAATCGCCCGTACCCTGTAAGCAGACGGGTACAGCCCGCGTAGGGCGGAAGAGCGAGGCGCGATGCGCCGAATGCCTGCCACGCGCAGCATTCGGCGCATCGCGCCGTGCTCTTCCGCCCTATGTTCATTTCAGAAGCAAAGCAGTCAGAGAATATGGCCAAACACAGCAAAAACATCCCCGCCCGCGGCTTGCGCGTGGCCGACCAGATCCAGCGCGACCTGGCCGAAATCATCGCATACGGCTTGAAAGACCCGCGCATCGGGATGATCACGATCACCGAAGTGCAGGTCACGCCCGACTACGCGCACGCCAAGGTGTTTTTCACCATGCTCAACGACGACAAGGAAGCGATCAGGAACACGGTCGAGGGCCTGGGCGCCGCGTCCGGCTTCATCCGCAACCAGCTCGGCAAGCGCCTGCATATCCACACGCTGCCGCAACTGCATTTTGTACACGACACCTCGACCTCGCGCGGCATGGAACTGTCGCTGCTGATCGACCAGGCCAACGCGGTGCGCGCCAAGGATGCCGACACCGAATAAGCGGTGAGCCTTACCCCAGGACCGATGAAACCATCCCACCCGAAGAAAATCCGCGACCTGGTCGACGGCGTGCTGCTGCTCGACAAGCCGGTCGGCCTGTCCTCCAACGACGCGCTGATCAAGGCCAAGCGCGTGCTCAATGCGAAGAAGGCCGGGCATACCGGCACGCTCGATCCGTTCGCCACCGGCCTGTTGCCGCTGTGCTTTGGCGAAGCCACCAAGTTCTCGCAGGACCTGCTGGAAGCGGACAAGACCTACGAGACGCTGGTGCACCTGGGCCTGAGCACCAGTACCGGCGACACCGAAGGCGAAGTGACCGCCACGCGCGAGGTCAATGTCACGCGCGCGCAGATCGAGGCGGTGCTGGCGCAGTTCCGCGGGCCGATCATGCAGGTGCCGCCCATGTATTCCGCGCTCAAGCGCGACGGCAAGGCGTATTACGAGTATGCGCGCGAGGGCATCACGCTCGAGCGCGAGGCGCGCCCGGTGACGATCCACGCGCTCGAGTTCATCTCGTACCAGGCGCCGATGCTCGAGCTGGCGGTCACTTGCAGCAAAGGCACGTATATCCGGGTGCTCGGCGAAGATATCGGGAATGCGTTAGGATGCGGTGCTCATTTGAACGCGCTGCGCCGCACCCAGGTCGGCGCGCTCACTGCCGCCGGCATGGTAACGCTGGAGGCGCTGCAGGCCAATGAAGCCCCGCTGGCGCTGCTGGCGCCGGTGGACGCGCTGTTGTCGTCGTTTCCCGCGCTTGAGCTGACGGCCGAATTGAGCCGGCGCTTCCTGCAGGGGCAACGCCTGGCGCTGGGCAAGGAAGAAGTCGCCCTGCCGGCACAGGGTAGGGTGAGGGTGTACCACGACGGCCGCCTGCTCGGCACCGCCATCTTGCAGGAGTATGCCGTTCTCGCGCCCGAACGCCTGGTCGCGGCGCACCACTGAAGGCTGGGCCGACGGCCCGGGCTAGGCCGTTGCCGCTGTGGCAAAAGCGCAGCAACTCTTTGAAATTACGGGCTTTTTTTGCGCTTGTGCAGTGCAATAGAGCATAAACCGTGCTATAGTAGTCGGTTCCAGAAATCGGCAACAACGTACACCTTCGTACACAGCTGGACCATTTTACGTTCATTACGACATGTCAAATACTAAACGCGCAATTCGCAACATCGCTATCATCGCCCACGTTGACCACGGCAAGACCACCCTGGTGGATAAGCTGCTGCGCCAATCGGGCACCTTCCGTGAGAACCAGCAGGTGGAAGCCCGCGTGATGGATTCGAACGATCTCGAAAAAGAACGCGGTATTACGATTCTGTCGAAGAACTGCGCTGTCGAGTACAACGATACCCACATTAACATCGTCGACACCCCCGGCCACGCCGACTTCGGCGGCGAGGTCGAGCGCGTCCTGTCGATGGTCGACTCGGTGCTGCTGCTGGTCGATGCCCAGGAAGGCCCGATGCCGCAGACCCGTTTCGTCACGCGCAAGGCGCTGGCGCTGGGCCTGAAGCCGATCGTGGTCATCAACAAGATCGACCGTCCGGGCGCACGTGCGGACTGGGCCATCAACGCCACCTTCGAGCTGTTCGACAAGCTCGGCGCCACCGACGAGCAGCTCGACTTCCCGGTCGTGTTCGCGTCCGCGCTGAACGGTTACGCCAGCCTCGATTCGGAAGTGCGCGAAGGCGACATGACGCCGTTGTTCGAAGCGATCCTCAAGCACGTTCCCGTGCGCGACGATAATCCCGATGGTCCGCTGCAAATGCAGATCACCTCGCTCGACTATTCCTCGTACGTCGGCAAGATCGGCATCGGCCGTATCTCGCGCGGACGCATCAAGGCCGGCCAGGACGTCGTGTTCATGAACGGTCCCGACTCGACCCCGGTCAAGGGCCGCGTCAACCAGGTGCTCAATTTCAAGGGCCTCGAGCGCGTGCTGGTCGAGGAAGCCGTGGCCGGCGACATCGTCCTGATCAACGGTATCGAGGACATCGGCATCGGCTCGACCGTGTGCGCACCGGACACCCCGGAAGCGCTGCCGATGCTGACCGTCGACGAGCCTACCCTGACCATGAACTTCATGGTCAACAACTCGCCGCTGGCCGGGCGCGAAGGCAAGTTTGTCACCAGCCGCCAGCTGCGCGACCGGCTCGACCGCGAACTGAAAGCGAACGTCGCACTGCGCGTGTCGCCGACCGACGACGATACGATTTTCGAAGTGTCGGGCCGCGGCGAGCTGCACCTGACGATCCTGATCGAAAACATGCGCCGCGAAGGCTTCGAGCTGGCCGTTTCCCGTCCGCGCGTGGTGTTCAAGATGGTCGACGGCGTGCGCCACGAGCCGTTCGAGCTGCTCTCGGTCGACGTTGAAGAGGCGAACCAGGGCGGCGTGATGGAAGAACTGGGCCGCCGCCGCGGCGACCTGCAAAACATGGAATCCGATGCCAAGGGCCGCGTGCGTCTCGAGTACCGTATTCCTGCGCGCGGCCTGATCGGCTTCCAGGGCGAATTCATGACGCTGACCCGCGGTACCGGCCTGATGAGCCACATTTTCGACGAATACGCGCCGGTCGACAACACCAAGGGCGAAATGCAAGGCCGTCGCAACGGCGTGCTGATCTCCCAGGACGATGGCGCCGCAGTTGCTTACGCACTCTGGAAACTGCAGGATCGCGGCCGCATGTTCGTGGTCCACAACGATCCGGTGTACGAGGGCATGATCATCGGCATCCATTCGCGCGACAACGACCTGGTGGTCAACCCGATCAAGGGCAAGCAGCTCACCAACGTGCGCTCGTCCGGTACCGACGAAGCGGTGCGCCTGGTGCCGCCAGTCCAGATGTCGCTCGAGTACGCGGTGGAATTCATCGCCGACGACGAGCTGGTCGAGATCACGCCGAAATCGATCCGCCTGCGCAAGCGCTACCTGAAAGAGAACGAGCGCAAGAAGAGCGCGCGCGAAGCAGCGTAATTAGTCATGCCGGGCCGGCGCCTGGCGCCGGCGCCGACCCGCTGTTCCTGCATATGCGTGCGGGCCCAGCGGGTTTTCCGTTTCTACTGCCATTGATTGAACATGAACGTGCGCAACCTTCCTTCCCGCCGTGTGTCGGTCGCTCCCATGATGGACTGGACCGACCGCCACTGCCGCAAGTTTCACCGGCAGATCACGCGCCACACCTGGCTCTACACCGAGATGGTGACCACCGGGGCGCTGGTGTACGGCGACGTGGAGCGCCACCTGCGCTTCAACGAGGAGGAGCATCCGGTTGCGCTGCAGCTGGGCGGGAGCGATCCGGCCGACCTGGCAACGAGTGCCAGGCTGGGCCAGCAATGGGGGTATGACGAGATCAACCTCAATTGCGGCTGCCCGTCCGAGCGCGTGCAAAAGGGCGCATTCGGCGCCTGCCTGATGGCCGAGCCGCGCCTGGTGGCCGACTGCGTGAAGGCGATGCGCGACGCGGTGACGATCGACGTGACGGTCAAGCACCGCATCGGGATCGACCGCATCGAAGAGATCGGCTTTGTGCGCGACTTCGTCGGCACCGTCGCCGATGCCGGCTGCAAGACCTTCATCGTGCATGCGCGCAACGCGATCCTGAAGGGTCTCTCGCCAAAGGAAAACCGCGAGATTCCGCCGCTCAAATATGACGTGGCCTACCAGCTCAAGCGCGAATTCCCGGATCTGGAAATCATCATCAACGGCGGCGTCAAGAGCGCCGACGAGATCGCGCTGCATCTCGAGCATGTCGACGGCGTGATGCTGGGACGCGAGGCCTATCACAATCCGTACGTGATGGCCTCGTACGACGCGCGCTTTTACGGCGACGGTGCTGCCGCCAACAGCCGCACCGAGGTGCTCGAGGCGATGATTCCCTACATCGCCTCCGAGCTGGCGCAGCACGCCAGCCGCGGGCTCAGGCTCAACACCATCACGCGCCACATGCTGGGCCTGATGGCAGGCTTGCCGGGTGCGCGCACTTTCCGCCAGATCATGTCCGATCCCGCCAGACTGGCCGGCGCCGACCCGCATCTGCTGCTCGAGGCGGCCGCCGCCATGCAACGCGGGGCCTAGTCCGAGCGCGCCGCCCGAGTAAAATATTTCCACAAAGAAATTTTATTTTGTATAGACAGCTAGGTTTTTCTTGCCTAGAGGAAAAACTCGCATTTATAATTGTTGATCCGTTTTTTTGTTTCGTGCCTATCTCTGCGCGACCTGGGGTGTTGTTCTGGTGAAACAATTCAGGCTTGGTCAAGCGTTTTGGGTCCGAGGTCAATTTTTTGATTTATCCTCACAGAAATACGCCGATTGTCACCGTTTCATCAATGCTGTCAGTTGATCAGCGCCTTGCCCGGTGCAGGCTTCGTCCTGCGAATTCGATCAATGCTTTCCTGGAAAAGACATAAGAAATGAATTTAACGACGATGAAGGTTGGCACACGCCTGGGCCTGGGTTTCGCGCTGGTGCTGCTGTTGCTGGTCGCGGTAACGGTGGTCGGCATCCTTCGCATGGCAGAGATTCAAAGCCGCCTCGACCGGGTGGTCGGCGTCAATAACGTCGTCACCAACCTGGTGACCGACATGCGCCACAACGTGGCCGACCGCGTGACCTCGCTGCGCATCCTGACCCTGATGACGGACCCCGGCGACATGGAACCGGAGATGAACCGCATCAAGGCGCAGACCGCCAAGTACGACGAAGCCGAGAAGAAGCTGTCGGACAAGTTTGCCGCCGAGGGCTCGGCGCAGGAGAAGACCCTGCTTGCGCAGGTCAAGGAACACGAGGGCGCCGCGATGCCGGCGATCGCGAAGGCATCGGCCCTGTGGCTGGACAACAAGGCCGAAGAGGCGACCAAGGTGATGATCAAGGAGATCCGCCCGGTCCAGAAGAAATGGATGGCCGCGCTCGACGAGCTCGCCTCCCTGGAAGACAAGCTCAATAATCAGGTCCAGAGCGACGCCGAAAAAGCCTTTTCCACCGCCCGCAGCACCATGCTGATCCTGGGGCTGGTCGCCGTGGCGCTCGGCATCCTGGCTGCCGTGTTCATTACCCGCGGCCTGCTCAAGCAGCTCGGCGGCGAGCCTGACTACACCGCGAAGATCGCCGGCAGTATCGCCAACGGCGATTTGTCGATCGCGATCGTGACGGCAAGCTCCGACAAGGGCAGCCTGCTGGTCGAGATGAAGGAAATGCGTGACAGCCTGGTCAGCATTGTCGGGCAGGTAAGGGTTGGCACCGAGACCATCGGCACCGCGTCGCGCGAGATCGCGGCCGGCAATATCGACCTGTCCTCGCGCACCGAGATGCAGGCCAGCTCGCTCGAGAAGACGGCCTCCGCAATGGAAGAGCTGACCTCGACCGTGAAGCAGAATGCCGACAATGCGCGCGAAGCGAACCTGCTGGCGGCCACCGCCTCGGACGTGGCGCGCAAGGGCGGCGAGGTGGTCTCGCAGGTGGTCGACACGATGGGCTCGATCAACGCCTCGGCCAACAAGATCGTGGACATCATCGGCGTCATCGACGGCATCGCATTCCAGACGAATATCCTGGCGCTGAACGCGGCGGTGGAAGCGGCGCGTGCCGGCGAACAGGGACGCGGCTTCGCGGTGGTGGCATCCGAAGTGCGCAACCTGGCCCAGCGCAGTGCGGCGGCGGCAAAAGAAATCAAGACACTGATCGGCGACTCGGTGGAAAAGGTCGAGCGCGGCAGCAAGCTGGTCGGCCAGGCCGGCGTGACGATGGATGAAGTCGTCGCCAGCGTCAAGCGCGTCACCGACATCATGAGTGAAATCGCCCATGCCAGCCAGGAACAGAGCGCGGGCATCGAACAGGTCAGCATGTCGATCATCGAGATGGACAGCATGACCCAGCAGAATGCGGCGCTGGTGGAAGAAGCGGCGGCGGCCGCGCAAAGCCTGCAGGACCAGGCGCGCGAACTGGCCAACGTGGTCAGCATCTTCAAGCTGGTCGAAGGCGAACAGGCGTTCGTGCCGGCGCAGGCGGCGGCTTCGCCGGTCAGGCCGGCAGCCAAGCCGGCAGCCAGGCCGGTG
>JBAQKU010000288.1:0-5899 GCA_049301315.1 Telluria sp.
CTGGCGACCTGGCCCAGGAAGGGCGCGGCCTGGACCCCGCTGCCGGCAAGCGCGTCGGGGCGCACGCTGTCGATGCCGACCACGTGCTCGGCCAGCAGGCCGAGCGCGCGCACCTGGCCTGCGCCGACGGCATAGTCGACCAGGATGATGCGCGCATCGAAGCACAGCGGTCCGGGCGTCAGGCCGGCCAGGCGCGACAGGTCGATCACGGGCACCGGCTGGCCGTGAAGATCCATCAGGCCGGCCACGAACGCCGGCGCCAGCGGCAACTGCTTCAGTTCCACCGCGGGCAGCACGCGTCCGACCGCGCCCAGGCGCAGTGCGTAGCGGTCAGGCCCGATCAGGAAGACCAGCACTTTCATTTCAGCTGTTGACCGCGAAATTGGCCACGCTGCCCTGCAGGTCGCTGGCCGCATACTGGAGCTGGTGCACCGCCTCGCTGGTGGCCTTGAGCGATTCGACCGTCTGCTGGGTAGCATCGTTAAGCTGCATCATGGTGTCGGAAATCTGCGAGGCGCCGACCGCCTGCGACTGCATCCCCTGCAGCACCAGGTCGAACTGCGGCGCCAGCTTCTGCACCTGGTCCATGACCGAGGACAGCTGCTCGCCGACCTGGCGCACCTCGCCCACGCTGCGCCGGATCTCTTCGGAGAACTTGTCCATGCCCATCACGCTGGCCGATACCGCGGACTGCATTTCCTTGAGCATCTGCTCGATGTCCCAGGTCGAGACCGAGGTCTGGTCGGCCAGGCGCCGGATTTCGGTGGCCACCACCGAGAAGCCGCGTCCCGCGTCGCCCGCTTTTTCCGCCTCGATGGCGGCGTTGAGCGAGAGGATGTTGGTCTGGTCGGCCACCTTGGTGATCGTGATCAGGACGCTGTTGATGTTGCTCGCCTTTTCCGACAGGGCCGCCAGCTTGGCGTTGATCGAATCGGTGGCGGCGACCATGTGCTGCATGGTCAGGTCCATGCGTTTCAGGTTGCCCTGGGCGTCGGCGGTGGCGCTGGTGGTGAAGTCGGCCACCGCGGTCGCGTCTTCCATGGTCTTGAGCAGTTGCGAGGTGTTGGCCGAGATTTCCTTGGTGGTCGACAGGATCTCCACGCTGGTCTGGGCCTGTTCGATGCCGGTCGCTTCCTGCTGCTTGGCCGAGGCCGCGATTTCGGTGGCCGAGGTGGTGACCTGGATGCCGGCCTTTTGCACGTTGTTGAGCAGCTTGCGCAGGTTCTCGAACATGGTGCGCAGGCCGTCGCCCAGGCGCCCGATGGCGTCGCTGCCGGTGGTGGTGACGGTGCCGGTCAGGTCGCCCGAAGCCGCCTTCGAGACCACGTTGAGCAGCGCATCGACCTCGGCGCGCAGCAGGTTGGTGGCCGCCAGTTCCTTGGCCTGGCTGTCCTGGATCGCCTGCGCCATGCGGTTGAATTCGATCGTGACCTTGCCCAGTTCATCGGCCGAGATGACTTCGGCGCGCGCCGACTGGGCTCCGGCCGCGATCTTGCCCACTGCCTGGGTCAGGTTGTTGAGGGGAGTCAGGAGCGCCTTGGCGAGCACGTAGGCGACCGCGCCGGCGAGCGCGATGCAGATCACGCCGCCCAGGGTGAGCAGCATCTTCATGCGTTCCTGGAGGGTGCTCGCCTCGGACGAGCGCTGCGCCAGCAGGCGGCTTTCCTCGGCCACGATCTCGTCGACCACCTTGCCGGCGTCGGACACGGTACGGAAACTGGAGATCAGCTCGGGCGCGGCCGCCATCTGGTCGGCGGCACCGGCCCTGGTGCCGAGCGCGCGCCGTTTTTCGATCAGCGGATGGATCACGTTCTTGAGCCAGTCGTCGGTCAGGTCCGCGATTTTTTTCAGGCGCGCGATCTGGGCCGGGCTGTCCGCGCTCAAGGCCGTCGCCTTTTGCAGGTGCAGCTGCAGTTCGGCTTCCTCGTCGTTATCGGGCGTCAGGAAGCGTTCCTGCCCGGTGAGGAAGTAGCCGCGCGCCTCGTTCTGGATTTCGAGCACCGAGGCCTGGACCCGGTTCGATTCGAGCAGCACTTCGAGCGTGTGGCGATCCCATGCATTGGCATCGGACAGCTTGGAAAAATTGCTGTAGGCCAACGAGAGCAGGAACAAGATGATCAGGACGATCGAGCCGAAGCCCAAGTAAAGTTTGCTCTTGATGCTCAGGTTGTTAAACATGTTTTCTCCGGAAACTGTATTGATCCGCTTAAATGTAACATTTCGGCGTGCCGCACGGAACGATTCCTCAAGCGAAGCGTCGTTTTTCGGCCATGTCGCTTGGCGCATGCCAAAAAAAAGCCGCCCGAAGGCGGCTCATGCTTGCGGCTGCGGCGCGTTACTGGCCGCGCTTTTCGCGAGCCACTGCGGCGATGCGCATGCGCAGCGCGTTGAGCTTGATGAAGCCGCCGGCGTCGGCCTGGTTGTAGGCGCCGCCGTCCTCGTCGAAGGTCGCGATGTTCATGTCGAACAGCGAATCGGTCTTGGAATCGCGCGCGACCACGATCACATTGCCCTTGTATAGCTTCAGGCGCACCCACCCGTTGACGCTGTGCTGGGTATGGTCGATCAGGGTCTGCAGCGCGACGCGCTCGGGCGCCCACCAGTAGCCGTTGTAGATCATCGAGGCGTAGCGCGGCATCAGGTCGTCCTTCAGGTGCGCCACTTCGCGGTCGAGCGTGATCGATTCGATCGCGCGGTGACCCTTGAGCATGATGGTGCCGCCCGGGGTTTCGTAGCAGCCGCGCGACTTCATGCCGACGTAGCGGTTTTCCACCAGGTCGAGGCGGCCGATGCCGTGCTTGCCGCCCAGCCGGTTCAGTTCCGTCAATACGACGGCCGGCGTCATGCGCTTGCCGTTGATGGCGACGATGTCGCCCTTTTCGTATTCGAGGTCGAGGTATTCGGCCGCATCCGGCGCCGCTTCCGGGCTCACGGTCCAGCGCCACATGGTTTCTTCGGCTTCCGCGCTCGGGTTCTCGAGGTGGCGCCCCTCGAAGCTGATGTGCAGCAGGTTCGCGTCCATCGAGTAGGGCGCGCCGCCGTTCTTGTGCTTCATGTCGATGTCGATGCCGGCGTCTTCTGCGTACTTGAGCAGCTTCTCGCGCGAGAGCAGGTCCCATTCGCGCCACGGGGCGATGATCTTGACGTCCGGCTTGAGCGCGTACGCGCCCAGCTCGAAGCGCACCTGGTCGTTGCCCTTGCCGGTGGCGCCGTGCGAGATGGCGTCGGCGCCGGTGGCGCGTGCGATCTCGATCAGGCGCTTGGCGATCAGCGGACGCGCGATCGAGGTGCCCAGCAGGTATTCGCCTTCATACACGGTATTGGCGCGGAACATCGGGAACACGAAGTCGCGCACGAACTCTTCGCGCACGTCGTCGATGTAGATGTTCTCGGGCTTGATGCCGAACTTGATCGCCTTGGCGCGCGCCGGCTCGAGTTCCTCGCCCTGGCCCAGGTCGGCCGTGAAGGTCACGATCTCGCACTGGTAGTTATCTTGCAGCCATTTCAGGATGACCGAGGTGTCGAGGCCGCCGGAATAGGCCAGCACTACTTTTTTGATGTCGCTCATGGTGGTTCCAATCTTCGTTTATATGATGATTCTTTTCGTCAGGCGTGGATCTGGCCCAGCAGCAGGTATTCGATCAGGGCCTTTTGCACGTGCAGGCGGTTTTCGGCCTCGTCCCAGACCACCGATTGCGCGCCGTCGATGACTTCGGCTGCCACTTCTTCGCCGCGGTGCGCCGGCAGGCAGTGCATGAACAGGGCGTCGGGCGCGGCGCGCGCCATCTTGGCGGCGTCGACGATGAAGCCGTCGAAGGCCTTGATGCGCTCCGCGTTTTCCTTTTCGTAGCCCATGCTGGTCCAGACGTCGGTGTTGACCAGGTGCGCGCCGGCGCAGGCGTCGGACGGATTGTCGAAGAAGGTGTAGCGGCTCGTCGTCACCAGCGCGGGGTCGATGTCGTAGCCCTTGGGGGTGGACACGTTCAGGTGGAAGCCGAACACT
The DNA here is from genome assembly GCA_049301315.1 of Telluria sp. Taxonomy (GTDB): domain Bacteria; phylum Pseudomonadota; class Gammaproteobacteria; order Burkholderiales; family Burkholderiaceae_D; genus JBAQKU01. The sequence goes on from JBAQKU010000288.1 coordinate 4,004, forward strand.
TCGGCCGCCTGCAGCCAGGAGTACAGCATGTTGTTGGCGTCGCCCACCCAGGCCACCGTCTTGCCGGCGATCGGGCCGCGGTGCTCGACGAAGGTGAAGATGTCGGCCAGTACCTGGCAGGGGTGGTGTTCGTTGGTCAGGCCGTTGATGACCGGCACCCGCGAATTGGCCGCGAAGCGCTCGATGATGTCCTGGCCGAAGGTGCGCACCATGATGATGTCGCACATGCGCGACATGACCTGGCCCGCATCCTCGACCGGCTCGCCGCGCCCGAGCTGGCTGTCGCGCGTGTTCAGGTAGATCGCGGCGCCGCCCAGCTGGTGCATGCCGGCCTCGAACGAGAGGCGGGTGCGGGTCGAGTTCTTCTCGAACACCATGACCAGGGTGCGGTCGATCAGGGGGTGGTAGATCTCGTAGTTCTTGAACTTGCCCTTGATGATCTTGGCGCGCTCGATCACGTAGTCGAATTCGGCCAGGGTGAAGTCGGAGAACTGCAGGAAGTGCTTGATCGGTTTTTTGGTAGACATATCGACAAACTTTGAATGCGGCGGCCGCGCCCGGGATGAGGGCGGCCGATGGTATCCCTTCAATTATAAGGGGTTTGCTTGCATTGGCGGGAAAAACGGGCGCGCGCGTGCCGTTCAGCATGGCATGGGGGCGGCCGGGGCGCCGGCCGGCGCGCACAGCGGCAAGTCGAGCAGGAAGCTGGTGCCCTGGGCGGCGCTGCTGCGCACCGTGATCTGCCCGCCCAGCAGTCCGGTCACGATGTTGTAGCTGATCGACAGCCCCAGGCCGCTGCCGCCTTGCCCCAGCCTGGTGGTGAAGAAGGGGTCGAAGATGCGTCCCAGATGCTCGGCCGGGATGCCGCAGCCGTCGTCGTGGAACTCGACCAGCACGCGCCCTTCGCATGCCGTGCTGGCCGAGAGCCGCATGCAGCCGCCCCGCCCGGGGGGGAAGGCGTGCAGCAGCGCGTTGTTGATCAAGTTGGTGAGCACCTGCCCGAACGGGCCGGGGTAGCTGTCCATCGCGACCGACTCGGGCAGCGCCAGCTCGATGCGGTGGCCGGTGCCGCGGATCCGGTTCATCATGGTGGCGACCACCTCGTGGCACACCTGCTGCAGCTTGAACTGGCGGCGCTGTTCGGTGGTGCGGTCCACCGCCACCTGCTTGAAGCTGTTGACCAGGTCGGCCGCACTGGTCAGGCCGCGCATGACCAGCGTGGCCGCGGTCTGGGAGTCGTCCACGAAGGCGGCCAGCTCCGAGCGGCGCAGGCCGGGGCCGCTCATCAGCTGCTCGATGCGCGCGGCCTTCTCCTGCATGGTGCTGGCGATCAGCAGGCTGTTGCCGATCGGGGTATTGAGTTCGTGCGCCACGCCCGCCATCAGCGAGCCGAGCGCGGCCAGCTTTTCCTGCGACACCAGCTGGGCCTGGGCATCCTGCAGCTGGCGGTAGGCTTCGGCGTTGTCGAGCGCGATGGCGCCGTAGGCGCACAGGGTGCGGAAAATCATGCGCTCGTCTTCGCCGTAGGCGTGCGACTGCGGCGCCTGCACCGTCATCACCCCGATCGCGCGCTCGCCCACGGTCAGCGGCACGAACAGGGCGCTCATGTTTTCAATGGTGCCGGGGAACACCTCGCGGTGATCGGCGTCGGGCCAGTGCTCGATGTAGAGCTCGCGCCGTTCGGCCAGGCAGCGCACCGAATGCGAAAACGGATCGGTCAGCGCAATCGAGACGGCCGGCAGGGGCCGGCCCAGCTCGACGCCGAAGGCGCGTTCGAGCCGGCTGCCGGTGGCGTCGGTCAGGTAGATCGCGAAGGTGCTGGCGGTGAGCAGGCCGTGGATGTGGCGGTCGAGCGCGCTGAACACGGCGGCCGCGTCCAGGTGGGCGGTGATTTCC
>JBAQKU010000289.1:0-11658 GCA_049301315.1 Telluria sp.
CGCCCGAACAGCGGCGCGCAGGCGCCCACTTCCGCGTGCAGGTTCGGATGCGGGCGCGCGCCGAGCGCGGCCAGCGCGTTTTTCAGCGACCATTCGACCAGCGCTTCGATATCGCCGTGGCGCTCGCGCAGCGCCGGCAGCGTCATGCGCAGCACCGCCAGCCGGTAGAACAGGTCGGCCCGGAAGCGGCCCTCGCGCACCCGCGCTTCCAGGTCGCAGTGGGTGGCGCTGATCACCCGCACGCTGATGGCAACCGGGCGCGTGCCGCCCACCCGCACCACTTCGCGCTCCTCGAGCACGCGCAGCAGGCGCGTTTGCAGCGCGAGCGGCATTTCGCCGATCTCATCGAGGAACAGGGTGCCCCTGTTGGCGGCCTCGAACAGGCCCGCATGGCCGCCTCGGCGCGCGCCGGTAAAGGCGCCTTCCTCGTGGCCGAACAGTTCGGATTCGAGCAGCGACTCGGCAACCGCGCCGCAGTTGATCGCCACGAACGGGCGGTTCGTTCCCAGGCTGCGCGGGCTCTCGCGGTGAATCGCCTGCGCCGCCAGTTCCTTGCCGGTGCCGGTCTCGCCCTCGATCAGCACCGTGGCCGGCGACTTCGCATACAGCACCACCGCCTGGCGCAGCCGCTCCATCGCGGCCGACTCGCCGCGCAGGTCGTTGAGCCCGTGCTTGGCATGCAGCGTGTCGGCCGGCACCGTGCGGCGGCCGCGGTTCGATTCGAGCTGGGTCAGGCGCGCCATCTCGAGCGCGTCGTCGAAGGCCTGCCGGATCGAGGTGGCCGAATAGACGAACACCCCGGTCAGCCCGGCTTCCTCGGCCAGGTCGGTGATCAGGCCGGCGCCGACGATCGCTTTCAGGCCGGCTGCCTTGAGGTCGTTGATCTGGGCGCGCGCGTCCTCTTCGGTCACATAGGTGCGCTGGGCGATCGGGACGCCGAAGGTGGCGCTGAATTCGGCCAGTTCGGGCAACTGGTCCTGGTAAGTGATCACCCCGATCCGCTCGGACACGCGGCGCGCCCGCGCCAGCGCCTGCATCACGTCGAAACCGCTCGCTTTGGCGATCACGACCGGCACCGAGACGCGCCCGCGCAGGTAGGCCGCGTTCGAACCGGCCGCAATGACCACGTCGCAGCGTTCGCTCGCCATGCGCTCGCGGATGTGGCGGGCCGCCTCGTCGAAGCCGAGGTGGATCGGCTCGATCGCGGCCAGATGGTCGTATTCGAGCGTGATGTCGCGGAACAGGTCGGACAGGCGCGAGACCGAAACGGTCCAGATCACCGGCTTGTCGAGCGTCTCGCGCAGGGAGCGGGGAGTGTAGGGCATGTTGCAATTCTAATTCAAATTCGTTTCAGTGTTTCAAAATGAAACGCGCATGAGGAAAAATTTTTGAAAATACAAGGCCCGCAAGGGCCGCGCAAGCGTGGCGCAAGCCTCTGATTTCAATGATATTTTATTCCTGGAATGGACTCGTTCCGGGCGGCCGGAAGCCCATGGCACGCCCCTTGCAATAGTGAGCCCATCGCCAACTCGCTGAAACGTCCAAAGGGGAACACCATGAGGGAATCAAGAGGCGCGCTGTTTCGCCGCGCAGTCCAGGAAGAGTCGCCGTTGCAGGTAGTGGGCACCATCACCGCCTACACCGCGCGCATGGCCGAGCAGAGCGGCTACAAGGCGATCTACCTGTCCGGCGGCGGGGTTGCCGCCAATTCGCTGGGCATGCCCGACCTGGGCATCAGCACCATGGAAGACGTGCTCACCGATGCCCAGCGCATCACCGACACCTGCGCTCTGCCGCTGCTGGTCGACATCGACACCGGCTGGGGCGGCGCCTTCAACATCGCGCGCACCATCCGCCACATGATCCGCGCCGACGTGGCGGCCGTGCACATGGAAGACCAGGTCTCGGCCAAGCGCTGCGGCCACCGGCCCGGCAAGGAAGTGGTGAGCAAGCAGGAAATGGTCGACCGCATCAAGGCCGCGGTGGACGCGCGCCACGACGAGAGTTTCGTGATCATGGCGCGCACCGATGCGCTGGCGGTGGAGGGCCTGAACGCCGCCATCGACCGCGCCTGCGCCTACGCGGAAGCGGGCGCCGACATGATCTTCCCGGAAGCGATCACCAAGCTCGAGATGTACCGCCAGGTGCGCGAAGCGGTCAAGGTGCCGATCCTGGCCAACCTGACCGAGTTCGGCTCCACGCCGCTGTTCACGCTCGACGAGCTGCGTTCGGCCAAGGTCGATATCGCGCTGTACTGCTGCGGCGCCTACCGCGCCATGAACGCGGCCGCGCTCAACTTCTACAAGACGCTGCGCGCCGAAGGCACCCAGAAGAACGTGGTGCCGGCCATGCAGACGCGCATGGAGCTGTACGACTATCTCGGCTACCACGACTACGAGAAAAAGCTCGACGAGCTGTTCTCGCAAGGTAAAGAAAAGTAATCAGGCACACATACTTATAAACTGGAGAGCTTCAATGACAGACAACACCAGCCAGACGGCCGAAGCCGTCGCGTTCAAGCCGAAAAAATCGGTGGCACTGTCCGGCGTCACCGCCGGAAACACGGCGCTGTGCTCGGTCGGCAAGACCGGCAACGACCTGCACTATCGCGGTTACGACATCCTGGACGTGGCCGACTCCTGCGAATTCGAGGAAATCGCCTACCTGCTGGTGCACGGCAAGCTGCCGAACGTGGCCGAACTGAAGGGCTACAAGGCGCACCTGAAGGCACTGCGCGGGCTGCCGCTCGCCGTCAAGGCCGCACTCGAAGCGCTGCCGGCATCGAGCCATCCGATGGACGTGATGCGCACCGGCGTGTCCGCGCTCGGCTGCGCGCTGCCCGAAAAGGACGACCACAACGCACCCGGCGCGCGCGACATCGCCGACCGCCTGATGGCGTCGTTCGGCTCGATGCTGCTGTACTGGTACCACTTCAGCCATAACGGCAAGCGCATCGACGTCGAGACCGACGACGAATCCATCGGCGGGCACTTCCTGCACCTGCTGCATGGCGTGAAGCCATCGAAGGCATGGGAAAAGGCGATGCACACCTCGCTGATCCTGTACGCCGAGCACGAGTTCAACGCATCGACCTTCACCGCGCGCGTGATCGCCGGCACCGGTTCCGACATCCATTCGGCCATCACCGGCGCGATCGGCGCGCTGCGCGGACCGAAGCACGGCGGCGCCAACGAAGCCGCATTCGAGATCCAGAAGCGCTACGAGAATGCCGACGAAGCCGAAGCGGACATCCGCAACCGCGTGGAGAACAAGGAAGTCGTGATCGGCTTCGGCCATCCGGTCTATACCATCTCGGACCCGCGCAACAAGGTGATCAAGGAAGTGGCGCGCACGCTGTCGCAGGAAGCCGGTTCGATGAAGATGTTCGACATCGCCGAGCGCCTCGAGACCGTCATGTGGGACATCAAGAAGATGTTCCCCAACCTGGACTGGTTCTCGGCCGTGTCGTACCACATGATGGGAGTGCCGACCGCGATGTTCACGCCGCTGTTCGTGATCTCGCGCACCTCCGGCTGGGCCGCCCACATCGTCGAGCAGCGCATCGACAACAAGATCATCCGCCCGAGCGCGAACTACGTCGGTCCGGACGACCTGAAGTTCGTGCCGATCGCGGAGCGTAAATGAGCCAGGCCACCCCCATGAACAGCGCACACCGCAAACCCCTGCCGGGCACCGGGCTCGATTACTTCGATGCGCGCGCCGCCGTCGATGCAATCGCGCCCGGCGCCTACGACAAGCTGCCCTACACCTCGCGCGTGCTGGCCGAAAACCTGGTGCGCCGCTGCGATCGGGCGACGCTGTCCGCTTCGCTGACCCAGCTCATCGCGCGCAGGCGCGATCTGGACTTTCCGTGGTTCCCGGCCCGTGTGGTGTGTCACGACATCCTCGGCCAGACCGCACTGGTCGACCTGGCGGGCCTGCGTGACGCGATCGCCGCCGAGGGCGGGGACCCGTCCCTGGTCAACCCGGTGGTGCCGACGCAGTTGGTGGTGGACCACTCGCTGGCCGTCGAGTGCGGCGGCTTCGACCCGGACGCGTTCGACAAGAACCGCGCCATCGAAGACCGTCGCAACGAGGACCGCTTCGACTTCATCGACTGGACCAAGAAGGCGTTCAAGAACGTCGACGTGATCCCGCCGGGCAACGGCATCCTGCATCAGATCAACCTCGAGCGCATGTCGCCTGTGGTGCAGAGCGTGGCCGGCGTCGCCTTCCCGGATACGCTGGTCGGTACCGACTCGCACACCCCGATGGTCAATGCGCTGGGCGTGCTCGCCATCGGGGTGGGGGGGCTGGAAGCCGAAAGCGTGATGCTCGGCCGCGCCTCCTGGATGCGTCTGCCGGACATCATCGGCGTGGAGCTGACCGGCAAGCCTCAGCCTGGCATCACCGCGACCGACACCGTGCTGGCGCTGACCGAGTTTTTGCGCAGCGCAAAGGTGGTGTCGTCTTACCTCGAGTTCTACGGGGAAGGCGCATCGCACCTGACGCTGGGCGACCGCGCGACCATTGCCAACATGGCGCCGGAGTTCGGTTCTACCGCAGCCATGTTCTACATCGACGAGCAGACCATCAAGTACCTGAAGCTGACCGGGCGTGACGATGAACTGGTCAAGCTGGTGGAACTGTACGCACGCGAAACCGGCCTGTGGGCCGACAGCCTGAAGAACGCCGAGTACGAGCGCGTCATATCGTTCGACCTGTCCTCGGTGGTGCGTAACATCGCCGGCCCGTCCAACCCGCACAAGCGCGTGCCGACTTCCGAGCTGGCCGCGCGCGGCATCAGCGGCAAGGTGGAAAACGAGCCGGGCCTGATGCCGGACGGGGCCGTCATCATCGCCGCCATCACCAGCTGCACCAACACCAACAACCCGCGCAACATGATCGCCGCCGGCCTGATCGCGCGCAACGCCAACGCGCGTGGCCTCAAGCGCAAGCCGTGGGTGAAAAGCTCGCTGGCGCCGGGCTCCAAGACCGTGGCCCTGTATCTGGAAGAAGCCAAGTTGTTGCCGGAGCTCGAAGAGCTCGGTTTCGGTGTCGTCGCTTTTGCCTGCACGACCTGCAACGGCATGTCCGGCGCGCTCGATCCGGCGATCCAGAAAGAAGTGGTCGAGCGCGACCTGTACGCGACCGCCGTCCTTTCCGGTAACCGCAACTTCGACGGCCGCATCCACCCGTATGCCAAGCAGGCCTTCCTGGCCTCGCCACCGCTGGTGGTGGCCTACGCGATTGCCGGCACCATCCGTTTCGACATCGAGAAAGACGTGCTGGGAATCGACCCCGACGGCCATCCGGTGACCCTCAAGGACATCTGGCCGCTTGACGAAGAAATCGACGCCATCGTTGCCTCCAGCGTCAAGCCGGAGCAGTTCCGCAAAGTATACATTCCGATGTTCGCCAAGCAGGAAGACGATGGTAAGCAGGTCAGCCCGCTGTACGACTGGCGCGCCCAGACCACCTACATCCGCCGCCCGCCGTACTGGGAAGGCGCACTGGCCGGGGCGCGCTCGCTCACGGGCATGCGCCCGCTGGCGGTGTTGGGCGACAACATCACGACCGACCACCTGTCGCCGTCGAACGCCATCATGCTCGACAGCGCCGCGGGCGAGTACCTGGCGAAGATGGGCCTGCCGGAGGAAGACTTCAACTCCTACGCGACGCACCGTGGCGATCACCTCACGGCGCAGCGCGCCACCTTCGCCAACCCGACCCTGATCAACGAAATGGCGGTGGTGGACGGTAAGGTGAAAGCGGGCTCGCTGACGCGCATCGAGCCGGACGGCAAGGTCAGCCGCATGTGGGAAGCCATCGAGACCTACATGGAGCGCAAGCAGCCGCTGATCGTGATCGCCGGGGCCGACTATGGCCAGGGCTCTTCGCGCGACTGGGCCGCCAAGGGCGTCCGGCTGGCTGGCGTGGAAGCGATCGCGGCCGAAGGCTTCGAGCGTATCCACCGCACCAACCTGGTCGGCATGGGCGTGCTGCCGCTCGAGTTCAAGCCCGGCGTGAACCGCACTACCTTGCACATCGACGGCAGCGAAACGTTCGACGTGCTCGGCCAGCGCACCCCGCGCGCCACGCTCACGCTGGTGATCAACCGCAACAACGGCGAGCGGGTGGAAGTGCCGGTGACCTGCCGCCTCGACACGGCCGAAGAAGTATCGATCTACGAAGCCGGCGGCGTGCTGCAGCGCTTCGCCCAGGACTTCCTGGAATCGTCGTCCAAGGCCGCTTGAACAGCGCCGACTCATCGATATGCCAGGCGCTGCGCGGACCGTAGCGCCTGGATTGTTTAGGAAAACATTCATGGCCCACTTACCCCAGATTAAAGTTCCCGCCACCTACATGCGTGGAGGTACCAGTAAAGGCGTGTTCTTCCGCCTGCAGGATTTGCCCGCTGCCGCGCAGGTGCCGGGCGCGGCGCGCGATGCGCTGCTGATGCGCGTCATCGGCAGCCCTGACCCTTATGGCAAGCAGATCGATGGCATGGGCGCGGCCAGCTCCAGCACCAGCAAGACGGTCATCGTGGCCAAGAGCAGCAAGCCCGGGTATGACGTCGACTACCTGTTCGGCCAGGTCGCCATCGACAAGGCGTTCGTCGACTGGAGCGGCAACTGCGGCAATCTGACCGCGGCGGTCGGGCCCTTCGCCATCAGCGGCGGCTTGGTCGAGCCCAGCCGGATCCCGAAGGACGGCGTGGCGACCGTGCGCATCTGGCAGGCAAACATCGGCAAGACCATCATCGCGCACGTGCCGATCACCGGCGGCGCGGTGCAGGAAACCGGTGACTTCGAGCTCGACGGTGTCACTTTCCCCGCCGCCGAAGTGCAAATTGAATTCCTGGACCCGGCCGCCGAAGAAGAGGGCGTGGGGGGGGCGATGTTCCCGACAGGTAACCTGGTCGACGATCTCGAGGTGCCCGGCGTTGGCAGCTTCAGGGTCACCCTGATTAATGCCGGCATCCCGACCATTTTCTTGAACGCGGAGGCGCTCGGCTACACGGGCACCGAGTTGCAGGACGCGATCAACGGCGACGCCAAGGCCTTGGCCATGCTCGAGGCGATTCGCGCCCATGGCGCGTTGCGCATGGGCCTCATCGAGCACATCGATGGCGCCGCCACTCGCCAGCACACCCCGAAGCTCGTCTATGTCGCCAAGCCGGCCGATTACGTCTCCTCCAGTGGCAAGCAGGTCGTGGCCGACGGCATCGACCTGCTCGCGCGCGGCATGTCCATGGGCAAATTGCATCACGCCATGATGGGTACCGCAGCCGTTGCCATCGGCACCGCCGCGGCCATTCCCGGCACGCTGGTGAACCTGGCGGCCGGCGGCGCAGCGCGCCAGGCGGTGCGCTTCGGCCATCCCTCGGGCACCTTGCGGGTTGGCGCGCAAGCGATCCAGGTCGACGGCGAATGGAGCGTGAGCAAGGCCATTATGAGCCGCAGCGCCCGGGTGCTGATGGAAGGATGGGTGCGCGTGCCCGGCGACGCATTCTGAGGAACAATACGGCCGACTTCAGTGTCTTACTCGAACCATTGAATTGGGCCAGGCCTTCGGGGCGGGGTGTTCCCTGAGCACCTTCCTTGCGGGCGGGGTTTCAACCGGAGTCACAGTCAGATGAAGTCCGCCGCCACGCGCCCCGAGTGGGACCAGGTCCTGGTCGATATCGTCGACTACGTCCAGCACGCCGGGATCAAGTCGCAAATCGCGTATGAAACCGCGCGCAACTGCCTGATCGACACGCTCGGCTGCGGCCTCGAAGCGCTCGAGTACCCGGCCTGCAAGAAGCTGATGGGACCGATCGTGCCGGGCACCGTGGTGCCGAACGGCGCCAAGGTTCCGGGTACCCAGTTCCAGCTCGACCCGGTGCAGGCCGCGTTCAACATCGGCGCGATGATCCGCTGGCTCGACTTCAACGACACCTGGCTGGCCGCCGAATGGGGCCACCCGTCGGACAACCTGGGCGGCATCCTGGCCACGGCCGACTGGCTCTCGCGCAATGCGGTCGCTGCCGGCAAGAAGCCGCTGCTGATGAAGGACGTGCTGACCGCCATGATCAAGGCGCACGAAATCCAGGGCTGCATCGCGCTCGAGAACTCCTTCAACAAGGTCGGCATCGATCACGTGGTGCTGGTCAAGGTCGCATCGACCGCCGTCGTGGCGCAGATGATGGGCCTGTCCCGCGACGAGATCCTCAACGCCGTATCGCTGGCATGGGTCGACGGCCAGTCGCTGCGCACCTACCGCCACTCGCCGAACACCGGCTCGCGCAAATCGTGGGCCGCCGGCGACGCAACCTCGCGCGCGGTGCGCCTGGCGCTGATGGCAAAAACCGGCGAGATGGGCTATCCATCGGTGCTCACGGCAAAGACCTGGGGTTTCTACGACGTCCTGTTCAAGGGCCAGCCGTTCAAGTTCCAGCGTCCGTACGGCTCCTACGTGATGGAAAACGTGCTGTTCAAGATTTCCTTCCCTGCCGAATTCCATTCGCAGAGCGCGGTGGAAGCGGCCATGACGCTGCACGGCCAGCTCGCCGCCGCCGGCAAGCGCGTGGAAGACATCAAGAAGATCACGATCCGCACCCACGAAGCGTGCATCCGCATCATCGACAAGAAAGGCCCGCTCGACAATCCGGCCGACCGCGACCACTGCATCCAGTACATGGTGGCGCTGCCGCTGATCCACGGCCGCCTGACGGCGGCGGACTACGAAGACAATGTCGCCGCCGATCCGCGCATCGACATTCTGCGCGACAAGATTGTTTGCGTTGAAGATACGCGCTTCACCGCCGACTATCACGATGCGAGCAAGCGTTCGATCGCCAATGCACTGAGCGTCGAATTCAACGACGGCAGCAAGTTCGACGAAGTCGTCGTCGAGTACCCGATCGGCCACGCACGCCGCCGCACCGAGGGCATTCCGCTACTGGTCGCCAAGTTCAAGACCAATCTCGCGCGCATGTTCCCGTCGAAGCAGCAAAACACGATTCTCGCCGCGTCGCTCGACCAGAAGACGCTCGAAGCCATGGCGGTCAACGACTACGTCGACATGTACGTGATCTGATCCGCATCGGCAAGCTACGAAACGGCGCCAATGATTGGCGCCGTTTTTTTTGAATGTGCGCTTTCGCTTTGACCGGACACAAACTTTTTTTTGCGACATCTCGATTCCACCTGTCCTGCGTAAGGGACCGGTAAGCCCGCGACGCTACGATCACCGTCACCCTGAAATACGGTGCAAATTTAAAACCACGGAGATAAGAATGAAGAGAGAGATTGTCGAGAAGATCAAGACCGATCAGAACTACTACAAGCTGGTAAAGGCGCGCTCCAGCTTCGGCTGGACCCTGACCTGGGCCATGCTCGCGGTGTACTACGGTTACGTGTTGCTGATTGCTTTCAACAAGGAATTGCTGAGCTCTAAAATCGGAGGCGGCGTCATGACCTGGGGCATGCCGATCGGCCTGGCCGTGATTGCCTTCACGGTCGTCATCACGGGTATCTACGTGCGGCGCGCCAACAGCGAGTTCGACGAACTGACCGCCGCCATCCACCAGCGCGTGCACCCATGCTGAGCCGCATCAAACGAGGCATTGCGGCGCTGTCGTTGTTTGCGCTCGCCGGCACCGCATTCGCCGCGGCCGCCGACCTTGGGCAGGCCGATAAGCAGGCCACCAACTGGACCGCCATTGTGATGTTCGGCGCCTTTGTCGTTTTCACGCTGTTCGTCACCAAATGGGCCGCGTCCAAGACCAAGTCGGCCAACGACTTCTACACCGCCGGTGGCGGCATCACCGGCTTTCAGAACGGTCTCGCGATCGCAGGCGACTACATGTCTGCCGCGTCCTTCCTGGGCATTTCGGCGGCCGTCTTCCTGAACGGCTACGATGGCCTGATCTACGCGATCGGCTTTCTGGTCGGCTGGCCGATCATCACGTTCCTGATGGCCGAACGCCTGCGCAACCTGGGCCGCTACACCTTTGCCGACGTTGCCGCCTACCGTTTCAAGCAAACCCCGATCCGCGTTTTCTCGGCCTCCGGCACCTTGGTGGTGGTGGCGTTCTACCTGATCGCGCAGATGGTCGGCGCGGGCCAGTTGATCAAGCTGCTGTTCGGCCTTGAATACTGGATCGCGGTCGTGCTGGTCGGTACGCTGATGATGATCTACGTGCTGTTCGGCGGCATGACCGCCACCACCTGGGTGCAGATCATCAAGGCCGTCATGCTGCTGGCCGGCGCCTCGTTCATGGCTTTCGTGGTGATGGCGCAGTTCAGCTTCAGCCCCGAGGCGCTGTTTGCCAAATCGGTCGAGATCCACGAGAAGGGCGAAGCGATCATGGGCCCGGGCACCTTCATCAAGGACCCGATATCGGCGATTTCGTTCGGCATGGCGCTCATGTTCGGCACCGCCGGCCTGCCGCATATCCTGATGCGCTTTTTCACCGTCCCGAGCGCGAAAGAGGCACGCAAGTCGGTGTTCTGGGCCACCACCTGGATCGCCTATTTCTACGTCCTGACCTTCATCATCGGCTTTGGCGCGATCGTTTTGGTGAGCACCAATCCGGAGTTCAAGGATGCGGCCGGCAAACTGCTGGGCGGTAACAACATGGCCGCGATCCACCTGGCCAAGGCAGTTGGCGGCGACGTTTTCCTCGGCTTCATTTCGGCCGTTGCGTTTGCGACGATCCTGGCGGTGGTGGCGGGCCTGACCTTGTCCGGCGCTTCGGCGGTATCGCACGACATCTACGCGACCGTATTCAAGAAGGGGCAGGCCACCAGCGCGAACGAATTGCGTGTCTCGCGCCTGACGACCATCGCCCTGGGCGTGATCGCGGTGGCATTGGGGATTGCGTTTGAAAAGCAGAACATCGCCTTCATGGTTTCGCTGGCCTTTGCGATCGCCGCTTCGGCCAACTTCCCGGTCCTGTTCATGTCGGTTCTGTGGAAAGACTGCACCACGCGCGGCGCCACCATCGGCGGCTTCCTCGGGCTGGGCACTGCGGTCGCGCTGACCGTGCTGTCGAAGTCGGTATGGGTCGACGTCCTGGGTAACGCGAATGCCTGGTTCCCCTACGCTTCGCCTGCGCTGTTCTCGATGAGCGCCGGTTTCGCCGGCATCTGGTTGTTCTCGATCCTGGACAAGAGCCCGCGCGCGCGCGTGGACCGGGCCGGCTATGAAGCACAGCAGATGCGTTCGGAAACCGGCATCGGTGCGGTCACGGTGGCCGCGCACTAAACGCTGCCTGGTATCGACAAAGCCCCGCGCCGTGATGGCCCGGGGCTTTTTTTTCGGTTTCAAGCGTCTTGCGGACGGCGAATATGTAAATTCGCCTTCATTTGTGGTTTATGATCTGGCTATGAAGGCTGCCCGTCCGAATGGACGTCATCTTTTCCGCACTGGGACATGGATCGAGTACCGACACATCCTGATTTCGTCGCGCAAGCGCTCCAGTGCATCGGATTGCCGGCGTGTGCCTGCGATGCCGCAGGCGTGGTCCGTGCCGCCAATGCCGAGCTGCGCGAGCTCCTCGGTCTCGATATCACAGGGCGCCGCCTGAGCGACTTGTTCGCCGCCACGGCCGTCGCGCAGGCCGCGCCGCGGCTGCATGCGGCAGCCGACGCCGCTCAGTGCTGGGAC
>JBAQKU010000290.1:0-1608 GCA_049301315.1 Telluria sp.
CGTCCAGGCTGAACACCGCCTCATACGGCAGGCAGGCAAGCTCGAACGCAACCTGCGCCAGGCGCCGCGCCGCCGACCGCCCAACGGCGGTCAGATGTTGCCGCCACAGAACCTCGTCCGGCTTGCGGCACAGATCGAGCAGCGTGGCGCACAGCGCCGGCAGCAGCAGGATGGCGAGCACCGCCAGGCTCCAGAAGCCCGGCGACCCCAGCGCCCAGCCCGACAATAACAGCAGCGTCAGGGCCGCCGGGACCAGGCTGCGGCGCAGGTTGTCCAGCAGCTTCCACTGCGCCAGCGCCGACAGCGGATTGTGCTCCCGTGGCGCGCCGGGCGGGCCGGGCACGCGTCGGCGCAACCAGCCCGCCAGTTGCCAATCGCCGCGAATCCAGCGCCGGCGGCGGCTCACATCCATGCTGTAGCGGGCCGGGTAATCCTCATGGAGCTGCACGTCGCTGAGCAGGCCCGAGCGCGCGTAACAGCCCTCCAGCAGGTCATGACTCAGGATCCGGTTGTCCGGAAAGCGCCCGCCCAATGCCTGCTCGAAGGCGTCGACGTCGTAAATGCCCTTGCCGATGAACGAGCCTTCGCCGAACAGATCCTGGTAGGCATCCGAGACGGCGCGTGTGTAGGGATCGATGCCCGCCTCGCCACTGAACAGCTGCGCATAGCGCGAGCGATTCGCCCCCGCCAGGCTGGCGGCCACGCGCGGTTGCAGGATGGCGTAACCGGCGACGACACGTTGCGCTGCGGCGTCGTAATGGGGACGGTTCAGCGGATGCGCCATGGCGCCGACCAGTTGCCGCGCCGCATCGCGCGGCAGCTGCGTGTCCGTATCCAGGGTGATCACGTAGCGCACGTCGCCCAAGTCAGCTGTGTCCCCGACCACGAGTACAAAGGCGTCGCCGGCGTCGCCCCAGCTGGCGCCGCGCAGCAGTGCGTTCAGGTCCGCCAGCTTCCCGCGCTTGCGCTCATGACCCATCCAGCGACCTTCCCGCGGATTCCAGCGTCGCGGACGGTGGAACAGGAAGAACCGGTCGCCGTGAGGCTGATCGCCGTCGGGCGCGTATTTCCGGTTCAGCGCCGCAATCCGCTGCTCGGCCAGTTGCAGCAGCGCTGCGTCCTCGGCAAGTGCTTCCTGGTCCGCGTCCGCAAGATCGGTCAGCAGGCCGAAGTGGACGTGGCCGTCCCGATTTGCCAGAAACCGTACTTCCAGCGCTTCGATCAGCGCCTCGACGCCGGATGTGCTGGTGAGCAGGGTCGGCACCACCACCAGCGTGCGCGCCTGCGGCGGGATGCCTTGGGAGAAGTCCATGCGGGGCAGTGGCTGCGGCGTCACCAGCAGGCTGGAGAACCAGTTCACCAGCGCCCCGGCCAACTGACTGGCCGCAAGCAGCGCCAGTATGCCGATCGGCGCCCATGCCCAGCGGGGCATTTCGGCAATCGGTATTCCCATCAGCAGCACAGTCGTGACGAGCGCCGTGAGCAAGACGATCCCGCCCAGATAAGCCGGCAGCGGCGACCGGCCCAGCGCCCTGCGCGCCGCCGCAAGCGGCGAGCGGCGCACCTGCACCCTGAGCTCCAGTTGCGCCCGGCCCTCGTCGATCAGGT
>JBAQKU010000291.1:0-2611 GCA_049301315.1 Telluria sp.
GCTGCATGCTGCGCGACCACACGCCGGGGTCGCTCGCGTTGGCGGCCAGGATCACCAGCGGCATTCCCTGCGCCACCTGGGCCAGCAAGGCCGCGCGCGCCGCTTCGTGCAGGTGTTCGAACCAGGCCGCGTCGATCACCTGCAAGTTCGGTTCAGGCATGGGCGCGCGCGCCGTTTCGCCGCGCGTGACGGTCTTGCCGAGCGTGACCTGCCAGTCGAGCAGCGCATGGCTGTTGACGAGCAGGTCGTTGAGGATGCGCGCGTCGAACGATGGCGCGCCAAAGCGGCCCTGCACCTGCAGCGGCGGCGCTTCGCGCACGCTGAGCGGCACCGGCCCCTGCGCCACCACCTTGCCGGCCGCGTCGAGCAGGCGTGCCTGCAGCACCAGCGATTCGGCCACCGGCGGCAGCCACTGCACGGTGATGTCAAGCGCGCTGCCGCCCGCTTCCGCGACAAGCTCATTGTTCTCGGCCAGCAGTTGCAGGCGCGCCTTCGATGGCTGCGCGCGCCGCACGGTCAGCGTGAATATGCGGCCGAGCGCGAGCTGGCGCGGGAAATCGAGCCTGAGTACTTCGGTCGCCGGAACCTTCCATTCGAGGGGCCGTGCCGGAAGGTCGTGCCACTGGGCGGCGCGCAGGCCGTCGCCGGCCAGCGCCAGCCCGGTTGCCTCGTCGATGCTGGCCGGAGGGGCGTCCGAATCGATTGTCGCCACTCTGGCGCCATCGGCCGGCATGGAAAAACCGCCGACCAGGCCATCCAGTGCGGCGCAAGCGACCAGCACCAGCGCGCAATCGGTCCAGCGCCGTTTCCACAGATAGGCCAGCGCACTGGCGAGCCCGGCAATAAAAACGAGAATGGTCATGGCTTGCTCCCCTTGCGCCAGGCCTGAGCGAATGGCGTGTTGGCCGCCGGCGCCGCCTGCAGCAGGACCGGAGCGCCGCTGATTGCGCCACGCAGCCAGGCGCGCAGCACCGGGCGGCATTGGGCGCAGCCGTCGGCCACATCCTGCACCGCGCGCTGCGCGTCCAGGCGCTGTTCGTCATTGGTGATGCGGGTGCGAATCCAGTCATGCGCAGTCTTGCTCCACAGCGCGGGCAAGGCGCTGTCGGAGGCGAGCGCCTGCAGCAGCTCGCGCAGCCCGGCAGGTATCGGTTCTTCCGCCCCGCCCTGTTCGCGCTGGTAGCTCTTGGCACCCACCATGTCTCCGGTCATGCGCTTTTCTTCCTTGATCGCGGGTGCCGCAAACGCGGTCTTGTGCAGGTAGATGCGGTCGGCCTGCTGCAGCTCCTTGATCGCTTCGAGCGCCTTGTATTCGGGCGGCAGCGCCGGCTTGGGCGCAATCGCGCGCAGCGCCTTCTCCGCGTCCCACATTGCGCTCAGGGCGCGCCGCAGCACCACCTTTGTAGCCTCGTCGAACAGGGTCGCGTTCTCGCTCTCGTCGTGCGCGTGCCCGTACTGGGCCACGATATCCTGCGCGCCGCCGCCTTCGGCTTCGTGCTCGTCGCCGCCGAACAGGCTCGATTGCTCGCCGAGGAACTGGCCGTAGCGGCGCCGCAACTGGGCCTGGTCGCGCGCGATCGTCTCGCTGCGCGCCTGGATCACGGCCGCATCCATCTTCGGCGCCGCCCTCATGTCGGCCACCAGCTGTTCGGTATCGATGATGATCTGGCGCTGGCTGCGCAGGTTCTCGGGTTTGACCAGCATCGGCAGCGCCGACGACTCGGTGTCCTGCTCAACCGGCCCCGGCATGCGCAGCGTGTAGGTGGGCGACTGCACCACGTGGGGCCGCTCGGCGTTGTCGCTGGCGCGCACGAAGAAGTACAGCTCGTCGCCGGGCTCCATGCCAAGGTCCGCCAGCGACCACTGTTTCGACCAGCTGCGCAGCTTCGGGTCGGTCGATGCAGGCAGCGGCATCTCGCGGTCGCTGAAACGGATATTTTCGCCGCTGCCGCGCGCCAGCGTCATGTGCAACGAGGCGCGCCGCACCATGTAGTCGTCGCGCACTTCGAGCGAAATGGTGGCGCTTTTCGCGTCCGCCGCCAGCACCTGAACCATTTCCTTGGGCGCCGAAATGCTGATCCTCGGCTCCTGGTCCGGCACCACCAGCAGCTTGTAGCGCGCCCCGCGCCAGCGCCAGAACACCGATTCGGCAGCGCTCCAGCGCGCGCACTCATAACCGATCTTCAAGGACTGGCCGTCGCTCAGTTCGATCGGGGTCTCGAGCGGCTGCGGTTCCTTCAGGCACCACTGCACCTCGCTGTGCTGCGGCACCTGCAGGTCGCGCGGCGCCGCTTCGAACGCCGCAACGCCGGTGTATTTGGGAGGAACTACCCGCACCACGATCTCGCTGTTGGCGGCGGCCAGCTTCGCCATCAGGTTCGACACCACCGGATCGCCGGCGCGGTCATGCTGCCATCCCCACCATGCCAGCGCGGCGACCACGCTAAGCGCGAGCCAGCGCAGGCCGACCCCAACGCGGGTGCGCGCGATGCGCCCCATTTCGTCGGATGTAAGCGTGCCGGTCATGCGCCGCAGCAGGCGGCGCCGCTGCAGCTGTGCGATCTGCGACGGCGCGTGCGCGAGCAAGGCGCTGCTGTCCTCGAGCGCGGGC
>JBAQKU010000292.1:0-2563 GCA_049301315.1 Telluria sp.
AACCGGCCCTGCGCGCGCGCATCGAGGCCCGCGCGCGCCAGGGGGGCGACGCCTCCGACGCCGGGCTGGCGGTGCTGGAACACCAGCTCGCGCGGCACGAACCGCTTGACGAACACGAGGCGGCGCACGCCCTGCGCATCGACAGCGAGGCGAAGCTGGCGCCGGAAGCGCTGCGCCGCGCCTGCCTGGCGCGGCTGGAGGCTGGCCGGAAGCGAACGCAACAGCAATAGTCAAGCGGAGTCGGCAATAGACGGCGCCGGCGCCGTGGGGCACTCTTGCGCGCGCTCATGGCAAGTCGATTCTGGCCTCGTATAGTGAGCATGGGGTGAGCTGGCGGCGCTTCATCGCGCATCGCTCATGATCCATAACTTCGTACAACCGACAATGAGGTGAATGATGGCTAACAGTTTGATGCGCTTCGACCCATTCCGCGAAATGTCCCGCCTCGATCCATTTCGCGACATGGACGAGATGTTCAGGGACTTCGCGCTGACGCCCGGCATGCGCGGCGAAGGCGCGGCGCGCATCCGCATGGATGTGGACGAAACCGATCAGAACTACCAGATCACTGCCGATATTCCGGGCGTCAACAAGGAGGACATCAAGGTCGCCATCGACGGCAACCAGGTGTCCATCAGCGCCCAGGTCAAGGAAGAAAAAGAAGCCAGCTCGAAAGGCATGCTGCGCAGCGAACGCTACTACGGGCAGCAGTACCGCAGCATTACCTTGCCGCAGGAGGTCGACGACACCAAGGCCGAAGCCAGGTACGAGGGCGGCGTGCTGCGCCTGACACTGCCGAAGAAACCCGGAACCGGCGGCAAGCAGCTCACCATCCAATAGGAGCACCGGGCGGGGCGTGCCGGCGCCGCCCCATGCGGGAAGCGCGAGCGTACATGGCGCGAACGCGCCTTGTGCCCGCGTCTTGCCAGAACGCTCAGTATGTTGACTCCACGCAATAAATTGATCTACATCAAAGATTTTGCCAAAAAAACCATGCATATTGCCGCTACAACAAGGCGGGCCTGTGGCCCGTGCCTTGTTTTAGAAAGCGTGTATGCATATTCAGTTCCTGGGCGCAAATGGAACCGTCACCGGCTCCAAGTACCTGGTGCGCGCAGGGCGCTCGCAGGTGCTGGTCGATTGCGGCTTGTTCGAAGGATACAAGCAGCACCGCTTGCGCAACTGGGAAGGCCTGCCGCTCTCGCCGGCCGGGCTCGATGCGGTCATTCTCACGCAGGCCGATCTCGATCACAGCGGCTATCTGCCGGTGCTGGTGCGCAACGGCTTTCGCGGAAAGGTTTTTTGCAGCGAAGCGAGCTACGAGCTGTGCAAGATACTGCTTCCAGATAAAGGGCTGCAGCTGGAAGAAGAGGCCTGCCACGCAAACCGGCGTGGCTTTTCGAAGCACAGTCCGGCGCTTGCCCTGTATTGCGAAGCCGATGCGCGCGAGGCCTTGCGCCTGTTTGCGCCGGTCGCCTTCGGCACCGATTTCCAGGCCAGCGGCGCGTTCACGGCGCGCTTGGCTCCGGGCGGCCACATTCTCGGCGCTTCCATTGTCCAGCTCACGGCGCACGGCAAGACCATCACCTTTTCAGGCGACCTGGGACGCCCGAACGATCCGCTGATGGCGCCGCCGGCGCGCATGGAACACACCGATTACCTGGTCGTCGAGTCGACCTACGGCAACCGGCGCCACGACCCGACCGATCCGGCCGTGCTGCTGGGCCGCACCATCCGCGATACAGCCGCGCGCGGCGGCGTCACGCTGATTGCGGCCGCGACGCTGGGGCGCGCGCAGTCGCTCATCTACCAGATGCACCTGCTCAAACAGTCCGGCCAGATCCCGGCGCTGCTGCCGGTCTACCTCGACAGCCCGCTGGCGCCCGAGGCGAGCGCACTGTTCCAGACTCACGGCGCGGAACACCGGCTCGGCGCCGCGCAATGCGCCGCGCTGCGCCAGGGGGTCACGATCGTCAATTCGATGCACGAGTCGATCGCGCTCAGCGCCCAGCGTGCCCCGATGGTGCTGATCGCCGGCAGCGCCATGGCCAGCGGCGGACGAGTGCTGCGCCATCTGGCGGCGTTCGCGTCGGACCCGCGCAATACCGTCCTGTTCGCCGGCTTCCAGGCCGGCGGCACCCGAGGCGCCGCCTTGCTGGCCGGGCGCAGCATCAAGATCCACGGCGAGCATGTGCCGCTGCGGGCCCAGGTGGTGCAGGTCCATAACCTGTCGGGGCATGCCGACGGCGACGAGATCCTCGGCTGGCTGTCGCATTTCAGGCACCCGCCACGGCAGACCTTCATCACCAACGGCGAACCGGACGCGGCCGATGAACTGCGCCAGCGCATCGCACAACAGCTGAACTGGAACTGCCGCGTGCCATCGTATTCGGACAGCATGGAGCTGGCCTGACAGCCAGCGCATGCGGTGCCTGCGCTAGGAGCCTGTCGGACTTAGGATCGCCGGCTGCAAAAATGCCTGGCCGGTCCATATTTCGCCGTTTTCTCGGCCAATAGCGCGCCATTGGCACTGCGAAACCGTCAAAATCTGGCCTCGCCCAGC
>JBAQKU010000293.1:0-1942 GCA_049301315.1 Telluria sp.
GTTGGCCCATGCGCAGGTAGTCCGGGCTGTCGAGCTTGAACTGCGAGATCGGGTCGTTCATGTAGGTGTCGACGCCGAGCGACACCACGATCACCTCGGCGCCGTAAGCGGCGATGCGCTGGCAGGCGGTTTCCAGCGCCGCGCCCCAGACGTCCCAGGCGCTGCCGGCGGGCAGTGGCAAGTTGAGGTTGAAACCTAGGCCTGCGCCTTCGCCGGTTTCGTCGGCATAACCGAGAAAGTGTGGGTACTCGAAGCTCGGGCTGCCGTGGATATTGGCCACCAGCACATCGTCGCGGCCGTAGAAGATCGACTGGGTGCCGTTGCCGTGATGGTAGTCGACGTCGAGGATGGCCACGCGCTTGGCGCCCTGATCGAGAAAGGCCTGGGCGGTGATCGCTGCGTTGTTCAGGTAGCAGTAACCGCCCATCACGTCGGCGCTGGCGTGGTGTCCTGGCGGACGGCACAGGGCAAAGGCCGTGTGCATACCCTGTGCAAGCTGCTGTTGGGCACTGAGGGCGACCTGGGCCGAGGTGTACACCGCCTGCCAGGTGCCGGCGGTGATCGGTGCGAAGCAGTCGAAACTGTGGAAACCGTATTGGCCGTAGAGATCGTCCGGGCGCTTGGCGCGCAGATGCCGGGCCGGGAACACGCCAGGGAGAAAGTCGGCCGTGTTGCCCTGGGCGGCCCAGCCGGCCCAGGCTTTCTGCAGGAACTCCAGGTAATCGCCGGTGTGGATGCGTGCAATCGGCGCCATGCCGAAATCCAGTGGCGCGCGCACCTCGCCAAGGCCTTGCTGACGCACGCGGGCCAGCACATGGTCGGCGCGGGCGGGCATCTCGAAACAGGGTTGCAGTTCGCCGTTGAGCATTTCGCCCTGGGCGTGGTGCAGGCGGTGGTTGTCGCTGTAGAAGGTGAGCATCTTGTTATTCTCGCACCGTGGGACTGCCGGCATTGTTGGCCGGGCGGCGGCGAGCGGGGAACGATAGGAATGGCCAGTAGGGGATAAATGTGGCCAATGTTAAGGATGTGTTTGTTCCGCGCTGGATAAGGGAGAGCGCTTTTGTAGGAGCGGCTTTAGCCGCGAACACGCTGGAAATGTAGGCAAAGTTCGCGGCTGAAGCCGCTCCTACGGACCGGTTTTTACTCCGTGGGGACAGGCAGCGGCTGAGAGAGGGGTTTAGCTCATTTAAGGACGTATCAGTTGCCGCGCTGTTTGCTCAGGTGTGTTCGCGTAGGTCCTGCAGGCGTTGGCGCTGTTGGCCTTGGGTATCGAAATTGTCTGCTGCCAGCCAGTGTTCGAAAGCGGCGCTGCAGGCCGGCCACTCATGGTCGAGCAGGGAGAACCAGGCGGTGTCGCGATTGCGGCCCTTGCGGATCAGGTGTTGGCGAAACAGCCCCTCATAGGTGAAGCCGAAGCGTTCGGCGGCGCGCTTGGAGCGCAGGTTGGCGTTGTCGCATTTCCATTCCAGGCGGCGGTTACCGAGTTCGAAGGCGTAGCGGGCCAGCAGGTAGACCGTTTCACTGGCCAGGGTGCTGCGCTGCAGGGCATGGCCAAAACAGACGTGGCCGATCTCGATGCTGCCGTGGGCCGGGCAGATATTCAGGTAGCTGAGCAGGCCCAGGGCTTGGCCACTGTTGTTGGCGATAACCGTGTAAAACACGCTGTCGCGGGCAGCGCCGAGGTTGTTCAGCCACTGGGTGAAATCAGCGGGACTGGCAAATGGCCCGTAGCCCATATAGGTCCACTGTTGTGGGTCGGCATCCGCACCGTGCAGGGCCTGCCAGAGGTCGTCGCCGTGGCGCGCCGGGTCGAGTCGCTCCAAGCGCACTCGGCTGCCGGGCAACACGGCGGCATCCGGCGTACGAGCTGCTTGCCAGTGTTCGAGGTCGGTGCTGGGCATGCGGACTCCTAGCTGAACAACTGGCGGTATTGGATAAACCC
>JBAQKU010000294.1:0-3489 GCA_049301315.1 Telluria sp.
GCGTGACCCTGATGGTCAGCTCGGCCACCATGGCGGCCTCGGGCGCGGACGGCACCGAAGTGCTGGTCACTGCCATCGTCAAGGATGCCAACAACAATGCGCTGGCCGGCGCGACGGTCGACTTCAAGGCCGATTCCGGCTCGATCTCGAATACCACGCGCATCACCGACAGCCGTGGCGAAGTGACCGAGAAGCTCAGCACCAAGGGAGACTCGAGCACGCGCACGATCACGATCACGGCCAGTGTCGGGACCATCGCCTCGGCGCCGAAAACGGTGAGCGTGGTCGCGACCGGCTCGCCGCTGCCGCAACTGCTGCTGACCGCCTCGAGCGGCGTGCTGCAGTCGTCCGGCACCACCGACGTGACGCTGCTGGCGCTGGTCAAGGATCCGAACAACGCCGTGGTGCCCAACGCACGCGTCACCTTCTCGGCCGATTCCGGGGCGCTCTCGGCCACCCAGGCATTTACCGACGCCAAGGGCATCGCCTCGGTGGCGCTGGGAACCGGAACCGACCCGACCACGCGCACCGTCAACGTCACCGCGTCGATCGCCGGCACGCCGCCATCGACCCTGACCGTCAACGTGGCCGGCACCAAGATCGCGATCAACGCCAGCGGTACCGTCAACCTGGGCTCGAGCACCGACATGACGGTGACGCTGACCGATTCGGCCGGCGTTCCGCTGGCTAACCGGTCCGTCGCATTCAGCTCGGTCACCAACCCGATCGTCACCAAGGGCGGCGGCGCGAGCCCGGCGCTGACCGATGCCGGCGGCAAGCTGACCCTCACCTACAACGCGAAAACCGGCACCAGCGATACGGTGACCGTACGCGCCCTGGGCGAAACGGCCACCACCGGGATGACCATCAATTCCTCGAACTTCAGCGTCGCCGTACTGGGCGCGCTCAATGGCACCGTCAACATCAACGTGTGCAACCCGGTCGCGGTCTCGCACTTCATCGGCAGCGTGCCGCAAGGCGGCAACGTGGCCGTGAGCAGCTCGCGCGGCGCGATGTTCAGCGACGCCGCCTGCAGCCTGCCGCTGGGCCCGGCCACCGCGCTCTCGAGCGGCCTGGCACAGCTCTACGTGAAGTCGAGCGGCCCTGGCCTGGCCACGCTGACGGCAACCTCGAGCGTCAGCGGCGCCACCACCCAGGGCATGATCGAATTCGTCGCACCGCTGACCGCGGGCGCCACCATCAGCCTGCAGGCCGACCCTGCGGTAGTGGGCACGAACGTGTCCGGAAGCACGACCGAGCAGGTGACCTTGCGCGCCGTCGTGACCGATGCCGCGAGCCAGGGCAACCTGGTCAAGAACGCACGCGTGACGTTCTCGATCCTTACCGACCCGAGCGGCGGTTATCTGACCCAGCCTTCCGAAATCATCACCGGCAGCGACGGCTCGGCGACGGTCAGCTTCGTGGCCGGTTCCACCCCTACCTCGATCGACGGCGTCAGGATCCAGGCCAAGATCCAGAGCGCCATCAGCTCGGCCAG
This sequence comes from Telluria sp., assembly GCA_049301315.1. Taxonomy (GTDB): domain Bacteria; phylum Pseudomonadota; class Gammaproteobacteria; order Burkholderiales; family Burkholderiaceae_D; genus JBAQKU01. The sequence continues at coordinate 1,499 of JBAQKU010000294.1, forward strand.
TGCGACGGCCACCCTGACGGTGGCCAAGAAATCCCTGTTCATCAGTGCCGGCACCGGCTCCTTCATCCAGGTGCCGACCAGCTCGACATACCGGGTCGACTACGCCGTGTTCGTGACCGACGCAGCCGGTAATGCGGTGCCGGGCGTGTCGGTGACCGCTTCGGTCCTGCCGACCGACTACCGCAAGGGCGAGATGGTGTTCGTCGGGACCGACGGTCCCTGGACCCCGTTGTTTGTCAGCCCGGACAACCCGGCCATGAACAGGCCGTACGCGGCCATCTGCGCCAACGAGGACCTTGACCGCGACGGCTCGCTCGGGCCTGGCGAAGACGTCAACGGCAACGGCCGCCTCGATCCGGTCATCCCGCTCTCGATCAGCTCGAGCGGCAAGACCGACGCCAACGGCATCGCGCTCATTTCGATGACTTACCCGCGCGACCGCGCTTTCTGGCTGGCGGTCGACTTCACGATTCGCGGAGTGGTGGCCGGAACGGAAGCGAAATATGTGGGTCACACCTTGCTGCCGGGCCTGAGCACCGATTACACCGACAAGAGCACTGTACCTCCGGGCAGGACCAGCCCTTACGGCACAGCAACGGAGTGCAGGATCGCCAACTAAGACTGAAGATGCAGAACCTGTTCCTGATAGGGCTGATGGGGGCCGGCAAGACCACCATCGGCCGTTCCCTTGCACGAAAATTAGGCAAGCGTTTTATCGATTCCGACCACGAGATCGAGGCCCGCACCGGCGCCTCGATCCCGTGGATCTTCGAAATCGAGGGTGAGGCCAGTTTCCGGCGCCGCGAGGCGGAAGTGATCCGCGACCTCAGCGCCCAGCAGGGCATCGTGCTGGCCACCGGCGGCGGCGCCGTGCTCGACCCGGAAACGCGCGCCTTGCTCAAGGCGCGCGGTACCGTCATCTACCTGCGCGCCAACGTCAGCAGCATCCTGATACGCACCGCGCACGACAAGAATCGCCCCCTGCTGCAGACCGCCGATCCGCGCAAGCGGCTGGAGGAACTGAGCGCGCAGCGCGAGCCGCTGTACCGCGGCATTGCCGACCTTGTCATCGATACCGGCCGACCTAACGTACAATCCATGGTTCAAACCATATTGACGCAGCTGGAAGCGCTCGAGGAATCGGGCGCCAAGCCAGCGCATAGCCCGAGACCAGAAGCACCGATGACTGAGCAATCCTGTATTTTTCTTAACGTAGAGCTCGGCGAGCGCGGCTACCCGATCGCGATCGGCGACCAGGTACTGTCCGACGCAGCCCTGCTTACACGCCACATCGGCGGCCACAAGGTCGCCATCGTCACCAACAGCACGGTCGCGCCGCTTTACCTCGAGCGGCTGGCCGCGCCCCTGCGCGCCGCCGGGCGCGAGGTCATTTCGGTGGTCCTGCCGGACGGCGAGGAGCACAAGAACTGGGCCTCGCTGATGCAGATCTTCGATGCCCTGCTGGCCAACAAGTGCGACCGCAAGACCACCCTGGTGGCGCTGGGCGGCGGCGTGATCGGCGACCTGACCGGCTACGCCGCGGCCAGCTACATGCGCGGCGTGCCGTTCGTGCAGGTGCCGACCACCTTGCTGGCCCAGGTCGACTCCTCGGTCGGCGGCAAGACCGGCATCAATCATCCGCTCGGCAAGAACATGATCGGCGCGTTCTACCAGCCGCGCGCGGTGCTGGCCGACACCTCCACCCTGGCCACGCTGCCGCAGCGCGAACTGTCGGCCGGCCTGGCCGAAGTGATCAAGCACGGCGCCATCATCGACCTCGCGTTTTTCGGGTGGATCGAGCACAACATCGGCAAGCTGATGGCGCGCGACAAGGCCGCCCTGGCCCACGCGATCGCGCGCTCGTGCGAAATCAAGGCCGAGGTGGTGCGCCAGGACGAGCGCGAGGGCGGGCTGCGCGCGATCCTCAATTTCGGCCACACCTTCGGGCACGCGATCGAAGCGGGCATGGGCTACGGCCACTGGCTGCACGG
>JBAQKU010000295.1:0-9053 GCA_049301315.1 Telluria sp.
GGCAGTGCCGACGGTTGTGCGGACGGAACATGGACGCGTCGAGCCGGTAGGCCCTGTAGCCGCGCTGGTGCAGCAATGCGGGCAGGCTCGCCAGCATGGCCGGGTCGACGCGCGCCAGCCAAATGACCGGCCGCAAGCTCCCGATCAGGGCGCGCGCGCCCTCGAGCAGCTGGAACGCCTGCGCCGGTGCGTCTATCCTGATGAGGGCGCAGGCATCGAGTCCCAGGCTGTCGGGCGCGACAACGTCAAGCGCCTGCGGCCGCACCTCGGCCCAGCCGATCCCGCCCAGCTGCAGCGACTGCGCGCAGCAGCGCCGCAACTGCGGGTCGGACTCGAACGCAATCACCCTGCCCGCCGGCCCCACCGCGCGCGCCGCGCCGATCGTCAGCACGCCGATGCCCGCGCCGAGCTCCAGCACCGTGTCGCCTGCGCGCAGGAACGATGCCGCCAGCGCGGCTTCGGCCTGCATGTATTCCCCGTACACCAGCAAGGAGCGCGCGCCGCGCGGATCGAACAGCGGCGCGGCGAGCTGCGCGTCGCCGGCATTGACCACGAGCTGCGGGAACAGGTTGCTGGCAATGGCCCGCTGGCCTTGAAAGGCGGGCGCCGCCGATGGCGTGCGCGCCGCCGCCTGTGCCGGGACCAGGCACCCGATCAGCTCTTGCACGGCGCCGCTCCAGTCGTGCGCTTCTGCCTGGCGGATCAGGCGCATGCCCGGGTACCAGCAGCTCTGCCCGCCGTCGATACCCCAGCGCCAGTCGTGCAGCCAGGGCACCAGCGTGAAGCTCGGCACCCCGAGCGCGCCGGCCAGGTGGGCCGGGCCGGTGTCGACCGACACGACCGCGTCGAGCGCCATCATGGCCGCGGCAAGATCGTCGAAATCCCCGATATGCCCGGACAGGTCCGCGATCGGCACCGCGCCGATCATCGGGTGCGTGACGCCGAACTGCAACGACACGAGCGCGATACCGGGGATCGCGAGCAGGGGCGCGAGCGCGTCCAGCGGGAACGGGCGGCGCCGGTTGGTCAGGCCGCTCGCGCTGCCCTGCCATACGATGCCGATCTTCTTGCCCTTCAAAGCGGCCAGTGCGCGCTCGAAAAACATCCGGCGCCGCTCGTCGGCAACGATGTACGGCGCGGCCGTCGCGAGCTCGGCGCTGCTGTGCGCCCGCAGCAGATGCGGCAAGCTCATCAACGGACAGGCGCGCCCGGCCCGCGCCTGCGGCGCCAGTTCGCTCACCACCTCGATCTGCTGCGCTCCCGCGGCGCGGCGCGCCAGGCGCAGCAGCGGCGCCGGCACCTGCAAGGTGACCTTCCCGCCGCAGCAGCGCAGCACCTGCGGCAGGAAACGCAGCATCTGGATGGTGTCGCCCAGGCCCTGCTCGGCGTACAGCAACAGGTGGGCGCAGGGACCGCCGTCCCAGGCCGGCACGGTGCCGACGCGCTCGCCGCCGCCGTGGCGCCGCAGTCCCCAGCGCGCCTCATAGTAGCGCCAGCCCGGTTCGAAATTGCCTCGCAGCAGATTGACCGATGCCAGTCCGAAACGTGCGGCGGCGCTCTCGGGGTGGCCGTCGAGCCAGCCCGCGTAGTGGCTTTCCGCCTCCTCCAGGCGCTTTTGTTCGAGCAGGACATGGCCGACGTTGAGGCGCGCGTCTTCGTTATCGGGCGCCAGGTTCGCCGCGATCGTGCAATACAGCTCGGCATTGGAGAAGTCGAGCGCGTCATTGCTCATTTCCGCCATGAGCGTCCAATTGGCCCAGAACTGGGGGTACAGCGCCATCGCGCGTTCGGTCTCCGCGGCCGCCTCGTCCCAGCGCTGGTGGCGCCGGTGGCTGCGCGCCAGATAGTTATGGTAGCGCCCGCGCGCTTGGGCCGCGACGCGGTTGCCCTCGATGCGGCCAAGACGGCCCGCCAGCGAGGCCGCCTTGGCCTGGTCATGCGTGGCGCAGTAGATCGACAGCGCCTGGGCCAGCGCTTCGGCATGGTCCGGCTGCAGCAGCAGTGCCTGGCTGACCGCTGCCAGCGCTTCTTCATGGCGCTCGGCGCCGGACAACGCAAGCGAGAGATTCAGGTAGGCCATGGCCATCGAGGGCTCAAGGCGGATCGCCTGCTGAAGGAATTTCAGGGCCAGGTCGAGCCGGCCCAGGCGACGCCATGCTTCGCCGGCGGTATTCTGGAAATTGGCCACCTGCGGCGCCACCGCAATGGCGGCCTGGGCAAGATGGGCGGCCTCGGCGAACTGATCGCGCGCATGGCAGATCAGGGCGCGTAAATGCAGGGCGTCGGCGTGGCGTGGCGCGCGCGCCAGCACCTTGACGTAGATGGCATCGGCCTCGTCCAGCTGTTGTTGATTATGCAACACGATTGCCTGTTGCAGAAGAGCCAGAAGTACCTCGGGCGCTTTTTTAACGGATGTCATGCCAGTGCCAGGGTGTTTTCGCAATGCAGCCGAGTGTAACTATTGTCAAAAATATCTCAAATGATTGCGGTCAAGCATCAACCCAAGCATGGGTTTGCTGTGGCAATGTAACAACTTGCCGTCAGGTCGATGGATATGTTGTTGTAAAGTAAATGTGTCTGTTTACGCCACGACAATGTTAAATGTCGATTAATTTTACGAAAGAAATGCGTGGCAGGCGGACCGGCCGAAGGTAAAATGAAACCTTACCCACGGTTACGCCAAGCCCCCATCATGTCCAGCAACAGCCTCAATTACACGCAGCTAAACGGCATTCTCAGCATCGCCGACGACGCCATCATCTGTGTCGACGGCGAACTGAAGATCATCCTGTTCAACCAGGGCGCGGAACGGCTGTTCGGCTGGAACGCCGGGGAAGTGACGGGACGCGAACTGAACCTGCTGCTGCCGGCCCGTTTCCACGCCGGCCACAGCAAGCACATCGCCGAGTTTGCGCATTCGAACTCGAGCGCGCGCCAGATGGCCGAGCGGCGCAGCATTTTCGGGATCCGCAAGGACGGCAGCGAATTTCCGGCCGAGGCCTCGATCTCGAAGCTGCAGGCCGAAAACGGCCTGATCCATACCGTCATCCTGCGCGACATTTCGGTGCGCAAGGCCTACGAGCGCGAGCTGGAACAGGCGCGCGAGACGGCCGAGGCGGCGATGCTGGCCAAGAGCATGTTCCTGGCCAACATGAGCCACGAAATCCGCACCCCGCTCAATGCCGTGATCGGCATGACGAGCCTGCTGCTCAACACCCACGTCGACGACGAACAGCGCGACTACGCCGAAACCATCCGCGCCAGCGGCGAAGTGCTGCTGACGATCATCAACGACATTCTCGACTATTCCAAGATCGATATCGGCAAGCTGGAAATCGAACGCCATCCGTTCGACCTGCGCCGCTGCATCGAGGAGTCGCTCGACCTGCTCTCGTCGAACGCGAGCGAGAAAAACATCAACCTGGCCTATTTCATCGACGACAGCGTGCCCGCCGCGCTGGTCGGCGACGTGACCCGGCTGCGCCAGGTGCTGGTCAACCTGCTGTCGAACTCGATCAAGTTCACCCATCACGGCGAAGTGCTGGTGTCGGTGGCGGCCTGCCTGGTCGACGAACACGCCTATGAAGTCGAATTCTCGGTCAAGGACAGCGGGATCGGCATCCCCGAGCAGCGCCTGCCGGAACTGTTCCAGTCGTTCACCCAGGTCGATGCCTCGACCACCCGCAAGTATGGCGGCACCGGGCTGGGCCTGACCATCAGCAAGCGCCTGACCGAAGTGATGGGCGGGCGCATGTGGGTCGAGAGCGAGGTCGGGGTCGGTTCCACCTTTTCATTTACCATCGTGGCCGAAGCGTCCGGCTCGCGCCTGGCCCAGAGCTTTCTCCAGGAAAGCTCGTCGGCGCTGTCCGGCAAGCGCCTGCTGATCGTCGACGACAACAGCACCAACCGGCGCATCCTCGTCAAGCAATCGCTGCTGTGGGGCATGGTGCCGGCGGCGGCGGCATCGGCCATCGAGGCGCTCGACTTCGTGCGCCACGGCCATGCCTTCGATGTCGCCATCCTCGACATGAGCATGCCGGAAATGGACGGCATGGGACTGGCCAAGGAGATCCGCAGGTACCGCAGCGCGCAGGCGCTGCCCCTGATCATGCTGACCTCGCTTGCGCACCGGCCGCGCGACGTCAAGCTGGCGCAGGTGCAGTTCGCCGCCTACCTGAACAAGCCGATCAAGTCGACCGCGCTGTTTGACGTGCTGCTGCATGCGATGCGGATCGAGCCGCTTGCCGCCCGCCAGCGCCCGGCCGCGCTCGAGGGCCGCCTGGCCGACCAGTTGCCGCTCAAGATCCTGGTGGCCGAAGACAATGTCGTAAACCAGAAGGTGGTCCAGCAGCTGCTCAAGCACCTGGGCTACCGCGCCGACGTCGTCGCCAACGGGGTCGAGGCGCTCGATGCGCTGGAACGCCAGAACTACGACGTGGTGCTGATGGACGTGCAGATGCCGGAAATGGACGGGCTGGAAGCGACCCGCCGCCTGCGCGCGCGCTACGGCGAGCGTGCGCTGCCGCGCGTGATCGCGATGACCGCCAACGCCATGCCGGGCGACCGCGAACGCTGCCTGGCCGCCGGCATGGATGCCTACGTGGCCAAGCCGATCGAACTGGACGACATCCGCAGGGTGCTGATGACGGTGACCGCGCAAGACGCTGCGGCGGCGGGCGCGCAAGTGATCGACCAACGCCGCATCGCCCAGTTGCGCGAGCTGCAGGACGACAGCAACCCGACCCTGGTGGCCGACCTGATCGCGCTGTTCCTGGCCGACGGCCCGCGCCACCTGGCCGACCTGGCCGGCGACCTGGCCCGGCGCGACGGCGCGGCGCTCGAAGCGCATGCCCATCGCTTCCTGTCGGGCATCGACAACCTCGGCGCCCAGCGCATGCACTCCCATTGCGTGGCGCTCGAACTGTGCGCCAAGGAAGGCAGGCTGGACGAGGCCGCGATTGTCTTCGATGCGCTCAGCAACGAATTCGAACTTACCCGCCGGCACCTGCAACACGCGGCGGCGCCGGCATGAGGTGAAGCGCGCCGTCGCGGCTCACGATGCGGTCGCGCCCGTCCTGCTTGGCGCGGTACATGCGCGCGTCGGCCGCCTCCACCAGCGCGTGCCAGTTGACGCTCTTGTCGAACGCCAGTTCGGCCACCCCGATACTGGCGGTGACGGGCGCGCGGTCCGGGCGCAGCCCGAAGCCGATCTCGCGCAGGCGCGCCAGCGCCGCCTCGGCCTGCGTCAGCGAGGTGTCGGGCATGATCAGCAGAAATTCCTCGCCACCCCAGCGCGCCAGCATGTCGCCGTGGCGCAGGTGGCGCGTGACGTTGTCGACCATGTTGATCAGGACCCGGTCCCCGGCCTCGTGGCCGAAGCTGTCGTTGACATCCTTGAAATGGTCCAGGTCGAGGAAGGCCACCGCCAGCGGCGCGCCGCTGCGGCTGGCGATCGTGAATTGCAGGTCGATCACCTCTTCGCCGCTGGTGCGCGAAAACGCGCCGGTCAGCGCGTCGCGCACCGCCTGGCGCACCAGCGCGATCATGAAGGCCAGCTGGCTCACGCCGGCCAGCGCCGCCACCCCGGTAATGAGCACCAGCAGCCAGAAGGCGCCGACGAACGAAGGCCAGTCCATGGTCGGCCATTGCATGTAGCCTGAAACGGCCTGCGCCAGCAGGATCGGGCTGGCCACCGCCAGGCTCTCGAGCAAGGTGAGCGGAAAGATCGACAGGCCGGCCAGCAGCACGAACGGCAGGAAGGCATAGCCGGCGCCGATCGCGGCCGACATGCCGCTCAACTCGAAGTTGTAGAGCATCGAGTGCGAGACGACGTAGAACACGGTCGGGATCAAGAACAGCAGCGCCATGGCGCGGTAGGCGTTGAACAGGTCGCCGTTCGGGCGGTAGTACAGCAGCAGCGCGGCAAAGGCGGCGCTCGCGCCGAGCCGCATCAGCGCCAGGTAGCTCCACAGGGGGAACGGGAACACCGCGAAATCGACCGCGCACCACAGCGGCGTGAGCACGGCGAACAGGAAGGCGAACAGGCGTACCCGGTTCACGATCAGGGTGGCGCGCCTGCGTTCGAACAGCGACAGGTGACGGTGCGGCGAAGCCAGCCAGCCCAGCTCGGCCTGTTTCAACTCGCCTGGCATGAGCCCGGTGAGGCGGTGCCAGACGACATCGGAAATAGGAGTCATGCGAACCTCTAAAGACAAAAAAAGCGGCGTGGCCGCAGGCGCCTCAGCCCCGGGTGAGCGTGAGCATCTGGTACGCACCGCCGAAGAAGCTGCGCCGCTCCATCGCGGCGATCGGCACTTCCCGCGGCAGCCACGCGCTCAGTTCCTCGCGCCACAGCGCGGGCGCGAACGGCTCGACCAGGCCGATCAGCGGCAGCCAGACATAGCGCTGCGGATTGAGACGGCTCGGCCGCGCGAAATCGACAATGGTCAGGGTGCCGCCGGGACGCACCACGCGCAGCGCTTCGGCCAGCGTGTTCAGGCGCACCTCATGCGGCTGTTCATGCAGCAGGAAGAACATCACGGCGCGCTCGAAGCTGGCGTCGGCAAAGCCGAGCGCCGCCGAATTCATGTGATGCATGCGCACCGGCGCCTGGCGCGGCAGTTTCGCAGCCAGGTTGGCCAGCTGGATCGGCAGGATGTCGATCACGTCGAGCGCGCCGTCGGGCGCGATGCGCTGCGCCAGGCGCGGCGTGAGGTCGCCATAGGCGCACGCGATCTGCAGCGTGCGCCCGGGCAGTTGCGCGCCGAAGCTGTCGAGCAGCGCATCGCACAGGCGGTCGTAGTTGCCCCACAAGATGAGGTTGACCATCCACTGGCGTTCGAACAGGCGCACGGCGCGCGGGTGGACGTAGGCCCACCAATAGTGGGCCGACAGATAATGCGGAACCGGCGGCAGGGCATCGGCGGCCAGCAGCGCGGCCCCTGCAACAGCGTCGACATCGTTTTTCATGGGTGTTCCCCGGTGAGGCTCCCGGACGGGAGATGGGCCGCTGCTGCCGGCCCGGGTTGGTGTGGACAAGGGTGGCAGCTCCACCTGTTCGTTAAAATCCGACTGCAAGCAGTGCTCCCGCCGCCAGCACGCTCGCCACCAGCGCCGAGCCATAGCAGACGGCCTTGGGCAGGGGCCCGGGATGGATTCCGACATCGTGCAAGCTCTTGTAGATACGGTGCGCCGCGTGCCACATGTACAGCACCACGATGGCAAGCAGGAACAGTTTACCGAGGCCGTGCTGCGCGAAGGCCAGCATGTTGCGATAACTGAGCATGTCGGCCGGCAGCATGGAGCGCAACGGCAAGCCGCCTGCGGTCATGAACACCAGTGCCGGCCCGGTGAGCGCGGCCAGCATGCCGCCGGCCCCGAACAGGGCCCAGAAGATCGGTGCGTTCGAACGTTTTTTCATGATGCCAGGCTCCAGACGATGAGAAACAGCGCGAGCGTGCTCGCCACTGCCGCGCCCACCCCGCTCCATGTAATGACGCCGGCCGCCACGCGCTTGCCGCCCACGATCAGGGGCGGCATGGTCTTGGGCATGATCTCGAACCAGCTCCAGCTGTGATACAGCATGGCCGCCAGCGCCACCGCATGCAAGGCGCCGCCGACCGGGCTGGCGAGCCAGCCCAGCCAGCCGTTGTATGCGCTTTCGCCGCGCGCCAGGCTGGCCAGCCCGGCCAGCAGCACCAGCGCGTAGATCGCCACCAGCAGCGCAGTCGATTCGCGCAGCATGTAGCGGATGAACGAGGGGTTCTTGCGCCACCAGCCCGCCATCGGCCGCACGTAGCCGGGGCCGTTCACCACCGGCACCTCGGGCATCGGCAGCGCGTCGGGCGCGCGCGCCGAACCGAGGAAGAAGTCGCGTGCGCTGTTGATCTTGTTGATGTTGACCGCATTGGCCGGGTCCACGCCTTTCGGGCACACCTGGGAGCAATAGCCGACCGCGGTGCAGTTCCACACGCCCTCCTCGGCATTGACCAGCTCCATGCGCTGCGCGCGCGCGCCGTCCCGGCTGTCCTCGTTATAGCGGTGCAGCAGCGCCATCACGCCCGGCCCGATGAACTCGTGGTTCATGCCGTATTGCGGGCAGGCCGCATAACAGAGCATGCAGTTGATGCAGGCGCTGAACTGCGCGTAGCGTTCGCGTTCGACCGGGGTTTGCAGGTGTTCGCCCTGGTCGAGGCGGCGCACTTCGCGCGCCACCATGTACGGCTTGATGCTTTCCAGCTTGCCGATGAAATCGTCGGCCGCCACCACCAGGTCGCGCTCGACCGGGAAGTGATCGAGCGCCTCGAGGCGCAGCGTGCGCGGATAGTAGTCGCGCACGAAGCTGTGGCAGGCCAGCGCCGGCACGCCGTCGATCATCATGCCGCAACTGCCGCAAATGGCCATGCGGCACGACCAGCGGTAGGACAGCGTGCTGTCGAGTTCTTCCTTGATGTACTGCAGCGCCTCGAGCACCGACATGTCGTCGTTGAACGGGATCGTGTAGGTGGCCGTGTAGGGCTTTTCGTCCTGCTCGGGGCGATAGCGCAGCACCTCGACCTGGATCAATTTGAGCGATTCAGTCATGTGCGGCTCCGGTCGGGCTTTGCTCGGCATGCTCGCCCGCGGCGCCGTAGGCGCGCAGCGCGGGCTTGGACTTGGTGATGGTGACGCTGCCGTGGACAATCTCCGGCGCGTCCTCGCCCCGGTACATGGCCAGCGAATGGGTGAGGAAATTGATGTCGTCGCGCTCGGCATACCCGTCGATGCGCTGGTGCGCGCCGCGCGACTCGCGCCGGTTCAGCGCCGAATGGGCCATCGCCTGCGCCACCTCCAGCTGGAAACCGAGTTCGATCGCCTGCAGCCAGTCGGTGTTCCAGCCGTCCGACTTGTCGTCCACCCGCACCGAGTGGTAGCGCGCCCTCAGTTCGGCCAGTTTCTCGCAGGTGGCCGTCATTTCGTCGGCGCTGCGGTAGATGCCGCAGCCGCGCTCCATCGTCAGCGCCATTTCGCGCCGCAGCACCGCGATGCGCTCGCTGCCGCCTTCGCGCTTGCGC
>JBAQKU010000296.1:0-1595 GCA_049301315.1 Telluria sp.
GCCCGGTCGAGCTGCGGTTCTGGTGCCCGGCGCCGCGGAAGATGGCCCAGTTGATGCCGCTCTGGAAGCTGTCGTTCAGTTCCACCTCGAGGATCTTGGCCTCCAGGATCACCTGGCGGTCCACCGACAGCTGGGTTGCCTTGAGATACATGTCGACATTGCGCAGTTCCTCCGGCATGGCGCGGATCACGACCACGCCCGATTGCGGACTGATGACGACGCTGCGCCCGCCTTCCTTGCCGACGATGGCCTCGACGGCCGCCTTGAGCTCGGCCCAGAAATCGCTGCTGGAGGTGGTCGTCACGTTCGAACTCTCGGCCTGGGCGGCGCCGGACTGTTGCTGATTGTTCTGGTTGTTGCCCTGGTTCTGGTTCTGGTTATTCTGGTTGTTGCCGTTATTGCCCGCGCTGCTCACCGAGGTGGACGACACGCGCAGGTTCGAGCTGCCCTTGCGGCTGCCGGTCAGGTAGTTGATCTGGAACATGCGGGTTTGCATGCTCAGCGGTTTGATGTAGATCCGGGTACCCTCGATCCGGTAGTCGTAACCGTACAGCTCGCGCACCGCGTCGAGCGCCTCGGTCATCGTCACGTCCTTCAAGTGGGCGGTGATGGAGCCGTTCACTTCCGGGTGGACCAGCATGTTGTAGCGCGTTCCGGTCACCAGCGAGTTGAAGAACTGCTGCGCCGCCACATTGTTGAAGGAAACGTTGAAGCGTTCTTCCAGCGCCTGGCGCGACTTCGGCAGTTGTTCGGCCAGCGCCGCCACCGGCGGCAGCAGCGCATTGGCGACGGCCGCATCGGGCAGGGGCGCAGCAGGCCTGGCGCCGGCCTGCGCCATCTGCGCGTTGATCGCCTCGTAAGCGGCGCGCGATGGCGTGGTGTTGCATCCGCTCAAGATGGCAAGGCCGGCCAGGATCGCTGTCAAGAATAGTTTATGCATGCTCTGTCTGTCTCTGTTGTTATGGGCGGCGCTGCACGCCGCCGGGAGCTGCCTTCAGTTCGGCTGCCGGGAACAGCCGCAACACCTGCAGTGCCCTGCCCCGACGCAATACGACTTCCGTCTCCGTAATCCTGATCAACACCGCATCGCGAAATTTTTCACCCAGGCGCAGCGCCTGTCCGTCGATCACCGCGACCCGGCGCCCGCCGTCGCGCACGGAAATGAGCACGGATTGTAACTGCGGCTCGGCCGGCTCGGCGGGCAAGGCGCTCGTGCCCGGCACTGCCGGGGCCAGCACCGCAGGCGGGCGGGTCGGATCGGCCAGCGCTTGCGCGCGAAGCGGCGCGCCGGTCCAGACCACAAGCAGCAGCAACAAGGCGCGCGCGGCCGGCGTCATCACAGCTTGATCCATTTCTTGTCGAGGCTGAGGGTATACAGGCTCAGCGTCAAGCGCGCGACCGGATACTCCTCGACTTCAAGGATGGCCTTGCCCCAGAACAGCTGGGTCGGCATCGATTCAAGCGCCGCCATGAAGTCGATCATGTCCAGGTAGGTGCCGCGCATGCCGATTTCCACGCCATGGCGGTACAGCAGGCCACCGGGCTTGGCGGCCGGCGTGCCGGGCTTGACGGCCGGCGCCGGCGCGGCCTCGGCC
>JBAQKU010000297.1:0-6764 GCA_049301315.1 Telluria sp.
ATAACCGCGTCAGCGGCCAGCCCGGCTTCGTGCTGCACAGCTATCCGTACAAGGAAACCAGCCTCATTGTCGACATGTTCACGCGCGAGCACGGCCGCGTGGGACTGGTCGCCAAGGGCGCCAAGCGCCCCCACTCGAAGCTGCGCGGCGTGCTGCAAACCTTCCAGCCGCTGTCCACTTCCTGGAGCGGCAAGTCCGAACTGCGCACCCTGATCGACGCCGAATGGGTAGGCGGCATGCTGCCGCTCGAGAAAACCGCACTGCTGTGCGGCTTCTACCTGAACGAACTGCTGGTCAAGCTGCTCGCGCGCGACGACCCCCATCCCGCCCTGTTCGACCATTACGTTGCCACGCTCAACGAGCTGGCGCACAATGAGCCGGCACAGATCGTCCTGCGCAAGTTCGAACTGGCCCTGCTCAAGGAGACCGGGGTGGGCGCCGATTTAACGCGCTGCACCGGCAAGCGAAGCGCGCTCGAACCGGCGGGCAGCTACGTGGTCGACCCCGAGCGCGGCCCGCGCCCGGCGCGCGCAGGCGACAACTGGCCCGTGGTGAGCGGCAAGACGCTGCTCGACATGGAACACGAGGATTATGCGGACGCTGCGACCCAAGCGCAGAGCAAGCAACTGATGCGCTTCCTGCTGGCGCACCACCTGGGGGGCGCGCCGCTGAACACGCGCCAGATACTAATCGACCTGATGCAGTTATAAAAACACCATGAGCTTCCTGCAACCCATCGGCCCGGTCATCGACCTGGGCGTCAATATCGACCACGTGGCGACCTTGCGCAACGCGCGCGGCACCACCTACCCGGACCCGGTGCGCGCCGCGCTGCTGGCCGAGCATGCCGGAGCCGACGCCATCACCTTGCACCTGCGCGAAGACCGGCGCCACATCAGGGACGCCGACGTGCTGGCGATGCGCCCGCAGCTGATCACGCGCATGAACCTGGAAGCGGCGGTGACGTCCGAGATGATCGATTTCGCATGCGGCATCTTGCCGCAGGACGTGTGCCTGGTGCCCGAGCGGCGCGCGGAAGTGACCACCGAAGGCGGGCTCGATGTGGTGCGCCACTTCCGGCAGGTGCAGGCGGCCATCAGGCAGCTGCAAGGCGAGGGGATCCGCGTGAGCCTGTTCATCGACGCCGACGCGCAGCAGATCGCCGCCGCGTCCGAGGCCGGTGCGCCGGTGATCGAACTGCATACCGGGCGCTACGCCGACAGCGCGGGCGCGCAGCAGGAGCAAGAACTCGAACGCATCAAGGCCGGCGCGCGCACCGGCGTCAAGTGCGGCCTGAAGGTCAACGCCGGCCACGGCCTGCACTACACCAACGTGCAGGCCATTGCCGCCATCGACGACATCGGCGAACTCAATATCGGCCACGCGATCGTCGCGCACGCCGTGTTCGCCGGCTGGGAAAACGCCGTGCGCGAAATGAAGGCCATCATGCTGGCGGCGCGCCTGGGCACCAGCTCGGCAAAAACAAAATGATTTACGGGATCGGCACCGATATCGTCCAGATCTCGCGCGTGGCCGCCGCGCTGGCGCGCAGCGGCGAGCGCTTCGCCGAGAAGATACTGGGGCCGCAGGAGCTCGAAAAATTCCACGCGCGGCGCGCCAGGAACGAACTGCGCGGCCTGCGCTTCCTGGCCACCCGCTTCTCGGCCAAGGAAGCGTTTTCCAAGGCGATCGGGCTGGGCATGCGCATGCCGATGACATGGCGCAGCGCCCAGATGCTCAACGCGCCGGGCGGCAGGCCGGTCATCGTGTGCAGCGGTGCGCTCGAGGAATTCATGCGGCATAATAAGCTCAGTGCGCAAGTGACGATCAGCGACGAGGCCGACTACGGCGTCGCATTCGTGATCGTCACACAAGAGAGCTGACCGAATCCCAATCACAGCAATGACCGAAGCAATTTCCCAGCCAGCACCGGGAGCGCGCGAGCAGGTGCTCGCCACCGTGGCCAAGCTGCCCAACCTGCCGGGCGTTTACCGCTATTTCGACGCCACCGACGCCGTGCTGTACGTCGGGAAGGCGCGCGACCTGAAAAAGCGCGTCTCGAGCTACTTCCAGAAGAACCTGGCCAGCCCGCGCATCGCGATGATGGTCGAACGCATCGCGCGCCTCGAGACCACGGTCACGCACAGCGAGGCCGAAGCGCTGATCCTGGAAAATAACCTGATCAAGACGCTCAAGCCGCGTTTTAACATCCTGTTCCGCGACGATAAATCGTATCCCTACCTGAAGATAACGGGACAGGACGTGCCGCGCATGGCGTATTACCGCGGCGCGGTGGACAAGAAGAACCAGTATTTCGGTCCCTTTCCGAGCGCGTGGGCGGTCAAGGAATCGATGCAGATCCTGCAGAAGGTGTTCATGCTGCGCACCTGCGAGGACAGCGTGTATGCCAACCGCACGCGTCCCTGCCTGCTGCACCAGATCGCGCGCTGCAGCGCGCCATGCGTGAACCTGATCGCACGCGATCAATACGCGCAGGACGTCGACAACGCCGCCAGGTTCCTGCGCGGGCGCCAGGGCGAAGTGATGGCCGAACTCGAAACCAAGATGCACGCCTTCGCCGAAGAGCTCAAGTTCGAGCAGGCCGCCGCCGTGCGCAACCAGATCCAGTCGCTGGCGCGCGTGCTGCACCAGCAAAGCATGGCGACGACCGGCGACGCCGACGTCGACATCATCGCCGTGGTGGTGCAGGGCGGGCGCGCCTGCGTGAACCTGGCCATGGTGCGCGGCGGACGCCACCTGGGCGACCGCGCCTATTTCCCGACCCAGGTGGGAGACGCGGCCGCGATTGCCGAAGCGCCGATCGAAGTCGAAGTGCTGAGCGCCTTCCTGGCGCAGCACTACAGCGAAAAATTCATCCCCGCGACCTTGATCCTGAACCTCGAATACGACCAGCCGGCCCTGATGATGGCGCTCACCGAACAGTGCGGGCACCGCATCAACCTGATCTTCCAGCCACAGGGGCAGCGCCGCCAATGGCTCGAGATGGCGCACAAGGGCGCCGAGATTTCGCTCGCGCGCCTGCTCTCCGAGCAAGGCTCGCAGCAATCGCGCACGCGCGCGCTGGCCGACGCGCTCACGCTCGAGTCGGACGACCTGGACACGCTGCGGGTGGAGTGTTTCGACATCAGCCACACCCAGGGCGAAGCGACCCAGGCCTCGTGCGTGGTATTTCACCACCACGCGATGCAAAACGGCGAATACCGGCGCTACAACATCAACGGCATCACCCCGGGCGACGACTACGCCGCCATGCGCCAGGTCCTGATGCGGCGCTACGAGAAGGTCGCCAATGGCGACGGCGTGATGCCCGACGTGGTGCTGATCGACGGCGGCAAGGGCCAGGTCGAGATGGCGCGCCAGGTGTTCGCCGAACTCGGGCTCGACATCGGCCTGATCGTCGGCGTGGCCAAAGGGGAGGGGCGCAAGGTGGGGCTCGAGACCCTGATCTTCGTCGACGGACGGGCGTCCCAGGAACTGGGCAAGGAATCGGCGGCGCTGATGCTCGTTGCGCTCATTCGCGACGAGGCGCACCGGTTCGCCATCACAGGCATGCGTGCCAGGCGCGCCAAGACGCGCCAGACCTCGCGCCTGGAGGAGATCGAGGGTATCGGCGCCAAGCGCCGCCAGAAGCTGCTGGCGCGCTTCGGCGGGCTGCGCGGAGTGGTCGACGCCAGCGTGGAAGACCTGATGTCGGTCGAAGGCATCTCGACCCAGCTTGCCGAAGAAATTTACAAACAGCTGCATTAGTACACGAAGCTCGTCCTTGCCCGGTTTCACGAATCTGGTTTAAAAGGCATTAGCGATGTAGACTAGCGGCGCTAGCATTTTTAACGTTCATCGAGTTGCGCACGCCCTTATGCCCTTGAATATCCCGATTCTCCTTACCTGGTTACGTGTGGCGCTCATTCCGCTGGTGGTCGGCGTGTATTACCTGCCGCTGCACTGGCTGCCGCGCTCGGACCAGGACCTGGCGGCCACGCTGGTGTTCATCATCGCCGCCGTCACCGACTGGTTCGACGGCTTCCTGGCGCGGCGCTGGAACCAGACTTCCGCCTTCGGGGCCTTCCTCGACCCGGTTGCCGACAAGCTCATGGTGGCCGGCGCGCTGCTGGTGCTGGTGCACCTGGACCGGGTCGACCACTTCATCGCCTTCATCATCATCGGGCGCGAGATAGCCATCTCGGCGCTGCGCGAGTGGATGGCGCAGATCGGCGCCTCGCGCTCGGTCGCGGTCAGCTCGCTCGGCAAGGTCAAGACCGCCGCCCAGATGACGGCGATCCCGATGCTGCTGTTCCATGACCTGCTGTTCGGCATGATCGATACCCAGGAGTGGGGCGACTATTTCCTGTGGATAGCGGCGGTGCTGACGGTATGGTCGATGTTCTACTACATGCGCCTGGCCTGGCCGCTGATCAAGGAAAAGGCGGGCAGCGCCAACTAAGGGCAGGGCGCCACGGCGCTGTTCCTGCCGATGAATTCCCCGATTGCCGGGCAGATTTCCTGGTGCCAGCGGTGTCCCGAGAAAATACCGAAGTGGCCGGCGCCGGGCACCGTCAGATGCCGCTTTTTCGACGCCGGTATCGAGGCGCACAATGCATGGGCCGCCTCGGTCTGGCCGGTGCCGCAAATGTCGTCGCTTCCGCCTTCGATCGTCAGCAAGGCCGTGTCCCGGATGTCCTGGGGGCGCACGCGCTTGCCCAAGACGTCCCATTCTCCGCGCGCCAGGTCGAAGTCCTGGAACACCACCTTGATCGTTTCCAGGTAAAACTCGGCCGTCATGTCCAGTACCGCGTTGTACTCGTCATAGAACTTCAGGTGCGCGCTCGCGGGCCGTCCGGCGGCGCGTTCCTTGAAGAAGTCGACATAGCTTTGCATGTGTTTGTCAGGATGCATGGCCACGAAGGCGGCATACTGCAGAAAGCCCGGATAGACCTTGCGCCCGGCGCCCGGATAGCCGGCCGGCACCGTGTGGATCACGTTGTTTTCAAACCATGAGTACGGCTTTTCCATCGCCAGCTTGTTGACCTTGGTGGGCGAGATGCGCCCGTCGATCGGGCCGCCCATCAGCGTCAGCGTGCGCGGCGTCGCCTGGCCCGCGCTGGCCATCAGGGCCACCGCGCCCAGCACCGGCACGGTGGGCTGGCAGATTGCGACGACGTGCACGTCAGGTCCCAGGTGGCCGATGAAGTCCTGCACGTAGTGGACGTAATCGTGCAGATGGAATTGGCCGTGCGCCAGCGGCACCTTGCGCGCATCGATCCAGTCGGTGATGTAGACATCATGGTCGTGCAGCAGGCCCTTGACGGTCTCGCGCAGCAGCGTCGAATAGTGGCCCGACAGCGGCGCGACCAGCAATACGGCCGGATGCGCTGCGCCGTCCAGTTCCTCGCGCGCGAGCTTCTTGCTGAAGTGGCGCAGCTGGCAGAAGGGCTTGTTGCGCACGACGGTTTCGCGGATGCCCACCTGCTTGCCCTTGAACAGGGTCGATTCGATCTCGAAGCGCGGCTTGTCGTAGTTCTTGCCAAGCCGGTACAGCAGGTCGCAACCGGCGGCGATGTCTTGCGACAGCGGCGAATAAGCCAGCGGCGAGACCGGGTCGGAAAACAGGGTCGACATCACTTGCGCCCAGCCCATCATCGGCTGCAGGGCAGTGTTCTGCATTTCATGCATTGCGTACAGCATTCTTGATTTCCTCGGGTGGTGGTGTTGTTATTGTTTCGCGTGCGAGAGCAGGCGCATCGCATCGGCCGCGGCGACGCGGCCTTCATCGGTCGGGACGACCCACACCTCGGCGCTGCTGTCGCGCGCGTGGATCGCGCCGATCGCCGCGCCCGTCGCGGCGCGGTTGGCATCCGGATCGATGCGTACGCCGAGGTAGGCCAGGCGCTCGCAGGTGCGCTGGCGCAGCGCGGCGTCGTGCTCGCCGATGCCGCCGGTGAAGGCGAGCAGGTCAAGGCCGCCGAGGCAGGCGGTGAGCGCGCCGCATTCGCGCACCAGGCGGTGAATGAAGATGTCGACCGCCAGCACCGCATCCGGCGCGTCGCTCGCGTGCAGGGTGCGCATGTCGGACGACAGGCCCGACACGCCGAGCAGCCCCGATTCGCGGTACAGCGTGTGCTCCAGGTCCTTCCAGCTCCAGCCGGCGCTCAGCAGGTGCATCAGCACGCCCGGATCGACCGAACCGCTGCGGGTGCCCATCATCAGGCCGTCCAGCGCGGAAAACCCCATGGTGGTGGCGATGCTCCTGCCGTCCTGCAGCGCGCAGGCGCTGGCGCCATTGCCCAGGTGGGCGATGAGCATGCGCGCGCGCGCGCGCGGCGACTGCTCGAGCAGGCGGTCGGTCACGTAGCGGTACGACAGGCCGTGGAAGCCATAGCGCCGGATGCCGGCCTGGCGCAATGCCTTGGGCAGGGCGAAGGTCTGTTCGGTTTCCGGCAGCGTGGCGTGGAAGGCGGTGTCGAAGCAACCGACCTGGGGCAGTGCGGGATAGCTGCGCCGGAACGCATGGATGCCATCGAGATTGTGCGGCTGGTGCAGCGGCGCCAGTGGCGCGAGGGTGGCCAGGTAGGCCAGCTTTTCATCGTCGAGCACGACCGAGCCGGCGAAGCGCTCGCCGCCATGCACCACGCGGTGCGCAATGGCGCTGATGCGCGTGTCGCCGGCGTGGCGCGCCAGAACGCCGCCGAGCGCGGCGAGGGCGCGCTCGAAGCTGTCGCCCCGGCCCGGCGCGAGCGCTTCGGTGC
>JBAQKU010000298.1:0-6288 GCA_049301315.1 Telluria sp.
GGGCCGGCCCGTGCGCCGCGACGCAGCTTATTTTTCCGCTCGATCGGCCGCTCTGGTTTATAGTAATGGTCTTACAAGCCGGCTGTTCGCGTGGCGCCGGCCCGCTTCCTGGCCTGTTCGATACCAATAAAACAATGAGTGACGCAGCAGCTCCGGCGCTACCGGCGGCCGATCCGGTGGACGCCCTGATCAAATCGATCCGCATTCCTCCGCGTCCCAGCTTGCTGGCCGACCTGCAGCAGGAGCTGGCCGCGTCCGAGCCTTCGCCGAACGCGATCGCACGCATCATATCGAGCGACGTCGGCATGTCGGGCGCGCTGCTCAAGCTCGCCAACTCCTCGTTCTACGGCGGCAAGCGAAAGGCCAAGTCGATCGAACAGGCCATCGCCTTCCTCGGCATCAACCAGGTCGCCGCCCTCATGACCGGGCTGCTGGCGCGCCAGCTGATCGCCCCCGACAACGCCGCCCTGTCGAGCTTCTGGGAGGAGTCGATGCGGCGCGCCCAGGCCATGGTTTTCCTGTCGCGCCGCCTCAGCATGGGCGAGCCGGACGTGGCGCACACCTTCGGCCTGTTCTGCGACACCGGGGTGCCGCTGCTGATGCAGCGCTTTCCCGATTACGCGGCCAGCTTCGCCGCTGCCGCCCAGGACGCGGCGCACCCGTTCACGGTTCTCGAGGACGAGCGCCACAGCACCAATCACGCCGCGATCGGCTGCCTGCTGGCGCGTAACTGGGGTCTGTCGGGCGAGCTTTGCTGGGCCATCCTGCACCACCATGACTACGAGGTGCTGGAAGACGCCGCCACCGACGACGCGGTGCGCTCGCTGGTGGCGCTGTCGCTGCTGGCCGAATACGCGATCCAGAAATACCAGGGCCACGCCCACTCGCTCGAATGGGACAAGGGCGGCGCGCGCGCCTGCGCCTACCTCGGCATGCCGCCCGAGGAAACCACCGAGCTGCTCGACGAACTGCACGACGCCTTCCACGGCGAGCGCTAGACTTTGACTTCCGGGCAATCAGGAACGATACTTCGGACAAGCTGAAGCGGCGCGCACGGCCGAGCACTTGCGCTCAGCGAACCCGAGCGTCACGCGCGCCTACTAAGCGCGTCACTTTCCGATGCGCGCAGAACCTGCCACAGCCGTAATTTTTCGGCATACGGCAAGGTATACGCAGGACTGCTCGATGGCAGTTGAACGATGCGATAGCGCTCCGCATGCTGGCCCAGCACCTTCAGGCCCAGCCGGGCCGCCGTGCCGCCATTAAACGCGATGGTCGTCAAATCAGGCAAAGTGGCAAGCAATGCGGGCAAATCGTTGTCGGCGCGGTCCCGGATGCGGCTGTCGAGACTTCCTTCGCGATGCGCCTGCGCCACCACGTCCCACAAGCCGACCCCGTTTGCCAACAGTGCCTGCAAGCGCGCTGCGTAGTCGAGCGCGCGCAGGTCGAGTCCGATCACCTCGGACATCAGCATCCAGAAACGATTTTGCCGGTTTCCGTAGTACTCATTGCTTTTAAGCGATTGCTCGCCCGGCAAGCTTCCCAGGACCAGCAAGCGGGTCCGATGGTCGACAACCGGCTCGAAACAGCGCTTGCGTGCGGGGGCAGTGCTCATCCGGGACGATTTCAATGGGGCGCGTGGCATGCAGCGATTCTAGCCGATGGCGCGAACGGCGCGCTTCTTGGGGCCAGATCAAACCGTGTAAAATCGTGCGGCCTTCCCGACGAACAACACTCCGGAGACCTTCATGGAGCAGTCATCAGCGCCGCGTCCGATCGACATCCTGCTTGCGCGCTATGGCGACAGTCATCTGAACCAGGTCAACGAGATCATCCATATCGTGTGCGTCCCGGTCATCGTGTTCACCCTGCTCGGCGTCTTCTGGTGGATTCATCCGCTGGCGGCGCTGGCCGTCAGCGCGGCTGCCATCCGGTATTACTTCCTGCTGTCGAAACAGTTCGCCATCGGCATGCTGCTGATGGCCGCTGCGATGCTCGGACTGCTCAGTGCCTTGCCGCCCGCCACCGTGTTGCCCTTGTCGCTAGCCATCTTCGTGCTGGCCTGGATCGGCCAGTTCATCGGCCATCAGATCGAGGGCAGGAAACCGTCCTTCCTGGAAGACCTGCGCTTCCTGCTGATCGGGCCGCTGTTCGTCCTGAGCTTCCTGTACCGCCGCCTGAATCTCGCCTATTGAAGTAAAACTGGCGCTCATGAACTTCGCGGCCTGGCCGCGGCTGACAACAGCACCCGCCACGGCATGGCCGGCCAGCAACTCGCTGTCATGCGCCGCGAGCACCAGCGCGATGCACAGCGCCACGTATGCGACCAGCATGGCAATCTTCAGATGTAACGACGTTGTCATTGCCCTTCCCCTGTTTTGCATATTCAACAATATTACGTTTTTTGCCGACGGGCTGGGAGCGAACGTCTGACCGCTTGTGCTGGATCAAGTCCGGCGCCCGGATTTGTGGTTTCAGCGGCATATCCTGCAGGAAATTTTGATTGACCTTATACTTTCTCAATGTCCTCTCCCCTCCTGTTTACCCTTGCCTCGCTGATCTGGGGCTCTACCTTTTGGGCCATCACCTTGCAACTGGGCGAAGTCGCGCCGGCGGTCTCGGTCGCCTATCGTTTCGGCCTTGCATCGGCCACCCTCTTCACCTGGTGTTTGTTACGCGGCGACAGCTTGCGCCTGCCATGGCGCGTCCAGCGCTGGACCATGGCGCAGGGTTTCCTGACCTTCGGCCTGTCGTATGTGTGCACCTACAGCGCGGAGCAGTACGTGGTGTCCGCACTGGTGGCGGTGCTGTTCGCACTGATCGTGTTCTGGAACCCGATCTGCAACCGGATCGCATTCGGCACCCGGATCAGCTGGCGCACCTGGGCCGCCGGTGCGGTGGCGGTGGGCGGGGTGGGCTTGCTGTTCTACCGGTCGATTGCGCTGGCATGGCAGGACATCGCCGCCGGCGGCAGCGGTCACTTCCTGCTCGGCCTGGTGCTGGGCGTGCTGGCCACGCTCTCGGCCGCGGCCGGCAACGTGGTGGTCATCAAGTTGCGCGAGCAAAGCGCGAACCTGATGCTCACGATGGCCTGGGCGATGCTGTGGGGAACCGTGCTGGTGTCGGCATGGGCCCTGCTGAGCGGCCAGCATTTCGCGCTGCCGCAGGCGCCGCGCTACTGGATGGGGCTGGTCTACCTGGCCATTTTCGGCTCGGTCATCGCGTTCAATGCCTACTTCACCCTGATTAACCGCATCGGTTCGCAAAAGGCGGTATACATCGGGGTGGTCACGCCGGTGATCTCGGTGCTGCTGTCGATCTGGCTCGAGCATTACAATCCCGGCCCCAGCGAGTGGTTCGGCATGATATTGTGCCTGGCCAGCGTGGCATGGGCGCTGCGTTCGCCCACGCCGGCACTGGCGCAACCGATCAACCTTACCCGCGTTCCCGACATCTCATGAGCACAGAAAAAAGCTTTTCCATTCGCCCGGCCGGGCCGGCCGACGTCGCCCATATCCATGGCATGATCGTCGAACTTGCCGTCTTTGAAAAACTCGAACATCAGGTGGTGGCGACCGAAGCGATGCTGCACGAGGGACTGTTCGGCGCCCACCCCGCATGCGAGGCCATCGTCGGCGAAGAGCACGGCGAAGTGGTGACGTTTGCGCTGTTCTTCCACAATTTTTCGACCTTCCTCAGCCGCAAGGGCCTGTACCTGGAAGACCTGTACGTGAAACAGGCCCACCGCGGCAAGGGCTACGGGCGCCAGATGCTGGTGGCGCTGGCGCAACTGGCGCTCGAACGCAACTGCGGGCGCTTCGAGTGGTCGGTGCTGGACTGGAATGAAAACGCGATCAATTTTTACAAGGGAATGGGCGCGGAACTGCTGTCGGACTGGCGTATCTGCCGCGTGACCGGGCCGGCACTGACCGATCTGGCTGGGGCCTGATCTTACGCACGTGCAATGTAAAGGCCATAAAAAAACCCACGGGAACTAGGCACCGTGGGCTAACCCATTGCTTCATGGGGAGGGGAGGCTGGAATGTACGCGTTGCCATCTGGGCGGCGTAACGTAGATTCTTTTATCTTGGCACGTTTTTTCCTCTGTCTGGGACGCCAGCTGTCAGACATCCATCATTACTCAGCCGTATACTTGCTCGTTGACGCACATCAACGTTTCGCCATTGATGCGCCCAGTTGAGTTAGCGCAAGCCCATAAATAGTTTGTCCAACAGAATGAGTCTCTCTGATTACAGGCGAACTAATATGAAGATCACCCTCAAACCCATTACCGCCCCCTTGTACAAGGTGTGGCTGCGCTCGCGCCTCGACGTATGCTCGCGCAGCCTGCAGACCATTGCCGCCCAGCGCGAAAACGATTTCCATGCGGAGCGCATCCTGCACCGCGAGATGTCGGCGATGCGCTCGAAACTGCAATCGTTATGAGCGCCGGCGGCGCGCCAGCCGTTCCAGGAGCGCGCACGCCGCTTGCGTAAGCAGGGCCAGCACGGCCGCCGGAATCGCGCCGGCCAGCATCATGTCGGTGTCGTTGAGCGCCAGCCCGATGGTGATGCGCTCGCCGTAGCCGCCGGCGCCGATAAAGGCGGCGATGGTGGCCGTGCCCACGCTCATCACGGCCGCGGTTTTCACGCCGGCCAGGATCACCGGCAGGGCAAGCGGCAAGTCGATGTGCAGCAGGCGTGCGCGCGTGCGCAGGCCGAGCGCGCGCGCCGCCATGCGCAAGCCTTCGGGCACCTCGAGCAGGCCGGTGCAGGTGTTGCTCACGATCGGCAGCAGCGCGTAGACGAACAGGGCCACCAGCGCCGGCAGCGTGCCGATCGTGCCGAGCAGCGCGATGAGGATCGCCAGCAACGCCAGCGAGGGCACCGTTTGCAGCACGCCTGCCAGCCCCAGCACGCCCTGGCGCAGCCGTGGTGCGAAAGCGGCCAGCATCCCGAGCGGGATTCCGGCAAGGCAGGCCAGCGCCACCGACAACAGCACCAGGGTCAGGTGTTCGCGGGTGAGCTTCCACAAACTGGCGTCGAACATCTTGGCGAGCAAGCCCGTGCGCGCTCCGCGCTGCCCGGCTCCGGGCGCGAGCCAGCGCGCGGCCACCTGGGCGAAGGTTTTCCCATCCAGTTCCGCGGCCGCGTTCATGGCGATCATGTCGTCCGCGGAAATGCGCCCTTCCAGCTGTTCGATGGCGCGCCACGCTTGCGGGAAGCGGCGCGCCACGTCGAGCCGGTACAGCAGCACCGCGTCGTAGCGCGGAAAATAGCCCAGGTCGTCTGCGAGTACCCGCAAGCCGTAGCGCTTGATCTTGGCGTCGGTCGCATAGATGTCGATCACGTCGACCTGGTGCTGCGCCAGCGCCTCGTAGGCGATGCCGTGGTCGAGACCGCGCGGCCGCTGGCCCAGGCCATAGCGTTGCGCCAGGCCCGGCCAGCCATCGGCGCGGCCGATGAATTCATGCGAGAGTCCGAAGCGCAGCTCGGGATGGCGCGCCAGCTCGGACAGCTTCCTGATGCCGTCGGTGTCGCCGCGCATCGCCAGCGCATAGGTGTTGTTGAAGCCGAGCGGCACGCCCACCCCGAGGCCGAGCGGCGCGAGCGCGGCGCGCATCGCCGCCAGCGAGGTCGGTTTCGGGTTCTTCAGGATCTCGAGGTCGATGGTGCCGCTGTACTCGGGGTAGACGTCGATGCTGCCCGCCTGCAGCGCGGCCAGCACGATGGCCGTGTTGCCCAGCCCCTGGCGGTGCTCGGCCCTGCCATGTACTGCGGCGCTCTGGGTAAGCAGCTCGCCCAGGATGTACGATTCGGTGAAGCGCTTGGAGCCGACGCGCAGCACGTCGTCGGCCGCAGTGGCAAGCGCGCTGATGGCGAACATGAATAGCGCCAGCGTGCCAATGACGGCTTTGAATGTGGTGCGCAAGCGCCCTCCCGGAAAAATCAGTCGGGCAAGCTTACCACCGGCGCGCGCAGCATGCCCGCATTGACCACGCCGCGGCATGGATTGAAGCCGATTGCGTACGCCAGGTCGGCCGGGCGCGCAATCTCCCATAGCGCGAGATCGGCGCGCTTGCCCACTTCCAGCGTGCCGGCCTCGCCATCGATCCCGAGCGCGCGCGCGGCGTTGATGGTGCAGCCGGCCAGCGCTTCCTGCGGCGTCAGGCGCCACAGGGTGCAGGCCATGTTCATCGCCAGCAAAATCGAGGTCATGGGCGAGGTGCCGGGATTGCAATCGGTCGCCACCGCCATCGGGATGCCGGCCGCGCGTAGTGACGCGACC